>JAMPDT010000129.1 GCA_023665525.1 Butyrivibrio sp. | reverse complement strand
TCGCGGAGGAATACGACGAGGCGAACGACAGGACGATAATATATCTTTCAACTCCGCTTAACAATCTTGATTACTGACGGTTTTGGGTGTAAAATACAGTGTAGAGGCGTCATCGGAGGATTGTTTTGAAAAGTATCAGCGTAAAATTGAGAGTCGGCATATATATTGTTACCTTTATCGCGGCGGCGGCGATAACATATATAGTGACGTTCGGCAGGACGCAGGGGGCGCAGGAAAACCCGAGCGCGCTCGGGGAGGCGCTTCTGCCCGTCGTGTATATGACCACGGAGAGCGGCATAAATTACAATTATCTTCACGGCTATACCTGCGAGGTCGAGCAGAACCTCATACACGACGCGATTACTCCGATAGCGTCCGACAGGCGGCTGGAGATTTCCGTAAAGCCGTATGGGAGCGCGGTTTCGGGCATATCCTATGAGCTTCGCAGCGTTGACGGCAAGGATTTGATTGAGAGGACCACGGTATCGGATTATTCGGGAAGCAACGGCGTGATAAGGGCGGAGTTTAAATTCCGCAACCTTCTTGAAAGCAATACGGAATATATGCTCAAAATCGACGTCGGCACCGAGAAAACAGGAACAGCCTCCTACTACACCAGACTTATTATTATGGACGACGCGAATACGGACAGCAAGCTCAGCTATATCCGCAATTTTTCGGAATATACGCTGGACGAGGAGAATCTCGGAAATATAACGGCAAAGCTTGAAACCGACGCGACGGGCGACAATACGAACCTCGGCAGGGTGAATATCCATTCAAAGCTGTCGCAGGTGGGCTTTGCGGGGCTTAAGCCGACGCAGACGGGCGAGAGATATATCACGCTGAACGAAATAAACGGCAAAACCGCTTCCATGACGGTTAAATATAAGGTTTCCACAACCGACGCGACGGGCAGCTTCGATTATAATATAAAGGAATTTTTCAGAATAAACCAGCCCGACGATACCGTTACCTATGTTTACAACTACGACAGATGGATGGAGCAGATTTTCGCCCCCGAAAAAGCCGTGAGCAGCACGGGAGAGCTGTATCTCGGGATATGCTCCGATACAGACGTCGAGATGAAGTACGGCGCGTCGGGCAAGGTCACCTGTTTTGTGAGGGAAAACGCGCTTTGGCGTTACAGTCTTACCGACAACGAGTTCGTCAGGATTTTTTCCTTCGGAGCGGACGGCGGCGACGGGCTGCGTGAGGAGTACGACGAGCACGCCGTCAAAATACTTGACATCGACAAGGACGGCAATGTCCGTTTTCTGGTGTACGGCTATATGAACAGAGGTCTGCACGAGGGGCAGGTCGGAATATCCGTTTTCGGGTACAACGCCAAGGAGAACCGCACGGAGGAGATCATATTTATTCCGAGGACGGACCCGTATGTGTCCATAGCTCAGGATATAGAAACTTTGGCGTATATAAATGAGTCGAATATCTTATATATGTATAACAACGGTTCGATATATTATTTGGACTGTACCACGAAGGAGTGTATGGTCGTTGCGGGCGGCGTTATTTCCTCTACCTGCTCGATGTCCGAAAAAAGCGCGATGCTCGTTTATCAGACGGGCGAGGCGGCTTACGACTGTCTTAAGATATATATCCTGCATCTTGACACGGGCGAGCTTTACGAGCTTGACGCGGAGGCGGGCAGCCGCATAAAGGTGCTGGGCTTTATTGACGGCAACGCGGTGTACGGAGAAGCGAAAGGCTCGATGATTAAAACCGACGGCGACGGCAACGTAAGCTTTCCCATGTACGGGATCACGCTTATGGATAAGGAGCACAAGACGGTCAGGGAGTACGGCGTGCAGGGGGCTTACGTCACCGAAGTTATTTTTGACGACGGCAAGCTTGAAATAAAGAGAGTGAGAGAGGACGGAGCGGGCAACCTCGTCGAGATGGAGGACGACAGGCTTATCAGCAATATAGACTCCGACTCCAAATCGCTTCAGATTAATATAAGGACAACCGAGCTGAGGCAGAAGGAGAGCTATATATCGCTTGTGTCGGTGGGCACCTCCGCGAAATATTCGTATAAGAGCGTAAGGTACGAGTTTCCGTCCGATTCGGTTGTACATATCGTAAACAGCGCGCCGAAGGACGATAAAAAATATTACGCTTACGGCTTCGGCAGTCTGCACACGGTTTCCGACTCGCTCGCCTCGGCAATCTCGGCGGCAAGCCCGCGCGGCGGCGTGGTGGTGGACGGCTCCTCGAGAGTTATATGGGAGCGCTACAAGCCGCAGAGCAATACGATAAGCAGTATCGCGGACTCGACGCTGACTGCCGCGGAGAATACGCAGGCGGCGGCGACCGATATGCTTTTGGCAGTGCTGGGAATAAACAAAAGCTCGGCGGAGCTGTACGGGCGCGGGCTTTCCACCATGGCGTGCCTTGAGGCGGCGGGCGCCGAGGTGATCAACCTTACGGGAGGCGGAATCGAGGAGGCTCTTTATTTCGTGGGAAAGGGACTTCCCGTTATCGCCAAGACCGACGCGCACAAATACGAGCTTGTATACGGCTATTCGGGCAATAACGTATCGACGGTGGATTTCACGTCGGGAACGAGCAAAAGCTATACCAAAACGGAGTTTGACAATATTATTTCGGTTTACGGCAGCGTGCTGATTACGGCGGAGAGCTGACGGACAGGGAGAAAATATGGCTAAAGGAAAACGTAAGAAAAGAAAAGCTTTAAAAATTATTTTGGCGGTTGTCGTCGTGCTTTTGGGAGCCTTGGGGATAGTGGCTCTTGTGTACGGCGGAAGCGTGCGTAAGCTTCAAAAAAACGCGAAGGAGCTGACAAAGGACGTTACGGCGGACACCTTCCGACAGACCGAAACGAGTATAATATACGATATTAACGGCAATGAAATCGCGACGCTGAGCGGAATAAAGCAGCTTTATTACATATACGACGAGCAAATCCCCGACATTCTCAAAAAAACCTTTGTGCTTCTTGAGGATAAGGACTTTTATAAGCACGACGGCGTGGATTTTTCCGCAATAATAAGGGCGATGATTGCCAATGCGAAGAGTAATTCGTTGGCTGAGGGCGCGAGCACCATAACACAGCAGCTTGCCAAGAATATTTTCCTCACGCAGGACAAGACATGGGAACGCAAGATTACCGAGATGTTTGTCGCCGTGGAGCTGGAAAAGAAATTCGAGAAATCGGATATTTTGGAATTTTACATAAACAACATATATTTCGGACACGGCTATTACGGCATAGAGGCGGCGGCGCAGGGCTATTTCGGCAAAAGCGTCGGGGAGCTGAGCCTGTCGCAGCTTACTTATTTGGCGGGAATGCCCAAAAACCCGTCGCGCTTCGATCCCGTGAGCCACCCCGAAACGGTGCTTGAGCGGAGGGACTTTATTCTCAGGCAGCTTTTTGCAAACGGCGACATAAGCAGCCTTGAGTATTACGAGGCGGTTGAGGAGCCTGTGGTTTTGGTCGATTCGTCCGACGATACGTATAATTACATTGAAACCTATGTTTTTTACTGCGCGACAACGGCGTTAATGGAGCACGACGGCTTTGTTTTCCGCGAGGAGTTCGCCTCCGACGAGGATAGGGAAAAGTACGAGGAAAAATACGACGAGTGGTACTCGAAATATCAGGCGTCGCTTTTTACGGGCGGATACAGGATCCACACTGCCATAGATATGGATAAGCAGGAGCTTTTGCAGGCAGCCCTTGACAATAATCTTAAGGATTTTAAGGACGTCAACGACGAGGGCATATACAAGACGCAGGGAGCGGGAGTGTGCATAGACAACGCGACGGGGCTTGTTACCGCGATCGTCGGTGGACGCAGTCAGGACTATGACGGCTACACGCTGAACCGCGCGTTCCAAAGCTACCGACAGCCGGGCAGCGCGATAAAGCCGGTAATCGTATACGCGCCTTATCTTATGAGCGGACATACGCCCGACGAGATAATAGACGATTCTCCGTTAGAGGGCGGTCCGAGGAATTTCGACGATTCGTACCGCGGCAGAATAACGCTTACGGAGGCGCTGGCGTGGTCGTCCAACGTGTGCGCGTGGAAGCTTATGGAGGAAATGACGCCCGCTTACGGAATGTCCTTTCTGCATCAGATGAAATTTAAGAGAACGGCGGTGGACGACAATCTTCAGGCGGCAAGCGTGGGAGGCTTTACCAACGGAGTATCCGCCGTGGAGCTTGCGTCGGCTTATGCCGCGCTTGAAAATAACGGGACCTACCGTAATCCGACCTGCATTTCCAAAATAACGGATTCGCGCGGCTCGATTATAATCGACAACAGCGGCGCCGAGGTTCGCGTCTACGACGAAAATTCCGCGCGGGCAGTCACCAAAATGATGGAGTACGGCGTAAATTACGGCATTCTCACGGGCGCGAAGCTCGACAATGTAATTGTGGCGGCGAAGTCGGGAACAACCAATGATTCCAAGGACGGCTGGCTTGCCGGCTACTCGAGATATTATACGACGGTAATTTGGGTGGGCAACGATATGCCCGTGGCGATAGAGGGGCTTGCGGGCGGTACATACCCCTTGAATATTTGGAAGGAATATATGACGGAAATACACAAGGGTCTTAAGCCTTGGGCGTTCCCGAGCTACGAGAACCAAAGCGAGATGATTGACGAGGGCACGACGCAGCCCGAAACGACCTCCGCGGGACACGAGTGGGAAACGCACCCCGGCTACGGCGGCGCAGGCATGAACATCGGCGACGGCGACCATTACACGACGGTAACGGGCGACGGCGATGAGGACGTTGATTTGTCGCCGTGGAACAGGTAAAATACGGAGGGCTATTATGGCGAACGAACAGTATACGGAAAGCCTTGCGCTTGGCGAAATGAAATGCCGTATCGGAAAAAACGATTTCGGATATGTATTCCCGCAGGGCGACGTTGCCGATATTGATAAAATTGAAAGCCTTCTTAAGCAAGCGGGAGGAAAGCCCAAATACTGTCCTTTAAACGATTATTCACAGGGAGGCGGCGGTAAGGCGAAGCCGGAGTACATAATAACATTTGATGATGACATTTCTACGATTATCGTGGTTGAATGTAAAAAAACCGTTGCTAAGCACAGCACTCCCGATTATGCATATCCTAAAGCGTATGCCGTAGACGGAGCGTTGTATTATGCAAAATATCTTAAAAATGAATATAATGTTGTTGCGATTGGAATAAGCGGAACCAAGAAAGACAATATGAAGGTAAATACCTTTTATTGGCAGAAGGGGCAGGAAACATATTCGGAAATGCCTAAGTCCCGTGATATTATTCTTGAACCCAAAAACTATATCGAACTGATAAAGGGCAATAAGCTAAAAAAAGCCTATTCGCTTGACGATATAAGGGAAACTGCTATTGATATGCACAACTACCTTCGCGAAATCAAGGTTACTGAGGCGCATAAGCCTATTTTCATTGCGGGGATCCTTATAGCCCTGAATGATAAGGACTTTGCCAAAAGCTATTCAATGCTTCCCTCGTATAGAGCAGTAATGCAAAATATTCAGAATGCGATTGAAGCTGTGCTTACTGTGAGTGATATAAAAAGCAGTCGTATCAGCTACATAAAGCAGGTTTTCAGAATATTGCAGGATAATACGAAATTTGCGGAAATTCCGCTTGGACATTCTAAGTCAATAACATGGTATATAGAGCAGCTTGAACTGAAAATCAAGCCGATGATGGACTATGCCGACAGTACGATTGATGCGCTTGGAGTATTTTATCATGAATTTATAAAATATTCCGGCGGCGACGGGAGCGGACTTGGAATTGTGCTTACGCCGCAGCATTTGACGGAATTTATGTGTGAGCTTGCCGGAGTAAACAAAAACAGTCGTGTTGTTGATATTTGCTGTGGTTCGGGTTCGTTTCTTGTCACAGCCATGAATAAAATGTTTGCCGATGCAAATTCCGATGATATTAAGCGTATCCGCAAAGACGGCTTATACGGAGTGGAATTTGACGAGGGTCTGTATACCTTGGCGATTGCCAATATGATTATTCGCAAGGACGGTAAATCAAATATAT
>JAMPDT010000128.1 GCA_023665525.1 Butyrivibrio sp. | reverse complement strand
AAAGCGTTAAATAAATACAGCCCCGCCGTATCGGTATCGTATCTGATTGCCGACGGCGGGGCTTTTTGACGGTTCGGGTGCTGCTCAGCTTTTATTTTCAAGGTCCTCGAATATGTAATCGAGAACGGGGGCAAGCCCCACAAATTCGCAGCCGTATGAGTATTCGTCGTCCTCAAGCGCCTCGCAGCGGATTATTTTGACGACGCAGTACAATGTGGACTCCTCCGAGCCGAGCTTGAGTGCGGCGTTAAAATAATAGTTGATCGGAAGAATGCTCTTGGATATAAAGCCAAGCCCGAACTTGGATATATCCTTAACCATAATAGGGGAATCAATGTTTATTTTATCGTTATCTTGGTCGAAAAGAGAGGACACCGTAAGCTCGAGCGTAACCTTAACTCTTTTCGCGCGCCTTTTGTTTACCATAAAGTAACCTCCGTGACAAATTTTTATGGCAATATTTTACCATAGACGCGCCAAAACAACAATACTTTTTGTCCTATAAATACATTGACTTTGCAAAAGTCGATGTATTATAATCGAGTTAAATATTACAAAGCACAGGCGGAGGAATGCGGTATGCGTGAATTTAAACCCTTCAAGGAAGGCAAGGTGCGCGAGGTTTACGATAACGGGGACAGCCTTATCATAGCTGCCACGGACAGAATATCGGCGTTTGACAATATCCTTAAGAATAAAATTACGGACAAGGGAGCGATTCTCACGCAAATGTCCGAGTTTTGGTTTAATTTTACAAAGGACATCGTGCCTAATCATATGATTTCAACGGACGTAAAGGATATGCCCGAATTTTTTAGAAATGAGCGCTTTGAGGGCAAAAGTATGCTTTGCAGAAAGCTTGATATGCTGCCGATTGAGTGCATAGTAAGGGGCTATATCACGGGCAGCGGCTGGGCAAGCTACGTTGAGAACGGTACGGTGTGCGGGCTTGTGCTTCCCGAGGGGCTTAAGGAGTCGGACAAGCTGCCCGAGCCTCTCTATACGCCGAGCACCAAGGCGGACATAGGGCTTCACGACGAGAACATATCGTTCGAGAAAAGCGAGGAGATACTTGAGGAGCTTTATCCGGGCAGGGGCGCGGGCTATGCCGCGCAAATTAAGGAATACACGATCGCCCTTTACAAAAAATGCGCCGAATACGCTCTCGGAAAGGGAATAATCATTGCCGACACGAAATTCGAGTTCGGACTTGACGGGGACGGCAATATAGTTTTGGGCGACGAGATGCTCACGCCCGACAGCTCAAGGTTCTGGCCCTTGGAGGGCTACGAGGCGGGCAAAGCCCAGCCCTCATTTGACAAGCAGTTCGTAAGGGACTGGCTCAAGGCGAATCCCGATAACGAGCTTTGGCTTCCCGACGAGGTCGTGGAAAAGACGGTCGGCAAGTACAAGGAAGCGTTCGAGCTTCTTACGGGGCGCAAGTTCGCCTGATTTTACGCGGTCCGCAGTCTTGCGGCCGAAAGGATATTACAATGAGTATGGAATCTGAATGCCTTGGGATTGAATATGAAAGCGAGCTGCATGAGGAATGCGGAGTTTTCGGAGTGTATGATTTTGACGGAGCGGACGTTGCCGCCACAATATATTACGGTCTTTTCGCCTTGCAGCACAGAGGGCAGGAAAGCTGCGGCATCGCGGTCAGCGACACGAACGGTCCGAAGGGCAGGGTTATATCCCATAAGGATATGGGACTTGCCAACGAGGTTTTTGACGGGGAGCAGCTCGACAGGCTCAAGGGAAACATAGGCGTCGGTCATGTCCGCTATTCGACGGCGGGCAGCAGTACGAGAGAGAACGCGCAGCCCTTGGTGCTCAATTATGTGAAGGGTACGCTGGCTTTGGCGCATAACGGCAATCTCATAAACGCGCCGGAGCTTCGCAGGGAGCTTTCGTATACGGGGGCTATTTTTCAGACTACGATAGATTCGGAGGTAATAGCATATTACATTGCAAGGGAAAGGCTTAAAACGCGAAGCGTCGAGGAAGCGGTCGCCAATGCCATGAGCATAATAAAGGGCGCCTGCTCGCTCATAGTGATGAGCCCGAGAAAGCTCATCGGAGCAAGGGACGCTTTGGGTTTTAAGCCTTTGTGCATAGGAAAGCGCGGCAGCGCCTATATGCTCTCGTCCGAGAGCTGCGCGCTCGACGCGGTGGGGGCGGAATTTGTGCGCGACGTGCTGCCGGGAGAAATAGTTACGATTACTCCCGACGGAATTTCATCCGATATGTCGGCGTGCAAGGGCGGCTGTTCGAGATGTATTTTTGAATATATATATTTTGCAAGACCGGACAGCTTTATCGACGGCGTGAGCGTATATAATTCAAGAATTATGGCGGGACGGCTCCTTGCGAGGGATTATCCCGCCGAGGCGGATATAGTGGTCGGCGTTCCCGAGTCGGGCAACGTGGCTGCGCTCGGCTATTCGATGGAATCGGGAATCCCCTACGGTATTGCTTTTATAAAGAACAGCTATGTCGGCAGGACCTTTATCAAGCCGAAGCAGACGCAGCGCGAAACGAGCGTAAGGATTAAGCTTAACGTGCTCAAGGAGGCGGTCGCGGGCAAAAGGGTTATTATGATAGACGATTCGATTGTGCGGGGAACGACGAGCGCGCGGATCGTGAAGATGCTTAAGGAAGCGGGAGCCGCCGAGGTCCATGTCCGCATAAGCTCGCCGCCGTTTATGCATCCGTGCTATTTCGGCACCGACGTGCCATCGGACGACCAGCTTATAGCGCACGACCACACGGTTGACGAGATATGCGAGTATATCGGAGCGGATTCGCTCGGCTACATTGCCGCGGACAGGCTGGGAGATTTGATTGACGGTAAAAAAGATTACTGCGACGCGTGCTTTACCGGGAATTACCCGATGGAGCCGCCGAATAAGGATATTCGCGGAGAATACGATAAATAAATTATGCGGCGCAGGCTGCGGATAGGAGATTACAATGTCAACGGACAGGTACCAAACGCCTCTCGCGGAGAGATACGCAAGCAGGGAAATGCAGTATATATTTTCGCCCGACAAAAAATTCAGGACATGGAGGGAGCTTTGGATTGCGCTTGCGGAATCCGAAAAGGAGCTTGGGCTTGCGGTAACGGACGAGCAGATAGAGGAGCTTAAGGCGAATAAGGACAATATAAATTACGACGTTGCGAGGGCAAGGGAAAAGGAAGTAAGGCACGACGTGATGTCCCACGTGTACGCCTACGGCGTGCAGTGTCCCAAGGCAAAGGGAATAATCCACTGGGGCGCGACCTCCTGCTATGTGGGCGACAACACGGATCTGATAATAATGACCGAGGCGCTTAAGCTTGTAAGGGTCAAGCTTATAAACGTTTTGGATGAGCTGGGGCGGTTCGCCGACAGATACAAGGCGCTTCCCACGCTCGCGTTTACGCATTTCCAGCCCGCTCAGCCGACCACGGTCGGAAAAAGGGCGACGCTTTGGATGCAGGAGCTTCTGCTTGATTTGGAGGATTTGAACCATACGATTGCTTCGATGAAGCTTCTCGGCTCCAAGGGCACGACGGGAACGCAGGCAAGCTTTTTGGAGCTTTTCGAGGGCGACCACGCAAAGGTCAGGGCGCTCGATAAAATGATAGCCGAAAAAATGGGCTTCAAAGACGTGTACCCCGTTTCGGGACAAACCTATTCCCGCAAGGTTGATACGAGAGTTGTAAACGTGCTGGCGGGAATTGCCGCCAGCGCGCATAAATTTTCCAACGATATAAGGCTTTTGCAGCATTTAAAGGAAATAGAGGAGCCGTTCGAGAAATCGCAGATAGGCTCCTCGGCAATGGCGTACAAGCGCAACCCCATGAGGAGCGAGAGGATTGCCTCGCTTGCCAATTTCGTTATGGCGGACGCGATGAATCCCGCCGTAACGAGCGCGACGCAGTGGTTCGAGAGAACGCTCGACGATTCAGCCAACAAGAGAATGTCCGTTCCCGAGGCGTTCCTTGCGGTTGACGGCATACTCGATTTGTATCTCAACATCGTTGACGGGCTTGTCGTTTACGAAAAGGTTATAAATAAGCACATAATGGCAGAGCTGCCCTTTATGGCTACCGAAAATATAATGATGGACGCGGTAAAGGCGGGCGGCGACCGTCAGGAGCTGCATGAGGAAATCAGGAGGCTTTCCATGGAGGCGGGAAAGCGCGTTAAGCAGGAGGGACTTGACAACAATCTTCTCGAGCTTATCGCCGCAAGCCCCGCGTTTTCGTTAAGCCTCGAGGAGCTGCAAAGGTCCATGGATCCGTCCAAGTATACGGGGCGCTCCAAGGAGCAGGTCGAAGAATTTTTATCGGAAACCGTCGCCCCCGTGCTTGCCGAATATAAGGACGTGCTGGGCGTGAGGGCGGAGATAAACGTATAAGCTCTGCGAGTATCTCGGTTATGCGTTGGAAAACAGCGCACTAATAATGAAAGGAGCATTAAAATATGCTTGATGCGATAGTTGAATGTCTGGTAAAAAGAAAGCTTACGGTTAAAGCCTATGCCGCGAGGTGCGCGATAGTATGCGCGGATATGCTCGCGTTTGTCGCGATAGTTGCGATTCTGATTTTCTTTCCGGCGTTTATAGCCTTTGACCTTGTTATCGTGGTGCTTGCCGCGGTATTCACATATCTTGTGTTCAGAAATACCGACGTGGAGTACGAATATTCCTTTTTTGACGGGGAGCTTGCCATTGACAAGGTTATGCACAAAATGACAAGAAAGAAGCTGCGCAGATTCAATATGACCAAAATGGACTGCATGGCTCCCGCGGGCTCGCACCGCTTGGGCGGAGGCGTAAACGATCATATCAAATACGACTATTCGACGCAGTATGAGGACGACGCGCATTTTGTGGCAGTGGTGCACTGCGACGACAACACCGTTGCGGAGATTATGTTTACGCCGAGCGAGGAAATGCTCGGCAAAATCAAACAGGCGTATCCCCGCAAGGTATTTTTTGATTGATAATATAACTGTACTGTAAGGAAAGGAAGGATTTTGAAAATGGGTACAATAATCGGCGAGGGAATTACATTTGACGATGTTCTTTTGGTTCCGTCATATTCTGAGGTAACTCCCAATATGATAGAGCTTGAAACATGGCTCACAAGGAAGATCAGACTCAATGTCCCGATAATGAGTGCCGGAATGGATACGGTCACGGAGCACAGAATGGCTATCGCAATGGCAAGACAGGGCGGCATAGGCATAATACATAAAAATATGTCGATCGAGCAGCAGGCGGAGGAGGTAGACAAGGTTAAGCGCTCGGAGAACGGCGTAATTACCGATCCGTTCTTCCTTTCGCCCGAGCATACGCTTGAGGACGCCAACAACCTTATGGGGAAGTTCAGAATATCGGGAGTGCCGATTACGGAGGGCGGTAAGCTCGTGGGAATAATTACCAACCGCGACCTTAAATTTGAAACGGATTACACGAAGCCGATCAAGGAATGTATGACGAGCAAAAATCTCATAACCGCGAAGGTGGGGATCACGCTTACCGAGGCAAAAGAAATTCTTGCCAAGGCGAGAGTCGAAAAGCTTCCCATAGTGGACGACGAATTTAATCTCAGAGGTCTTATAACAATAAAAGATATAGAAAAACAAATAAAATATCCGCTTTCTGCAAAGGATTCTCAGGGAAGGCTCCTCTGCGGCGCGGCGGTAGGAATAACCGCCAATATAATGGAAAGAGTTGACGCGCTTGTGGCGGCAAAGGTTGACTGCATTGTTATCGACTCCGCCCACGGACACTCCAAAAATATAATAGAGGCTCTTAAAAAGGTAAAGGCGGCATATCCGAATCTTCAGGTTATAGCGGGAAATATCGCGACGGGAGAAGCCGCGAAGGCGCTTATCGAAGCGGGCGTGGACGCGGTAAAGGTCGGAATAGGTCCCGGCTCCATATGCACGACGCGCGTGGTGGCAGGCATAGGAGTTCCGCAGATTACCGCGGTAATGGACGTTTACAATACTGCCAAGGAATACGGGATCCCCGTGATTGCCGACGGCGGCATAAAATACTCGGGCGACCTTACAAAGGCTATCGCCGCGGGAGCCGACGTGTGCATGATGGGCAGTATGTTCGCGGGCTGCGACGAGGCGCCCGGAGATTTCGAGCTGTTTCAGGGACGCAAATACAAG
>JAMPDT010000127.1 GCA_023665525.1 Butyrivibrio sp. | reverse complement strand
ATTGATATGTAATATCCGTGCCGTCAAGAACAATATGCCCCGAATCAAGCCAAAAATTACCGCAAACCGCGTTAAACAGCGTCGATTTGCCCGCTCCGTTCGAGCCGATCACCGTCACGAATTCCCCGTCGTCAAGCTTAAGGCTCAGTCCGTTCAGCGCCCTAAACTCATTGGGCGTTCCCGGCGAAAAAACCTTAACGGCATTTTTTATCTCAAGCATCCCTGCGGCCTCCTATCCTCGTTTTCATCTTCACCGCCGCTTCCTTTACGGCAGGAATAGCCAACGCCACCGTTACAATAACCGCAGCCACCAGCTTAAACATTTGCGTCGGGAAAATACTGTATTTGGTCGCCAGGGAAATAATGAACTGGTATATGACGGAGCCTGTCAATGCGGCAAGCAGTCCCACCGTAACGCCTCTTTTGCCGAAAATCGCCTCGCCGATAATCACGGAGGCAAGACCGACCACGAGCATTCCCGTTCCCGAATTGAGGTCGGCGTAATTTTGGTACTGCGTCGTAAGCCCGCCCGCAAGCGCTATGCAGGCGTTGGAAAGCCCGAGCGCCGCTATTTTGGTAATGCCGACGTTTACAGAGGAGGCGCTCAGCATATCCTGATTGTCGCCCGTAGCCCTTATGCACAGACCGAAATGGGATTTAAAAAAAAGCGCGAGCAGCACAAGCACAAGCGCCGCCGCCGCGAGCACGACCAAGAGCTTTACAATATCCTTGTCAAGCCCCGAAAAAAGCCCGCGCGCCGCCGAAAAAAGCGTATCCTTGTTCATAAGCGATACGTTGGCGCGGTTTTTCAGCACAAGAATATTTATCGAGTGAAGCCCGCTCATAGTTATGATTCCCGCCAAAACGGGGTGAATCTTCAGCTTTGTCTGCAAAACTCCCGTGACGCAGCCCGCCGCAGCCCCGACAAGCACCGACAAAAAAAGTCCGAGGTACGGGTGCCCGATCTCCGCCATCATCGCGGAAACCGCCAGCCCGAAGGTAAAGCTGCCCTCGGCGGTCAGATCGGGTATGTTAAGTATCCTAAAGCTTATGTATATTCCCAGAACCATTATTCCGTACAGCAGACCGAGCTGCAAGGAGCCGTATACAAGTGCCACTTTTTGTTCCTCCCGAAAGCAAGGCGGCAATATGCCGCCTCGCCCTTAAATTCCTATTGTTATTCCGCGTCCTTTACAAAGTCCGCCTTGCTTTTAATATCCTCGGGGATTTCGATTCCGAGAGCGTCGAGCGTCGTTTGGTTTATCACGGTTTGGTCCGCGGGCACCACAACCGCGGGAATGTCCGCAACCGCCTTGCCCTCCTTAAGATACTTAAGTCCCATATCCGCCGTCATTTTTCCGATTTCAACGTCGCTTATTGCGATTGTCGCAAAAGCTCCCGAATCCACCATTGTCGCCGAGCTTCCGTAAACGGGAATTTTCCGATCCCTCGCCACCTCGGTAACGGTCGTCATCGCGGACTGGATCACGCTGTCGTTGGGAATGAAAATCGCGTCCGCCTTCTCCGCGAGCGTCGAAACCGCCTGCTGCACCTCCGACGAATTGGTGACCGTTATCTCCTCATAGGCGATCCCGTTTTCGCCGCAGTACTTCTTCGCCGCCTCCACGGTGTTCACCGAATTTACCTCGTTCATACAATAGAGAAAGCCGTAGCTCTTTACATCGGGCGTAAGCTTTGAGCTGAACGCGAAAATATCCTCCACGGGAATCGCGTTCGAGGTTCCCGTCGCGTTCTTGTCGGGCTTATCCATATCCGTAATTACGCCCGCAGCCACAGGCGCGGATACCGCGCAGAAAAACACGGGCGTATCGCTCTCCTGATTGACCATTGCCTGAGTAGCGGGCGTGGCAATGGTAAACACAGCCTTATACGAGCCGTCCGCCATATTTCTCGCGATCGTCTGAATTGCCGACGCGTCGCCCTGAGCGCACTGAACGTCGATATTCGTATAGCCGTTCGCCTTAAGCTCCTCCACAATGCCGTCCCTCATATCGTTGAAGGCGCCGTTCTCGATAAGCTGAATCACTCCTATTTTGTCGGAGCCGCCCTCCGCTTTACTGTCCTTGCCGCAGCCCGCGGTTACGAGAGCCGCCGCGGCGATAAGCGCCGCCGTCAGAATAAATGACGCTTTTCTTTTCATTTTCCTCATTCTTTTCATATTCCTTTCCCGTTTCTTTTTTCAAGCTCCAAAAAGGCTTTTTCGAGCATTTCCTCCGTTACCGCATAGGGATTATGCTCGACGTCCTTCATGGCAGCAGCCGCCCTCACAAGCTCCTTAAGCCTGTCGGGCTCCATTTCAATATCGGCAAGCCTTGTCGGCAGCCCGACGCTTTTGTTGAACGAAAAAACCCGTTCAAAATTTTCTTCATCGCCGTCAACGAGCAGAAGCACCAAAACGCCGTATGCCACGACCTCGCCGTGAAGGTGGCGCTTTTCGATATGCGGATACGCCGTCAGCGCGTAAAATATCGCGTGCGCCAGCCCCGTATTGTAATCAATAACCTTATCCGTCGTAAGCAGTATCGACGCAACCGCCGTGCTGACGATTATCGCAAGCACCGTCTGTTCAAGCTCATAGCTGTTTACTCCCGCCTGCTGGTCGGCGTAAGCCTTCGCCCCGTATTCCATTACGGGCTCGTAGCACATACGGGCGTTCGCCGTTCCGAGCGCGATATAGTGGGGGACGCGCTCGCCCCTCGACGAAACGGACGACTCGAAATACTTGGCGTAGGTGTCGCCCATTCCCGCCCACATATAGCGCGCGGGGGATTTCGCGATTATCTCGGAATCAATAAAGGCGTGCGCAGGAGGCTTTTTGAAAAAAAACGGCTTCAAAAAGCTGCCGTCCTCCTTATACATAATCGAAACGCTCGTGCAAGCCGCGCAGTTGGAGGCTATCGTCGGGAACGTAAAAACAGGCTTTCCCGCCGTTTCGGCAAGCGCCTTAGCCGTATCCACCGACTTGCCGCCGCCGACCGCAAAAATCATATCCGCCGCCCTGACCGCGCTCTCGTTTCGGAGCCTCTCCACATTCTCAAAGCTCGCCTCGCCGCCGTACCAAAGCCGGTCAAGTATTTCTATTCCGTCCGACGCCGCCGTTATTTTGTCCATCGCGGCAGCCATGCCTCGCCTGCCTCCTATTACAGCCGCGCGTCTGCCGAAAGGGAGGCAAACCCCGCTTATTTCGCCGTAAGCGTCCGCCCCTATGGTATAGCTCGGCAGATAAATATCATAGCTCATTTTTTCACCCTCAAATCAGGTATTTGCACGGCGCGCCGCCCGGGACCGCGCCTGCACCAAATCAAATTATGACACCGCGCGCCCGATATGTCAATAAATTATTGCTTTTCAAAAAGCATTAAACTATAATCTGAATATAGCGTTTTGATTTTAAAGGGGAAAGACAAATGGCATTTGACGGTATAACGATACGCGCGCTTGTAAACGAGCTTAAGGCAAAGCTTTGCGGCGGCAGACTGAGCAAAATAGCCCAGCCCGAAAGGGACGAGCTTTTCATAACCGTTAAGACGGCGGGCGGACAGCAAAGGCTCCTCGTTTCCGCAAACGCGGGGCTTCCCTTGGTTTACCTTACGGAGGCCTCCAAGCCGTCGCCTCCCGACGCGCCCGGCTTTTGTATGCTTTTGCGCAAGCATATAGGCAACGGCAGAATAACGGACATTTCACAGCCCGGACTTGAGCGCGTAATAGATTTTACAATCGAGCATCTCGACGAAATGGGCGATTTATGCGTGAAGCACCTTATTGTTGAGCTTATGGGAAAGCACAGCAATATTATTTTCACGGACAGTGGCAGGCGCATTATCGACAGTATAAAAAGAATCAACGCGAGCGTCAGCTCCGTGCGCGAGGTGCTTCCGGGGCGCGAGTATTTTATCCCCGATTCGGCGCATAAGCTCAATCCTCTTGACGCCTGCGCCGAGGAATTTAAGGCGGTCGTATGCGCGCTTGCCCTGCCTCTTTCAAGGGCTGTCTATACCTCCTACACGGGAATCAGCCCCCAAGCCGCGGAGAATATCTGCCGCACTGCGGGTCTGG
Source organism: Butyrivibrio sp. (assembly GCA_023665525.1). Taxonomy (GTDB): domain Bacteria; phylum Bacillota; class Clostridia; order Lachnospirales; family Lachnospiraceae; genus Eshraghiella. The sequence goes on along the minus strand of JAMPDT010000127.1, from coordinate 2,345 downwards.
ATTCGGACATTAGCGCGTCGGAGCTTTCGGAGAACGAGGGGCTCCACCTCGCCAAAATTTTTATCAATACGATGGACGACGTTTCGGAGGGGAATTTTTCTCCGTGCATTATATCCGAGGCGGGAAAGCCCGTTGATTTCTGCGTGCTGGAGCAGTCGCTTTATCCGAGCTGCGCGCTTACGCCCTGCGAAAGCGTGAGCAGAATGCTCGAGGACTTCTACGCCGCCAAATCGGGCATAAGCCTCATACGCAGGCATTCCGCCGACCTCCGACAAATCGTGTCCACAGCGCTCGAGCGCAATTACAAAAAGCTCGACCTGCAAGCCTCGCAGCTTAAAGACACGGACAAGCGCGGCAAATACAGAATATACGGCGAGCTTATAAACGCCTACGCCTACGAAATTCCCGACGGCGCTTCCTCGTTTGAGGCGCTTAACTACTACGACGGCACCGCCGTCACGATTCCGCTCGACAGGGATTTGTCCGCCATAGAAAACAGCAGGCGCTATTTTGCCAGATACGGCAAGCTTAAGCGCACCTACGAGGCGTTGTCGGGCTTGGTGGTCGAAACCAAAAACGAAATCGACTATCTCGAATCGGTTGCCGCCTCTCTCGATATTGCCTCCTCCTACGACGACCTTGTTCAGATAAAGGAGGAGCTTGTGTCCGCAGGCTTCATCAAAAGCAGACCCTCGGCAGGCAAAAAACGCCCCGAGTGCTCCAAAAGCAAGCCGCTTCACTATATTTCCTCCGACGGCTTCCATATTTACGTCGGCAAAAACAATATCCAAAACGAGGAGCTTACCTTCAAATTCGCCTCGGGAAACGACTGGTGGTTCCACGCCAAGTCAATCCCCGGCTCACATGTAATCGTCAAAACCGACGGGCGCGAGCTTCCCGATTCCACCTTCGAGCAGGCTGCCGCTCTCGCCGCCTACTACTCGGTCGGACGCGCGCAGGAAAAGGTCGAAATCGACTATGTTGAGCGCAAATTTGTCAAGAAGGTAAACGGCGGCGCTCCCGGCTTCGTGATTTACCATACCAACTACTCGATGAATATCGCGCCCGATATAAGCGGCGCAGTTCCCGCGCCTACCGCTTAGGCGCAAAATCCCCGGCGGATCGCTCCGTCGGGGATTTTAAAAAGAAAGAAAGGAAGTAAAAAAAATATGAAAAAAATTTTATAAGCTGTCGTAAAGCTCCTGATACTTATCTGCGGAGCTGCCCCACGAAAAGTCCTTGAGCATTCCTCTGTCAACCATCTTGTTCCACTCGCGCTTCTTGTTGTAATATATGCTTTTGGCGTAATTGACTATGCCGAGCATCTCGTGGGCGTTGTAATTGGCAAACGAAAATCCCGTTCCCGTGCTCTCGTACTCGTTGTACGGCTCGACGGTGTCCTTAAGTCCGCCCGTTTCCCTTACAATCGGAACCGTGCCGTACCTTAAGCTCATAAGCTGGCTGAGTCCGCAGGGCTCAAAGAGCGACGGCATCAGGAAAGCGTCGCACGAGGCGTAAATCTTATGCGACATATCCTCGGAATAATAAATATTGGCTGATACTCTGTTATTGTATTTCCAGTCGAAATGCCTGAACATATTCTCGTAGCGTTCCTCTCCCGTCCCGAGAACGACAAGCTGAACGTCGGAGGCGCAAAGCTCGTCCATCACATAGGCGATCAAATCGAAGCCCTTTTGGTCGGTAAGACGGGAAACTATGCCTATCATAAATCTGTTCGCGTCAACCTCAAGCCCCAGCTCCTTTTGGAGCGCAAGCTTGTTCTTAACCTTTTCCTTGCGGAATGTATTTTGATTGTAATTCTGAACGATTCGCTTATCCGTCTCGGGATTAAACTCCTCGTAGTCGATTCCGTTTACGATTCCCCACAAATCGTTGGAGCGCGCGCGCATAAGCCCGTCGAGCTTCTCTCCGTAGAAGCCCGTCTTTATCTCCTCGGCGTAGCTTGCGCTGACCGTCGTCACCTTATCGGCGTACACGATCCCGCCCTTAAGGTAGTTGGCGTCGCCGAACGCCTCAAGCTTGTCCGGCGTAAAATACGACGCGGGAAGTCCCGTTATGTCCCTTACCGCCTTTACGTCCCATATGCCCTGGAACTTAAGGTTGTGGATAGTCATAATCGAGCGCATGTTCCAAAAAAAGCTGTCCTGCTGGAAGCGTTCCCTCATATAGACGGGAATCAGTCCCGTCTGCCAGTCATGGCAGTGTATTATTTCGGGTCTGAAGCCGATTAACGGCAGCGCCGACAGCGCGGCCTTGCTGAAAAACGCGAACTTCTCAATATCCTCATGTATGTATCCATAAGGCTTGAATCCGTCGAAATAGTA
>JAMPDT010000126.1 GCA_023665525.1 Butyrivibrio sp. | reverse complement strand
GTGGCAAGGCACAGGATTATTTTAAGTCCGAAGGCAAGGGTCGCCTCCGCGGACACGGAGAGCGTTATCAGGACGGTTTTTCAGACGGTGCCCGTACCGCGCGCCGTCAGCTAAGGGGAATCAAAAAGAATGGTGGCAGTGCATTTTATAATTTATCTGCTTTGTGCCGTCGGAGTGTTCGTGCTCAACGTATTCAGCGACGCGTATGTGCCCTATGTGTTTGACTGCGTATTTATCGCGGTGTCCGCGCTTTCGCTTGCGGTGTCCGTGATTCTTCGCAGGGGGACGGAATTCGATTTCGGGGAGGCGCACATAATCGCACAGCGCGGCGGCAAATGCACGGTGAAAATAGCGGTTACCAACAGGACGGCGGTTCCGCTTACATACTGCGTGGTAAAGCTGTATATAAAAACCTTGGGGAAAAGAAGGCGCGAGCGCAAAAGACCCGTAAAGCGGAAGGTCAGGGCGGCGTGCGCGCCGCGCGGCACCGAGCTTTGCGAGTTCACCGTAAAGTGCCCGCACTGTGAAAATATGCAGATTATTATGCGCAGGGCTTATACCTTTGATTTCCTGCGTATTTTCGGCTTCGGTCAAAAAATCGGCAAAACCTGCGACGTGATTGTCGAGCCGAAGCTTCCCGACGTCGGTGTTATAGACAGAATGTCGGCGGAGATCGGCGACGGCGAAAACGAGCTGTATTCTCCCGACAGACCGGGCGACGACCCCACCGAAATCTTCGCCATACGCGAATACAAGGGCGGCGACAGGATCCGCAGCATACACTGGAAGCTTTCCTCCAAAACGGGAAAGCTTATGGTCAAGGATTACGGACTTCCTCTGAGGGACAATGACACGGTTGTCATTGATATGTTTGCGGGAGGAACAAAGAAAAATAAAATCCGCGAAATGAGGGACGGCGTTTTCGACCTGCTTTACGGTCTGATAAACGCCCTGACCAAAAGGGGAGTGGGCTTCAATGTGTGCTATTACGGAAGCTCCTACGTTATGTCGAGGATTGAAACGCAGAACGACATATACAATCTTTTTGTGCAGCTATACAAAATTAAGCCCTACGGAAACGATACCTCCTGCGCGCAGCTTTTTTACGCCCAAAACAGGGACGTATGCAAAAGGCGCATTTACTATGTGACACCGTTTTACGACGATAACGCGGTGGGCAATATGAATGTCCTGAACGAAAAGGGAGCGGTGTACTATCTGATTCCCGGTGAAACGAGGGACAGCAGGATGCCGGTAAGATTCGGCAGATAAAGGGGTGACAAGCGCAATGGATAAAAATATCCGCAGCAGGCTGTATACGGCTCTGACGGCGTCGGTTCTGACGTTTTCGGGACTGCTGACGTTAATTATGTCCTTTTACGGGGAATTTTACGATAAATACGATTATTCCGCCGCCGCAATGGTCTTTTTTGCAATTTTATGCGCGGCGGCGTTTTCGGCGCTTTTTAATACGGTCAAAAGAAAATGGACGGTTTGGGCGGGCTTCGTCCTGCTTTTCGGAATATTTTTCCTGATAAACCGCGAGGCGCTCATAGGCGGCGGCGCGATAGCGATCAATGAGGTAATCAACGAAACCTCGGGATATTTTAAATGCGAGATGTATTATATTGATATTTCGAGGCTTTACCTGCGCATGGGGAACGAGGTGATGGCGCTCTACTGCGTCTTGCTTGTGCTGTCCGCGCTTTATGCGTTCTGCATAAGCACGCCGGGACTTTCCTTTATACCGTGGACGCTTTCGCTGCTTTTGTTTGTTTATCCGCTGGTTCTAGAAAAATATCCCAAGGGCTTTTGGGTGCTTTTCGGAATCGCGTACCTCTTGATTATGGCGGTTACGGCGATGTCCTGCACGCGCAGAAGAAAGAGTGGGGAGGGGCTTTGGAGGGTACAGCTTCCGTCGCTTGCGCTGGGGGCGCTGATCTGTTTGGCGGGCGCGTTTGCGATAAATATCAATCCCGAAGCGCGCTTTCAGAGGTCGGAATATTTCGCGACGGTTTACGACAGGGGAAAGGAGCTTTACGACAGGTACCAAAACGGCGAGCTTGCGGTTAATAAGCTGGAGGATTTTTTCCTCGCGCTGAACCCCTTCCGCAGGAAAGGCGGCTCGCAGGGCGTCGGAGGAGGAGGCGCCTCGGGTCCGGGCTACTCCGCGTCGGGGGCGGCGAGCAAAATAGGCGCGGGCGAGCTGGGACAGGTGGACGAGCTTATTTTTTCGGGACAGGACGTGCTTGAGGTCACTACGCCCGACGTCGGAAGCAAGATTTACCTTAAGGGCTATATCGGCGCGAATTACAGCGGGGACAGGTGGCTTGAGCCTGAGGAAAACGACATACGTCTTGAAGCCGTAAGCAGAATGGGAGTGCATTCACAGACGCTGACCTCCGATTATTTGGGAATTTTATCCTCCGATATGCCGATTAACGCTTATAAAACGACGATGTGGGTAAAATATATTGCGCCCAATCCCGATTACAAATTTATGCCTCTTTATCCCTCAAGCGAGGTGACAGGCACCCTTGACGCATACGACGGGGACGCGGGCTTTGATTTTTTTGACGAAGAAACGGGTATAAAATTTGTGGATTTTAACCAAAATCAACTGGCGGATATAGACGGCGCCTACCTTTCGGATCCGCAGTCCGAGAAGCTGGCGGAATTTGAGGCGATCGAAGCGATGTACCGCGAATACGTCTACGATACCTATCTTGATGTAAATACCTCGGCTGCCGCGCAGCTTTATGAAATGTGGGGAGGAAGCGATAACGCGGACGCCTCCGACAGATACGGGCTTGCGTGCGCCATAAGAGAGTATCTTGCAAAAAATTGCAGCTATACGACAAAGCCGGGCAGAGTTCCCGAGGGAAAGGATTTCGTCGATTATTTTCTGAACGAGAGCCGTCAGGGCTACTGCACGTATTTTGCCACCTCTGCCGTTATGATGTTAAGGAGCGCGGGAGTTCCCGCGAGGTATGTCGAGGGCTATGCCTTTTGGGGAGGCTCCACGACCTTGGCTGACGAAACCCTGTACACCAAATACGAGGTCGGGAAAATCGCCGCCAGCGAGTTAAAGACCTGCGTGGTGAAGAACGTTCCCGACAGCGCCGCCCACGCGTGGGTCGAATACTATGTGGACGGAGTCGGCTGGGTTGACTTTGAGGTTACGCCCGGAAATTACACGCAGACGCAGGAAAGACCCACACAGCCGCACACTACCTCGAGCGAAACAAAGCCCACCGAGGAGCGCGGGACAACCGCTTCGTCCGATAAGCCGACGCAGACGCAGAAGCAGACGACGCAGACGGGCGGGGAGCCGCAGGGAGGCTTCCGCTTCAAAATAAAGCTCTCCAAGACTGCGGAGCGCGCGCTTATCTGCGCCGCGGTGTTTGCCGCCGCGTCGTTCGCGTTTGTGCTTATTATGAAAGCAAGGCACGCAAGGGCTGCGCTTCTTTATGAAAAAATAAAGGCGGCGGGAGAAAACGAGCCGTCGGGTTGGTGCATTGAGAAAATGTACGGCGACTATCTGAAAATGCTTAAGCATTTCGGGTATGTGAGAAAGGAATACGAAACCGAAACGGATTTCGCGGCACGCGCCGCGTCGGGCTGCTTTTTTGTGGCAAGAGCGGAGGCGGAGCGAATGGCGGAGCTTTATGAAAGGGCAGTGTTCGGAGACGCCGAGACAACGGGAGCGCAAAAGGAGGAACACCTCAAAATCCATATGACCGTAAGGGAGAGAATGTACGGCGGAATCGGAATCGTAAAGCGGCTGATATTTAAGTATATATACAACCTTTAATGAGGGAGCATTGGGAGGAAAACATATGAAAAGACAGGGAATGTTGATTGTATTTGCGGCGGCTCTGTCGCTTTGCCTCGGGGCGCTGCATGAAACGGTGCGGGCGAAGGACGCGGACGGCGACGTAGTGATCGTGATAGACGCGGGGCACGGCGGTCAGGACCCCGGCTCGGAGGCGCTTACGGGAGCCTACGAGAAGGACTGCAACCTTGAGATAGCTCTTGCGATGAAGGAGGAGCTGGGAAAATATAAGGGCGTTAAGGTATACCTTACAAGGTCGGACGACGAATGGCTCACAAATACGGGGCGCGCTATGGTTGCCGCCTCGCTTAAGGCGGATTTCCTTATCAGCGTTCACAATAACAGCGGCTCTGCGACAAGCTCGGGCTGCATAGGCTACCGTTCGCTCAATAAGTATTACAGCGAGGCGACGAACGAAATGTGCAGCCTTATCACGGATAACCTTGCCGCGCTGGGGCTCCATAACGGAGGAGTGCAGACAAGGGAATCGACCCAGTATGCGGGAGAGGATTACTATACGCTTATCGGGGAGGGCGTGAGAGCGGGAATCCCGTCCGTGATAATAGAGCATTGCTTTTTAAGCAATTCGGAGGACGCGGCGTTTCTCACAAACGCGGATAAAACGGTCAATAAAGAAAACGCCCGAAAAATGGGAGTAGCCGACGCCAACGCGGTGGTGACCTATTTCGGGCTGAGCCGCAGGACGGCTGCGGCGGACAGCCAATCGTCCGTGACGCTTCAAAAGGGCAGCAGCGTAACGCTTTCGATACCGAATTATGCGGGAGCGGACGCTACATGGTACTCGATAGACCAAAATACGGCGACGGTTGACGGAAACGGGACTGCGACGGCAGTGGGGACGGGTACGACCAATATCGTCTATAAGCTCGCGGACGGCACGACGGGCTACTGCACCGTAAAGGTGGAGCCTCCGACGGCAGTCACGCTCACGGGCTGTATTGACCCCACGTTTTATGAAAATATGACGGAGTTCGGCGCAATGAATCTCGCTGATGCGTTCGGCTTCGTATCGTACAGCGACGGCAGCTCGCTTAAGACCGCCGTCGAGATAACGGGCAGTCTTGACAAGGCAAAGATAGGCATTCAGGATATAGAAATAAAATACGGAGAGTTGACGGGGCTTTTGCGTGTCTGCAACGCGTCCTCGCCGTATGTTCCCGAGGTAACGCTGCCGGAGCCGACCGACGCTCCGAAGCCCTCGGAGACGGCTTCCGAAAATTCCGAGCCGACCGACGCTTCAAGCGTCGATCGGACGGACGCGGAGTCCGCAAGCGGCCCGAATCAGCCGTCGGACGGTAAAGAGGATATATCGGGAAAGCTTGTCAAATATATAGTCGTGCTTTTGGCAGTGGTTGTTTTGGGAATTATACTGTTTGTGCTTGAAAACGGCAGGCGCAGGAAAAGAGGGAACCGCAGCCGCCGCAGCTCGGGGAGGAGATACAGATGAAAAATCTCGGAAGGCTTTTGCTTGGGGTAATCGCAGTAACGGCAGTAACGGCGCTTCTTTCGCTTCGGGCATACGGCAGGGACAGCAACGGAGATATAGTTATAATTGTGGACCCGGGACACGGAGGCAACGACGGAGGCTCCGCGTCCGCATATGACAGCGAGTCGGACTTAAACTGGCAGATAGCGGCGGCGTTAAAGGCGGAGCTGCAAACCTATGAGGGCGTCAGAGTATATCTGACAAGAGGCTCTGCGGAATGGAATTCCAATACCGCGCGCGGGCGAATGGGAGCGGAGCTCGGAGCGGACCTTTTTGTTTCCGTGCATAATAACAGCAGCACGAACGCGTCGGTAAGCGGAGTTGAGGTTTACGGAACGGTGAACGCCTCGTATAAGGAGCAGGTCAGACCGTTATGCGATATGATCGCAGGCAGGGTAGGCGCGCTCGGACTTACAAACAGAGGTTACCATGCAAGAGGCTCGACGGACGATCCGTCGGTGGATTTTTACACAATGCTTGACGAGGCGGTCAAATGCGGCATACCGGGGCTTATTATCGAGCACTGCTATCTGAGCAACGCGGGCGACGCGGCTTTTATAAACAGCCCGGAGAACCGTGTCAAATGCGGAATTGCCGACGCTGCGGCGATCGCGGAATATTACGGCTTGAGCAAAAGAGGCGTTGCCGCGGGAGACGCGGTAACGCTGATCAGAACTTACAGCGCCTGCATGACGGGCGCGTCGGGAACGTATTCCTCTTCCGACGCGTCGGTTGCGTATGTAAGTCCCGAGGGCGTGATAACGGCGGTCGGGGAGGGCAGCGCGGTCATTGCCTGCTCCGAGGCGGACGGTACCCAAAAAAGCGTGACTGTAACCGTCCCCGCAGTCGCAATGACGGGACTTGCCGCAGGCATAAATCCCACCTTTTACAGCGACCCCTCGGCTGCCTCGGCATACGACAAGTCCAAGGTTATGGTCAAGGCGATATACAGCGACGGACACGCAGAGCAGCTTTCGGGAGGCTTTGCGCTCGGCGCGTTCCCCGCGTCCGATAACGGCATATTTGACGTGGAGGTAAGCTACAACGGCTTTAAATGCCCGTTAAGGATATACGGCGTTGGCGGCTATCTCGGCAATTACAACGCGAACAATTATAAGGTTACAGGGACAAACGAGGATATACTAAGGCTCCCTCCCGTATACAACGGAATCAATACGGGAATAAAAATAACCACGGGGGGAAGCATGCAGGCGTCCGCTCCCGTGGCAAAGCCGACCGAACCGCCGATTGAGCCTGC
>JAMPDT010000125.1 GCA_023665525.1 Butyrivibrio sp. | reverse complement strand
GATGCCTTTAACGATTATCATATGATTAAAACCGCGGACAATATCTGCGAGAAGTGGGGACTTACGAGAGAGGAGCTTGACGAGTTCGCCGTAAACAGCCAGAACAAGGCGGAGAAGGCAATGGCTGAGGGCAGGTTCAAGGACGAAATCGTTCCCGTAGAGGTTAAGGTTAAGAAGAATACGGTTGTCGTGGACACCGACGAGGGACCCCGCCCCGGAACTACGATGGAGGGTCTTGCAAAGCTTCGCACCATCAACCCCGACGGCTTCGTTACGGCGGGCAACGCTTCGGGCATCAACGACGGAGCAGCCGCAATCGTCGTAATGACGGAGGAGAAGGCTAAGGAGCTTGGCGTTAAGCCCATGGCTACATGGGTTGCGGGAGCGCTCGGAGGAGTCGATCCCTCGATTATGGGTATCGGTCCCGTTGCCTCCACCAAGAAGGTTCTCGCAAAGACGGGAATGAGCATTGACGATTTTGACCTTATCGAGGCTAACGAGGCGTTTGCCGCACAGTCGATCGCAGTCGGAAAGGAGCTTGGCTTCAACCTTGACAAGCTCAACGTAAACGGAGGCGCAATCGCTCTCGGACATCCCGTGGGCGCGTCGGGCTGCCGTATCCTTGTAACGCTTCTTCACGAAATGGTGAGAAGAGATGCGAAAAAGGGTCTTGCAACGCTTTGTATCGGCGGCGGCATGGGCTGCTCGACGGTTGTTGAACGCGATTAGTTCGGAAAGGAGCAATAATAATGGAATTTGTTAAATACGAGGCGGAGGGCGCGGTCGGTCTGATTACGATCAACCGTCCCCAGGCGCTGAACGCCCTTAACAGTCAGGTGCTCGAGGAGCTTGACGAGGCTTTTTCGGGAATTGACCTTAATACAATAAGGTGCGTTATTTTGACGGGAGCGGGTGAAAAATCCTTTGTCGCGGGAGCGGATATAGGAGAGATGAGTACGCTCACCAAGGCGGAGGGAGAGGCATTCGGCAAGAAGGGCAACGATATTTTCAGGAAAATCGAAACCTTCCCTATCCCCGTAATAGCGGCAATCAACGGCTTCGCGCTCGGCGGGGGCTGTGAGATTTCTATGAGCTGCGATATAAGGATCTGCTCGGAAAACGCCGTTTTCGGACAGCCCGAGGTCGGCTTGGGAATCACTCCCGGCTTCGGCGGAACGCAGAGGCTTGCAAGGCTTGTCGGAGCGGGCAAGGCAAAGGAAATGATTTACGGCGCGCGCAACATAAAGGCGGACGAGGCGTACAGAATCGGACTTGTCAATAACGTTTATCCGCTTGAAGAGCTTATTCCCGCGGCAAAGAAGCTTGCCTCGGTCATCGCGGCAAACGCGCCCATCGCGGTGCGCAACTGCAAGAAGGCGATAAACGACGGGCTCCAGGTCGGTATGGACGAGGCGATCGTTATCGAGGAGAAGCTTTTCGGCGACTGCTTTGAAACCGAGGACCAAAAGGCGGGCATGGGCAATTTCCTTGAAAAGGATAAGGAGAAAAAGCTCAAGGTCGTACCCTTTAAGAATTGCTGACAAATAACGGTGTTTGAAGGGAACAGATATGAAATCCAAAAAAATACCGCCCTTTATTCCGTGGATCGCGGCGGGCGCAGTATTGTTTTTTTGTTCATATATACCTATACGGCTGATAACCAATCGGGAGATCGTATTTAAAATAGCCGCTGTCAGCAGCTTGGTCGCGGCGTTTTTATGGTTCTTTCTGCCCGAGCTTATGGAAAACCACAGGTACAAGCTTTACGGGATATGGTTTATACTTGTGGGGGCTTATATGGCTTTTTCGGGACTGCTTTACGGCGGGTCCGTCCGCGGAATGGACGGGTTCCTCATGGCTGTCATCGGTATAGGGATTCTTGTCATAACATAGCTTTTTTAAAATATAAAGCGCCTTAACGCGGCGCGCAATAAAAAACAGGAGGATTTAAAATGAAGGTAGGTATTATCGGCGCAGGAACAATGGGTTCTGGAATCGCACAGGCTTTCGCGCAGACGGAGGGCTATGAGGTGTGCTTATGCGACATCAACGAGGAGTTCGCGGCAAACGGTAAAAATAAGATTGTCAAGGGGCTTGAGAAGCTTGTGGCAAAGGGAAAGATGGAGCAGGCGGCTGCGGACGCGGTTCTCGGCAAAATCACCACGGGCGTAAAGGACATCTGTACTGACTGCGACCTTATCGTTGAGGCGGCAATCGAAAATATGGAAATCAAGAAGCAGACCTTTAAGGAGCTTCAGTCAATCTGCAAGCCCGAGGCTATGTTTGCAACCAATACGTCCTCGCTCTCGATCACCGAAATCGGCGCAGGACTTGACAGGCCGATCATCGGTATGCATTTCTTCAATCCGGCTCCCGTAATGAAGCTTGTCGAGGTTATAGCGGGTATCAACACGCCCGACGAAATGGTTGACAGAATTAAAGCGATTTCCGAGGAAATCGGCAAGACGCCCGTCCAGGTAAACGAGGCTGCGGGCTTTGTCGTAAACAGGATCCTTATCCCGATGATTAACGAGGCGGTCGGAATCTACGCAGACGGCGTTGCCTCCGTCGAGGGCATTGACAACGCCATGAAGCTCGGCGCAAATCACCCCATGGGACCGCTTGCTCTCGGAGATCTGATCGGACTTGACGTATGCCTTGCGATTATGGAGGTTCTCCAGGCGGAAACGGGCGACGACAAGTACCGTCCTCATCCGCTTCTCCGCAAAATGGTACGCGGCGGCAAGCTGGGACGCAAGAGCGGAATCGGTTTCTACGATTACTCAAAATAATTTATAAGAAATATGGAGGAATTATAATCATGGATTTTGCTTTAGATAAAAAACATGAGATGGCGAGAAGCCTTTTTAAGGAATTTGCCGAAAAAGAAGTAAAGCCTCTCGCTCAGGAGGTTGACGAAACGGAAGCTTTCCCCAGAGAAACCGTTGCGAAAATGCAGAAAAACGGCTTTATGGGAATCCCCGTTCCCAAGGAATACGGCGGACAGGGCTGCGACCCCCTTACATATGTGATGTGCGTCGAGGAGCTTTCAAAGGTATGCGGCACGACGGGCGTTATAGTATCGGCTCATACCTCGCTTTGCTGCGACCCCATTATGACCTACGGAACCGACGAGCAGAAGCAGAAATTCCTCGCTCCGCTTGCAAAGGGCGAGAAGCTCGGAGCCTTCGCGCTTACCGAGCCGGGCGCCGGTACGGACGCGCAGGGCGCGCAGACAAAGGCTGTGCTTGACGGCGGCGAATGGGTGCTCAACGGCTCCAAGTGCTTTATAACCAACGGCAAGGAGGCGGACATATATATCGTAATCGCCATCACGAGCGTTACCGAGGACAAGAGGGGACGCAAGAAAAAGAATTTCTCGGCGTTCATCGTTGAGAAGGGCACGCCGGGCTTTACTTTCGGAACCAAGGAAAAGAAAATGGGTATACGCGGTTCGTCCACCTACGAGCTTATTTTCCAGGATTGCAGGATCCCCAAGGAAAATCTTCTCGGACCCGAGGGAAGGGGCTTCCCGATCGCGATGCACACGCTTGACGGCGGACGTATAGGAATCGCCGCGCAGGCTCTCGGAATCGCAGAGGGAGCGCTTGAAACGACAATCGCCTACGTTAAAGAAAGAAAGCAGTTCGGACGCTCGATCGCGGCTCAGCAGAACACCCAGTTCCAGCTTGCCGATATGGCTACCAAGGTTGAGGCTGCCAAGCTTCTCGTATACAAGGCGGCAATGGCAAAGGCGGCGCAGAAGGTATATTCCTTTGAGGCGGCGCAGGCAAAGCTTTATGCCGCGGAGGTTGCCATGGAGGTTACAACAAAGGCGGTTCAGCTTCACGGCGGCTACGGCTACATCAGGGAGTATGACGTCGAGCGTATGATGAGAGATGCGAAGATTACGGAGATTTACGAGGGAACCTCGGAGGTTCAGAGAATGGTAATCTCAGGCGCATTGCTTAACTAATCTTATGGTTAATAAACAAAAAGGAGTGAATAACCGTGAAAATCGTAGTATGTATTAAACAGGTTCCCGATACGAAGGGCGGCGTTAAGTTTAATCCCGACGGAACGCTTGACCGCGCAGCAATGCTTACTATCATGAACCCCGATGATAAAGCCGGACTTGAGGCGGCGCTTAGATTAAAGGACGAGTACGGCGCGGAGGTTACCGTGCTTACAATGGGACTTCCCAAGGCGGAGGACGTGCTCCGCGAGGCGTTCGCAATGGGAGCGGACAAGGGAATCCTCGTAACGGACAGGGTTCTCGGAGGAGCCGATACGTGGGCGACCTCGACGACTCTTGCGGGAGCGATCAGAAATCTTGAGTATGATTTGATTATAACGGGACGTCAGGCTATCGACGGAGATACCGCGCAGGTAGGCCCGCAGATTTCGGAGCATCTCGGGATCCCCGTAATTTCGTATGCTCAGGACATAAAGATAGACGGAGATTCGGTTATCGTGCAGCGTCAGTTCGAGGACAGGTACCATGTTCTCAAGGCGAAAATGCCCTGCCTGATCACGGCGCTTTCGGAGCTTAACGAGCCCCGCTATATGACGCCCGGCGGAATTTTTGACGCATGGGACAAGGAAATCACCGTATGGGGCAGAGCGGACTTAAAGGACGTTGACGATGCTAATCTCGGACTTAAGGGCTCGCCCACCAAGATTGCCAAGGCTTCCGACAAGGTACGCAAGGGAGCGGGCGAAAAGGTTGCCTTCGATTCCGCGGACGAGTCGGTTGAATACATTATGGGCAAGTTAAAAGAGAAACATGTAATCTGAATATAAAGGAAAAGTGGTGAAATAAAATGGCTTTAGAAGAATATAAAGGAGTATTTATTTTTGCCGAGCAGGTGGACAATCAGATAAGCAATATCGCTTACGAGCTGTTGGGCAAGGCAAAGGACCTCGCAAAGGATTTGAACACCGACGTGACGGCGGTTCTTATCGGCTCGGGAGTAAAGCCGCTCGCTGACAGTCTTGCGGTTTACGGAGCCGACAGGGTAATCGTTGTGGACGACGCACAGCTTAAGGATTACAGAACGGAGCCCTACGCTCACGCGCTTGCCTGTGTGATCAACGAGTACAAGCCCGAAATTATGCTTGTGGGCGCTACGGCTATCGGACGCGACCTCGGTCCCCGCGTATCCGCGAGAGTTGCGACGGGACTTACGGCGGACTGCACCTCCCTCGAGATCGGGGATTTCCCGCTTGAGGCAAAGGAGGGACAGGAGCAGCTTCACAATCAGTTGCTTATGACGCGTCCCGCTTTCGGCGGCAACACCATCGCTACGATTGCCTGTCCCTACAACAGACCCCAAATGGCGACGGTACGTCCCGGAGTTATGCAGAAAATCGCGCCCATCGACGGAGCGAAGGCAAATATTGTCGAGTACAATCCCGGCTTTACACCCGACAGCAAGTATGTGGAGATTCTTGAGGTTGTCAAGTCCGTTGTCGAAACGGTTGATATTTCCGAGGCAAAAATTCTCGTATCGGGAGGCAGAGGCGTCGGAAGCGCCGAGAACTTCAAGCTTCTCGACGACCTTGCCGAGGCGGTCGGCGGTACGGTAAGCTGTTCGCGCGCGGTTGTTGACAGCGGCTGGAAGCCCAAGGATTTGCAGGTGGGACAGACGGGCAAGACCGTTCGCCCCAACGTTTATTTCGCAATCGGCATCTCGGGAGCGATCCAGCATACGGCGGGTATGGAGGAGTCGGACATCATAATCGCGATCAATAAGGATGAGTCCGCACCGATTTTCGACGTGGCTGATTACGGCATTGTGGGAGATTTGAACAAGATTGTTCCCATGCTTACCGCCAAGCTTCGCGAGGCTGTTAAATAACGTTTCGGAACAAATATGACGAGCATCAGTCCCGCGGTCCGTTTTACAGGGCTTCGGCGTCCGATGCTCGTTTCTTTTAATCGGATATTTTGGACGGGAGGAATAATATGAGCAAGGCAAAGGTTTATTTTACCAAGGAGATTACGCCCGAGGCGGCGGTAAAAATGTACGAGGCGCTTGACGCGGGGCTTACGGGCAGAATCGCCGTAAAGCTTCATTCGGGAGAGGTCGGCAATCAGAATTTTATAAGACCCGATTTTCTGGCTCCCGTGATTAAGGCGGTGAACGGGACAATCGTTGAGTGCAACACTGCCTACGAGGGCAGGAGAAATACCTCAAAGGCGCATTGGGAAACCATGAAGCTTCACGGCTGGACGGATATTGCCGAGGTGGATATAATGGACGATAAAGGGGAAATAGAGCTGCCCGTTCAAAACGGCGCGCGTATCAAGGTGAATTATGTCGGGAAAAATCTTGCCGACTATGATTCCATGCTCGTGATGTCGCATTTTAAGGGACACCCGATGGGAGGCTTCGGAGGAGCGCTCAAAAATATTTCGATCGGAATCGCCTCGTCGCACGGCAAGGCGTATATACACGGCGCGGGCAAGCCCGAGGAGATGTGGAGCGCGGACCATGACGCTTTTCTTGAGTCCATGGCGGACGCGGCGCTTTCGGTGGTAGATTTTTTCAAGGGAAAAATGGCGTTCGTCAATGTGATGAAAAATATGTCCGTGGACTGCGACTGCTGCGCGGTCGCTGAGGATCCCGCAATGGCGGATATAGGAATC
>JAMPDT010000124.1 GCA_023665525.1 Butyrivibrio sp. | reverse complement strand
CAGAACGCTTGAAAACACCGACAATCTGACCAAAAGGCAGGAGGAGGTCTCCGAGCTTATGGCGGAGAACGGCATTATAAAGGGCGTAAAAACCGTTTCGGGAGCGGAATATTACACGAAGGCGGTTGTTTTGTGTACGGGAACCTATTTAAAGGCGCGCTGCATACATGGCGAGGTCAGCTATAATACGGGACCGAACGGGCTTATGGCGGCGAATCACCTTTCGGATTCTCTGCAAGAGCTGGGAATAGAGCTCGTCAGATTTAAGACGGGAACTCCCGCGCGCGTGGACGGAAGAACCGTTGATTTTGACAAAATGGAGGAGCAGCTCGGAGATACTCCGATAGTTCCGTTTTCTTTTTCCACGGACCCCGATGAAATACAGAAGGAGCAGGCTTCCTGCTGGCTTACATACACAAACGGGGAAACGCATAGGATTATCAGGGAAAATATCGGGCGCTCGCCGCTTTATTCCGGCGTGATACACGGAACGGGACCGAGATACTGCCCGTCGATTGAGGATAAGGTTATGCGCTTCGCGGATAAGGAAAGACATCAGGTCTTTATTGAGCCGGAGGGAAATTATACCCATGAGCTGTACCTTGGCGGAATGTCAAGCTCCCTTCCCGAGGACGTGCAGTATGCGATGTACAGAACCGTTCCGGGGCTTGAAAATGCGAAAATAGTCCGCAGCGCCTACGCAATCGAGTACGACTGCATTAAATCCGCCCAGCTCAAGCCGTCGCTGGAATTTAAGGCGGTCAGGGGGCTTTTTTCGGGGGGACAGCTTAACGGCAGCTCGGGCTACGAGGAGGCGGCGGCGCAGGGGCTGATTGCGGGAATCAACGCGGCGGCATATGTTCTGCAAAGGGAGCCCTTGGTGCTTGACCGCTCGGAGGCTTATATCGGAGTGCTGATTGACGATCTTGTCACCAAGGAAAATAAAGAGCCGTACAGAATGATGACAAGCCGCGCGGAGTACCGTCTTTTGTTAAGACAGGACAACGCCGACATAAGGCTTGCCGCCTACGGCTATCGGCTCGGACTGCTTACTGCAGAGCGCTATGAATATGTTGAGCGCAAAAAAGAGCTTATTGCGTCGGAAATAAGCCGTTTGAAGGGAGTTATTGTCGGAGGCACGGACAGGGTTAATTCCGTCATTGCAAAATATAACAGCACGCCTCTGAATAACGGGACGAGCCTCGCGGATTTAATAAAAAGACCCGAGCTTTCTTATGAAGCCGTTGCGGAGCTTGACGCGCAAAGACCGAAGCTGCCGCCCGATGTAATTGAGCAGGTAAATATTAATATTAAATATGAGGGCTATATAACAAGAGAGCTTGCACAGGTTGCGCGCTTCAAAAAAATGGAATCCAAAAAGATACCCGACGATCTTGATTACGACAGTATAAGCGGACTGCGAATCGAGGCAAGACAAAAGCTGAAAAGCTATGCTCCCGCCTCAATAGGACAAGCATCCCGCATATCGGGGGTTTCTCCCGCGGACATTACGGTTTTGCTGGTTTATTTGGAGCAGCGGAGGAAATAGAATGTATGATTTATATACGGTGATGCAATCTGTAAATGTTGACTTGACCGATATACAAACCAATCAATTCAATATATTTTACAAAATGCTTATAGACACAAATAAGGTTATGAATCTTACGGCGATTACCGATTACGACGAGGTTTTGATAAAGCATTTTGCAGACAGTGTCGCAATCCGAAATGTCTATGATATGTCGTCGGTTAAAAATATGATTGACGTCGGGACGGGCGCGGGCTTTCCGGGAATTGCGCTCAAAATTATATATCCCGATACGGAAGTGCTTTTGCTGGATTCACTTAAAAAAAGAATCGGCTTTTTGGATTCGGTGATTGAGCGTCTTGGTCTGACAGGCATAAAAACGGTGCATGGACGGGCGGAGGATATTGCGCATAATGAGCAGTACAGAGAAAAATACGATTTATGCGTATCGCGCGCGGTCGCCGCGTTATCCTCGCTTTCGGAATATTGTATTCCTTTTGTAAAAAAAGGCGGCGCCTTTGTTTCCTATAAGGCTGCCGAGTGCGGGCAGGAGGTTGAAGCCGCAAAAAGGGCGGTCGGACTCCTCGGCGGACAGATAAGAGAAATCGCGGAATATACGCTGGGACCTGACAAGCTTGTCCGAAAATTTGTCATCATTGACAAGTCGCAGCAAACATCGGTAAAATATCCGCGCAAGGCGGGAGTCCCTTCAAGGGAGCCGCTTAAATAGGAGAAGAGTATGGACAGAATAGGAGATTTTTTAAATAAGGTTCAGGAAAATTATAAATACGAAATGCTGTCGGTGGAACAGAATCTTGAACGGCTTAATTTGCAGATTAACGATTACAATAAGACTATTTCAGAGATTGAAGCTTCAATAGACAATTCCTATTCGGTTATGTCGGCGTCGGGGAGTGTGAACGAAGAAAAAAATGCGGAGCTGTCGGCGCTGGAGGAGCTTCTAAAAACGCATAAGAAGGAATTATCGGAGCAGGAGAATAAAAGGTCAGCCCTTGAAAAAAATATGGCGGAGCTTAAGGAGCTAATAGAGCTTTACAAAAAGCAGGAGCAGGTGTTTGGCTCAATATCAAGAGAAGAAATTGTTGCGAAGCTGGACTTTATTTCCAAGCTTGTAAAAGTAGATTCTTTCCGCGCAATAGAGGAGATAGAAGCGCTTAAAACCATATTATTGTCTTAGAAAGAGACAAAATGTTTCATGTGAAACATTTTAAAAGTAGACCGTGAAATGTTTCATGTGAAACATTTTCGTAAAATACAGTAGCTTTTGTCACAGAAAGGTGCTATAATTATTTAACACAGACAAGATGTGCGGAGGATGAAATGGGAAGAATCATAGCGGTTGCAAATCAGAAGGGCGGAGTCGGCAAGACGACTACTGCAATAAATTTATCTGCCTGTCTTGCCGAAAAGGGACAAAGAATATTGGTGGTAGATATTGACCCTCAGGGAAACACAACCAGCGGATTCGGAATTGATAAAGATGCCTTGGAAAATACAATCTATGAATTGATTCTGGGCGAGTGTGAAATAGATACCTGCATAATCAAAGCAGTAGTAGATAATCTGGATATTCTTCCTTCAAATGTTAATCTTGCCGGAGCGGAAATCGACCTTATAGGCGTGGATAACAGAGAATACATATTAAAGGACAAGCTTG
The DNA here is from genome assembly GCA_023665525.1 of Butyrivibrio sp. Taxonomy (GTDB): domain Bacteria; phylum Bacillota; class Clostridia; order Lachnospirales; family Lachnospiraceae; genus Eshraghiella. Next base: position 3,577 of record JAMPDT010000124.1, on the reverse strand, counting down.
GAACGATTGCGGAAAATTATGATTATGTTATAATAGATTGTCCGCCATCTCTTACGATGCTTACCGTAAACGCCATGACGACCGCGGACACGGTGCTTGTTCCGATCCAGTGTGAATTTTATGCGCTTGAGGGCTTGTCGCAGCTTTTGCACACGATAGATTTGGTGCATGAGCGCTTAAATCCCAACTTGGAGATGGAGGGTGTGGTGTTCACTATGTATGACAGCCGCACAAATTTGTCGCTTCAGGTTGTGGAGAATGTAAAGGACAATCTTAATCAGGCAATTTACAAAACGATAATACCCAGAAATGTCAGGCTTGCGGAGGCGCCCAGTCACGGTATGCCCATTAATTTGTACGATTCCAAATCGGCGGGGGCGGAGAGTTACAGACTTCTGGCTGACGAAGTAATGCATAGAGGAGAGGACGAATGGCAGTAAAAAAAGGATTGGGCAAGGGCTTGGGTAATCTTATACCTGAGGGAGAAAAGGGAACCGCCGCTAAGCCCAAGGTGGTTGAAAAAATTATAGTTAAGGAGCCTGCGGAGGTCGTCCTTAAAATTAACGAGATAGAGCCTAACAGGGAACAGCCGCGCCGCAATTTTGATGAGGACTCCTTGCTGGAGCTTTCGGAGTCAATAAAGCAGTACGGTATAATTCAGCCGATAATTGTTAAAAAACGGGACAATTATTATGAAATAGTTGCCGGAGAGCGTCGCTGGCGCGCCGCAAAGATGGCGGGGATTAAGGAGGTTCCCGTCGTAATTAAGGATTTTGGCGACAGGGAAATTATGGAGGTTGCCCTCATAGAGAATCTTCAGAGGGAGGATTTGAATCCCATTGAGGAGGCGCTGGCGTATCAGCGGCTCATAAAGGAATACGACCTAAAGCAGGACGAGGTGGCGGAGCGCGTGTCCAAAAGCCGAGTGACGATCACCAACTCCATGAGGCTGCTTAAGCTTGACGAGCGTGTGCAGAAAATGGTGATAGACGCGATGATTTCCGGCGGGCACGCAAGGGCGCTTTTGGGAGTGGAGGACGGAGAGCGTCAGTTTACTCTCGCTATGAAGATATTTGATGAAAAGCTCAGCGTAAGAGAAACCGAAAAGCTTGTCAAATCACTGAGCAAGCCGCAGACAGTGAAGCCCGTCAAGCTTCCCGAATACGATTTTGTATATAGGGACGCGGAGGAAAAGCTTAAGGCGTCGGTGGGGACAAAGGTTATAATAAAGAATAAAGATAATAATAAGGGTAAAATAGAAATAGAATATTATTCAAAGGATGATTTTGAGCGGATTGTGGATTTGCTGTCCGCGAGATAAGGGGAGGTACAGGCAGTGCTGGATTTTTTTGGATTGTTCCAATTTGAAACTCTGTATGCGGTTTTGGGACTTGCCGCATTTGCGGTGATACTTTTGGTTATAATAATTGTTTTGCAGAGTAAAATAAAAAAGCTCGGCGCGCGTATGGATAAATTTATGGTGGGAGAGGATACCAAATCGCTTGAATCGGTGATGACGACCAGATTTTCCGAGATAGACGAGCTTAAGAAAACCGCCGGAAAGCATAACAAAAGGCTGTCAAGCATAGAGGAGGAGATGGTTTCGGTCTATAAGAAAGTCGGGATTGTCAAATACGATGCCTTCAACGAGATGGGCGGCAAGCTGAGCTTTGCGCTGGCAATGCTTGACAAGAGCAACAACGGATATGTGATAAACGCCATACACAGCAGAGAGGGCTGTTATACATACGCAAAGGAAATAGTAAAGGGAGAGTCGTACATAACCTTAGGAGAAGAAGAAAAAAAGGCCTTGGAAAAGGCAATCAACAGTGACAGTACAATGACCGACTGATTATTATAGGGCGAGGTGATTATTTTGAAAAAAATAAAGGTGAAGGACGCCGCAGAAGGCGAAACGCTTGCCGAGGTTATAATGGGAAAGAGCGGCAGTGTTCTTTTGTATGAGGGTGCGGTTCTTAATTCAGAGCATATATCCAAGCTTATTGACAATAATATAGAGGAAATATGCATAAGGGACGATGTTGTCAAGGAGAGTATTTTATACACTATCGAAACGATAGAAAAGGACAGCGTTGTTCAAATCAAGGACGCGGTTCACAGACGGCTGAGAATGGGCGAGGACTCAGATTTTAAGATAATTGAAGAAACAGCAGTCAATATAATAAAAAACGTTGTAAATAATGTGGACGTTGCAAGCTGTATGGTAGATATTAAGAGAAACAGCGGCGAGCTTTATTCGCATATGCTGAACGTTGCCTCACTGTCCGCGATTATGGGCATAAAGGAGGGCTTTTCGGAGCATCAGCTAAGATGTGTTACGGAGGGTGCGCTGCTTCACGATATAGGTCTTACAAAGGTGACGGTTCCTTACGAGAATGTCGAAATGGACACTATGCCCGCGGCGGATAAGCTCAATTACAGAAAGCACGTCATATCGGGCTACCAAATGCTGCAAAGCTTTAAATGGATGGAGGAAATGACAAAGCTTATTGTTTTGTCCCACCATGAGAGAATGAACGGCAGCGGCTATCCTTTTCACAAGACGGAGGAAAGGCTTACCGACGAGGTAAAGCTTGTGGCGATTTGCGATCATTTTGACGAGCTTGTGAACGGAATCGGCTATGAACGCCATAAGGTTTACGAGGTTGTCGAGTATTTCAGAACCAACGGCGCGGCGCTTTTCGATTACAGAATGACCACGGGTATCATGAATGATATTGCGTGGTTCCCCAACGGAAGTACGGTTCTGACAAACGAGGGAGAGGTGGCTCTTATATTGGGTCAGAACCACAAGCTTCCCGACCGCCCGATCATCAAGGTGCTTAGGACCTCGGACGGGCAGGAATGCACCGAAGAGGTGATAAAGGACCTTACCGAACACCTTACGGTGTTTATTATAGATACGATAGACTGATTCAGGAGGAATAAATTAAATGCTCGATATGAAGTTTGTCAGGGAAAATCCCGATATTGTTAAGGAAAATATTAAAAAGAAATTTCAGGATTCCAAGCTCCCCTTGGTTGACGAGGTTATAGCCCTCGACGAGGAGTCAAGAGCCACGAAGCAGGAGGCGGATAAGCTCAGAGCCGAGCGCAATAAGCTTTCCAAGCAGATTGGAGCGCTTATGGGACAGGGCAAAAAGGAGGAGGCGGAGGAGGTTAAAAGGCTTGTAGCCGCCAATTCCCAAAGGCTTGCCAAGCTTGAAGCGAAGGAGCCGGAGCTTGAGGAAAAGGTCAGGAAAATTATGATGACCATTCCCAACATAATCGACGCAAGCGTTCCCGTCGGCAGAGACGACAGCGAAAATGTCGAGATAACCAGATACGGCGAGCCGGTTGTTCCCGATTATGAGATTCCGTACCATTCGGACATAATGGAGTCCTTTGAGGGAATAGATTTGGACAGCGCGAGGAAGGTTGCGGGCAACGGCTTTTATTACCTTATGGGAGATATTGCCAGGCTTCATTCGGCTGTCATCGCATACGCGAGAGATTTTATGATTGACAGGGGCTTTACCTACTGCGTTCCGCCCTTTATGATCAGGTGCGACGTTGT
>JAMPDT010000123.1 GCA_023665525.1 Butyrivibrio sp. | reverse complement strand
ACGTTATCGTGGGCTTTCCGGGGGAAACCGAGGAGGAGTTTCGCGAAACCGTGGAGTTTGTCAAAAAAATCGGATTTTACGAGCTTCATGTTTTCAAGTATTCAAGACGCAGGGGAACCGCCGCGGACAAAATGGACGGACAGGTGGCGGAGAGCGTAAAGAACGAAAGAAGCGAGGCTCTGCTTGAGCTCGGCGGCGAGCTGTCGCTTGATTACCGCAAAAAATATATAGGGCGAAGCGTCAAAGTGCTGCTTGAGGAGGAGCTTACCGTTCAGGGAAAAAAATATTTTGCGGGCTTTACCGATACATATGTGCGGGTCGCCGTTGAGAACGCCGAAAACACGCTTGCGCCGAATCGTATCGTAAGCGTAAGGATTTTGGGACTGCTTGGAAAAGAAATGGTAATTGGTGTTGCCGAAATTTGATTTTTATATTATTATATATATAATGGAAAGGAATGCGAGTTCGGATGACAGAGATGAACAACACACAGTTTTTTAAGGTACAGCAGGAGCAGGCGGTTCAGGTTTCCGATATAATCGAGCAGGTATACGCGGCGCTTACGGAGAAGGGCTACAACGCCGTGAATCAGATTGTGGGCTATATTATGTCAGGCGACCCCACGTATATAACGAGTCACAGGAACGCGAGAAGTCTGATAATGAAGGCGGAGAGGGACGAGCTGGTTGAGGAAATGCTGAAATATTACATTGAAGCCAAGGGCCTTTGATATGAGGATACTCGGACTTGACTACGGCAGCAGAACGGTGGGCGTGGCTGTGAGCGACCCCTTGGGAATAACCGCTCAAGGGCTTGAAATTGTGCGCCGAGAGTCGGAAAACAAGCTTAGGCGCACCGTGGCGCGGCTTGAGGAGCTTATAGCGGAGTACGGTGTGGGTCTTATCGTGCTGGGACTGCCCAAAAATATGAATAACACCTGCGGGGAGCGGGTGGAGAAAACGCTTGAGTTCAAGGCTATGCTTGAGCGCAGGACGGGGCTTCGGGTTGTAATGTGGGACGAGCGCCTTACCACGGTTGCCGCGGATACGGCGATGAGGGAAGCGGGGATAAAGGCGGCGCGGCGCGGCGAATATGTGGATATGCTCGCCGCCGAGTTTATTTTGCGCGGGTATCTGGACAGCGTTCGCTTTGGGTCGGAGCCGCGCGAATGTTTAGGAGAGGCGGATAATGGATAAAATTACTATTACGGCAAAGGACGGAGAACAAATAGAGTTTTATGTGGTGGAGCAGACCAAGATAAGCGGCGTGGATTATCTGCTCGTGACCGAGACAAAGGATGAGAATGAAGATGCGGAGGCATATATTTTAAAGGATGTATCAAAGGCGGAGGAGCCTATGGCTGTGTATGAGTTCGTCGAGGACGAGGACGAGCTTAACGCGCTTGCAGGGGTTTTCTCCGAAATGTTTGACGACGAGGAGGTAACATTTTGCAAATAAAAGAAAACGGAAGTGTCAAGATTATCCCGCTGGGAGGTCTTGAACAGATTGGAATGAACATGACTGCCTTCATGTATGAGGACAGTATTATTGTTGTGGACTGCGGCTTGTCCTTTCCCGACGACGATATGCTGGGAATAGACTTGGTAATACCCGACGTGACGTTTTTAAAGGAAAATCTCGACAAGGTAAAGGGCTTTGTGGTAACGCACGGGCACGAGGACCATATAGGCGCTTTTCCCTACGTTATCAAGGAGGTAAACAGGCCCATATACGCGACAAAGCTTACGATGGGAATAATCGAAACGAAATTCAGAGAGCATAATCTGCTCGCCTCGACCAAGCGCAAGGTGGTTTCCTACGGGCAGAGCATAACTCTCGGAAAATTCAGGATAGAATTTATAAGGACGAACCACAGCATAGCCGATTCCGCGGCGCTTGCGATACACACGCCCGCGGGAGTGATTCTGCATACGGGCGATTTCAAGGTGGACTATACGCCTGTGTTCGGCGAGCCGATAGACTTGCAGCGTTTCGGCGAGCTCGGCAGAAAGGGCGTGCTTGCGCTTCTGTGCGACAGCACCAATATTATGAGACCCGGCTATACCATGTCCGAAAAGACCGTCGGCAAAACCTTTCAGACGATTTTTGACGACAACGCCAAGCGGAGAATTATCGTGGCTACCTTTGCCTCCAACGTGGACAGGGTGCAGCAGATAATAAACGCCGCGTGCGACCACGAAAGAAAGGTCGCCGTCGAGGGGCGGAGCATGGTCAATATTATAAACGTTGCCACGGAGCTGGGCTATATAAACATACCCGAGGGAACGCTTATCGACACCGAGGAGATCAAAAAATATCCCGACGACAAGGTTACGATCATCACGACGGGAAGTCAGGGAGAGTCGATGGCGGCGCTTTCGAGAATGGCGGCGTCGATACACAAGAAGGTTACAATCAAGCCCGGGGACGTTATAATTGTCAGCGCGACGCCGATTCCCGGCAACGAGAAATCCGTGGCGAGAGTTATAAACGAGCTTTCAATGAAGGGCGCGAAGGTTATTTTTCAGGACACGCACGTGTCGGGGCACGCCTCTCAGGAGGAGATAAAGCTTATCTATTCGATATTAAAGCCCAAATACGCCGTGCCCGTCCACGGCGAGTACAGGCATCTTGTGAAGCACGCGGAGCTTGCCGAGAGCATGGGAATCGAAAAGGAGAATATTTTTATATTATCCTCGGGCGACGTGCTTGAGCTTTCGGAGGAAAGGGCGCAGATTGCGGGGACGGTCCATTCGGGAAGCCTTATGGTTGACGGGCTCGGCGTCGGCGACGTGGGGAACATCGTCCTGCGCGACAGGCAGACGCTTGCCGAAAACGGAATAATAATCGTGGTGCTTACGCTCGACGGTGAAACCAACGAGCTTTTGGCGGGACCCGACATTGTGACAAGGGGCTTCGTCTATGTGCGCGAATCGGAAATGCTTATAGACGACGCGACGACCGTCGTATACGAGGCGGTCATAAAATGCCTTGACAGCAGAGTTTCCGACTGGTCGAAAATCAAAAGCGAAATAAAGGACCGCTTGGGCGACTATATTTGGAAAAAAATGAAAAGAACGCCGATGATTCTTCCGATAATTATGGAGGTTTCATAGGTTTCGGGCAGCCGTAATTCGGAGGTGAAGATGATGGACGAAGGATTAGAGTTTTCGGGAATAAGGGAAACCGACAGCCTTGCAAAGCAGCTTTCGGTGGCGATCAGGCAGAGCGGCGAATATACCTTATACAGACAGAAGCTTGAGGAGCTTCGGGAGCAGCCGGAGCTTTACGGGCAGGTGAACAATTTAAGGCGCAACAATTTTCAAAGGCAGAACAGCGGGGGCGGGAGAATGACCTATGACGAATACTCCGCGTTTGCCGCCGAGTCGAGAAGGCTGAGAGCCAATCCGCTCGTGAATGAGTTCCTTGACGCGGAGGTCAGTCTCGGAAGGCTTTTGCAGGATATTAACAGGATCATAATTTCTGAAATAGATTTCGACAATCAGTTTTTGGACTGATTGGGCGCTATCGGAGGTTTGGATATGGAAAGCAGAAAACTGGCGAGCACCATACTGTCCGTGTCCTGCCGCACGCTTATATTTGTGATTGTGGCGATGGGACTTTATTTCGTCGGAAGAACGGCGTTTTCTTTCGGCAAGGATATTTTTGACGAAAAATCCATGACCTCGAAGCTTGACGCGCGGGAGGTCGAAATAACGATTCCCGACGGCTACACGACGGAGGGAGTGGCGGAGCTTCTGAAGGCGGCGGGACTTATCGAGGACGCAAGGCTTTTTCGGGCGCAGACAATGCTGTCCGACTACTATATGAAGTTTACGCCCGGAACGTACAGGCTTAACACAGGCATGACGCCCTCGGAAATACTCGCCGCCATTTCGGTGGTGCCCGAAACCGCGACAGGGGGTTAATTTTGCAGGACATAGTAAACGAAAACATAGTTTCCTTTATCAATTCCTTTGACAAGGGGGAGAGCGGCCTGTGCAGGTCAATCGAAAAGGAGGCAAGGGAGGCTCTTGTTCCCGTAATACGCAGGGAGATGGGAGCTTTTCTTAAAACGCTGCTGGCGCTTAAAAGACCGCGTAGAATACTTGAGATAGGCACGGCGGTCGGCTATTCGGCGCTGCTTATGAGCGAAAGCATCGGCGGGGACGCTCATATAACCACAATAGAAAACTACGCTCCGAGGATTTCGGCGGCAAAGGAAAATTTCCGCCGCGCCGGTAAGGAGGACGTTATAACGCTCTTGGAGGGCGACGCGGCGCATATCCTCAGGGAGCTTTCGGGAGAATACGATTTTATTTTTATGGACGCGGCGAAGGCGCAGTACATAGCGATACTCCCCGATATTATAAGGCTTTTGGAGCGGGGAGGGCTTCTTGTCACCGACAATGTGCTCCAGGAGGGAGAAATAACGAAGCCCCGCTTCGGCGTAACGCGCCGCAACCGTACCATATACGAGAGAATGAGGGAATATTTGTACGAGGTAACTCACTGCAAGGAGCTGCAAACCTCGATAATCCCAATCGGCGACGGAGCGGCGCTCAGCGTGAGACTGTAAAGGGCTCCATTCGGCGAAGCCGCGCGGGTTTTGAGGGAGCTTAAATAAATATGAGAAGAGAAGATATAGAACTGCTTATCCCGGCGTCCTCGCTCGAGGTGCTTAAGATTGCGGTCGTATACGGCGCGGACGCCGTATACATCGGCGGCGAGGCGTTCGGACTGAGGGCGAAAGCGAAAAACTTCACATTGGAGGAGATGGCGGAGGGCGTCCGCTTCGCGCATTCGCGCGGGGTGAAGGTCTATGTCACCGCTAATATACTTGCGCACAACTCCGATTTGGAGGCGGCGGAGGAATATTTCAGGCAGCTCGGGGAAGCTGTTCGTCCCGACGCGCTTATTATTTCGGACCCGGGGCTTTTTGAAACCGCCAAAAGAGTTCTTCCCGACACGGACATACATATAAGCACGCAGGCGAACAATACCAATTACGGAACCTTTAATTTCTGGCATTCTATGGGAGCCTCGAGGGTAGTGACGGCAAGAGAGCTTTCTCTCGGTGAAATAAAAAAGATAAGGGAGAAGATACCGAAGGAGCTGGAGATAGAAACCTTTATCCACGGGGCGATGTGCATATCGTATTCGGGAAGGTGCCTGCTGTCGAGCTTTATGGCGGGAAGGGACGCGAACAGGGGAGCCTGCACGCACCCGTGCCGCTGGCAGTATTATCTTATGGAGGAATCAAGACCGGGCGAATATATGCCCGTATATGAGAACGAGCGCGGCACATATATTTTCAACTCAAAGGATTTATGCATGATTGAGCATATCCCGGAGCTGGTCGAGGCGGGAATCGACAGCTTTAAGGTGGAGGGCAGAATGAAAACCGCTCTCTATGTCGCTGCGGTTGCGAGAACTTACAGACTCGCAATCGACGATTACCTGAAAAGCGAGGAGCTTTATCGGGAGAGGCTTCCTTTTTACAAAGAGGAAATCGCAAAATGCACCTACCGCAGGTACACCACGGGCTTTTTTTTCGGGAAGCCCGACAGCGAGGCGCAGATATACGACAGCAACACCTATGTCAAGGAATATACCTATTTGGGGATCGTTCGCGAGGAGGCGGACGGGCGTTACAGCATAGAGCAGCGCAATAAGTTTTCCGTGGGCGAGGAAATCGAGCTTATGAAGCCGAACGGGACCAACCTGAGTCTTACCGTAAGGGGGATAACCGACGAGGACGGCAGAGCCGTTTTGAGCGCGCCGCACCCGAGACAGAAGCTTTACATCGACCTCGGAGAAAGGCTTGACAGCTTTGATATTTTGAGAAGAAAGCAAGAGTGACAGGCACGAAGAACCGAATCCGGCATAATATGTATTAAATGCATATTTGGGGTTGGGTATTTCTTTGAAAACTTTTGAAAAGCCGCTTTCCGCCAAGGAAGAAACGGAATATCTTGAAAAATACCGAAACGGCGACGTAAGTGCCGGAGAAATCCTGATTGTCAGGAATATGCGTCTTGTTGCACATATGGCGAAGCACTACGCGCTTGCGGATAAGGACCCAATGGAGCTTATTTCCATAGGCACCTTGGGGTTAATCAAGGCGGTTAAATCGTTTGATTCCCGCAAGGGAATAAGGCTTGCGACCTACGCCGCCAAATGCATAGACAACGAGCTTTTGATGTTTTTGCGGGGCGACAAAAAAAGGTACCGCGAAATCTCTCTGAACGAGCCGATAGGCACGGACAAAGAGGGAAACGAAATAAGCATTATCGACGTTATGGAGAGCGGCGAGGGCGATTTCCTTGACAGCTATATTTTAAAATGCGATTTGCAGGTGCTGCACAGGGCTGTGGAGGAGGCGCTTACGGACAGGGAGAAGAAAATAATAATAAGGCGCTTCGGGCTGTATAACAGTAAGGAAACCACACAGCGGGAGCTTGCCAAGGATATGAATATCAGCAGGAGCTATGTCAGCCGCATCGAAAAAAAGGCAATCGAAAAGCTTCGCGATTATTACGACAAAAATATATAAATTATTGAAAAAGCTATACAATGCTGATATACTGTTATTTAGCCGAGGGGATTTTACAGGCGGATACGGATTGCTTACGGGGTGTTATGATATGGCGGTTAAAACATTGTCGGTGGTTATACCGACCTTTAATGAAGCGGACAACATAAAAAGGCTTATCGAGGAGATTGACGCGGCGCTGCAAAATGTGCCCTATGAAATAATATTTGTGGACGACAGCACCGACTCCACGCCGAGGCTTCTTGCCGAGGCTGCGGGGCTTGACAGCCGCATAAGGTTCGAGCACAGGGAAAACGGCAGCGGTCTTGCAACGGCTGTGCTCAGGGGCTTTGAGCTGGCGCGCGGCGATTATATCGCGGTTATGGACGCGGATTTGCAGCACCCGCCGATTGCGCTCAGGTATATGTACTGCGCCATGCGCAGGGGCGCTGACATATGCGTTCCCAGCAGGTTTATTCCGGGCGGCAGCGATGGCGGGCTTGATTTTTTCAGAAAATTCGTGTCGTGGACTGCAAGATATATGGGTAAAATTCTTCTGCGCAGCCTGCGGCGCATTT
>JAMPDT010000122.1 GCA_023665525.1 Butyrivibrio sp. | reverse complement strand
AATAACTATACAGCGGACCAAATTCAGATACTTGAGGGACTGGAGGCAGTAAGAAAAAGACCGGGTATGTATATCGGTTCGACGTCCTCGAAGGGACTTCACCATCTTGTGTATGAAATAGTGGACAATTCGGTGGACGAGGCTTTGGCGGGCTACTGCACTGACATCAGGGTATGCATTAATTCCGATAATTCCATAACGGTAAACGATAACGGGCGCGGGATCCCGACGGGAATCAACGCAAAATCGGGACTTACGGGAGTTGAGGTCGTATTTACGATGCTTCACGCGGGAGGCAAATTCGGCGGAGGAGGCTATAAGGTTTCGGGCGGACTTCACGGTGTGGGAGCGTCAGTTGTAAACGCTCTTTCGGAGTGGCTTGAGGTCAAGGTTTGGCAGGACGGCAGGATATACGAGCAGCGCTATGAGAGAGGCAAGGTGGTTTATCCTCTTAAGGCAGTCGGGGAGTGCCCTGTTGAAAAAACGGGAACAGAGGTTCATTTTATGCCGGACGGCAAGGTCTTTGAGGAAACCGTATTCGACTACGATATTCTGAAGCAGCGTTTAAGGGAAATGGCTTTCCTGACCAAGAATCTCAGGATTACGCTTGCCGACGACCGCGACGACAAGAAGGAAAAGACCTTCCATTACGAAGGAGGAATTAAGGAATATGTGATGTATCTCAACAAAGGAAATACCGCGCTTTACGATAATATAATTTATTGCGAGGGAACTAAGAACAATGTTTACGTTGAGGTGGCGTTTCAGCATAACGACGGCTATTCCGACAATGTGTACGGCTTTGTAAACAATATAACCACGCCCGAGGGCGGAACCCATGTTACGGGCTTCCGCAACGCCGTAACCAAGACCTTCAACGATTACGCCAGAGCAAATAAGATACTCAAGGAAAAGGATCAAAGCCTTTCCGGCGAGGACATAAGGGAGGGGCTTACGGCGATAATCAGCATAAAGCTTGAAAATCCCCAGTTTGAGGGGCAGACCAAGCAAAAGCTCGGAAACAGCGAGGCGAGAGGCGCAGTAGAGGGAATAGTGTCGGAGCAGCTTACCTATTTCCTTGAGCAGAATCCCGCGATAGCCAAAACAATCTGCGAAAAATCGGTTCTCGCGCAGAGGGCGAGAGAGGCTGCAAGACACGCGAGGGATTTGACGAGAAGAAAATCCGCGCTCGAGGGCTTTAATCTGCCCGGAAAGCTTGCTGACTGCTCGGATAAGGATCCGTCGCACTGCGAAATTTTCATAGTCGAGGGAGATTCCGCGGGAGGCTCGGCAAAAAGCGCGCGCAAGCGTGAAACCCAGGCAATACTGCCGCTTCGCGGTAAGATTCTTAACGTCGAAAAGGCGAGACTTGACAGGATTCTCGGCAACGCCGAAATCCGCACTATGATAACGGCGTTTGGAACGGGAATACATGAGGACTTTGACATTACAAAGCTTCGTTATGACAAAATCATAATTATGACCGATGCCGACGTTGACGGGGCGCATATCAGCACGCTTTTGCTGACCTTCTTTTACAGATTTATGCCCGACCTTATAAAAACGGGACACGTGTACCTTGCCACGCCCCCTCTTTTTAAGCTGGAAAAAAATAAAAAGGTTTGGTACGCGTACAGCGAGGATCAGCTCGGAGCAATAATAAACGAGGTCGGACGCGACCAAAACAATAAAATCCAGCGCTATAAGGGACTTGGGGAGATGGACGCGTCTCAGCTTTGGGAAACCACGATGGATCCCGAAAACAGGATTCTCAAAAAGGTTATTTATGACGAGGAAACAGCCTCGGAGGTGGACGTTACATTTTCGACGCTTATGGGAGACAAGGTCGAGCCGAGAAGAGAGTTTATTGAAGCCAATGCGAAATACGTCAAGAACCTTGATATTTAAGGGTATTTTCACATTGCGTAAAGGAGATAGCATATATGGTAATGGACGAAAACATATTTGACAAGATTCAGGACGTAGACCTTAAGAAAACCATGGAGGATTCTTATATCGACTATGCCATGAGCGTTATCGCGGCGAGGGCGCTTCCCGACGTAAGGGACGGACTCAAGCCGGTGCAGAGGCGTATTTTGTTTTCCATGATAGAGCTGAACAACGGACCTGACAAGCCCCACAGAAAATGCGCCCGTATCGTCGGAGATACAATGGGTAAATATCACCCTCACGGGGATTCTTCAATTTACGAGGCATTGGTAAAGCTTGCGCAGGATTTCAACACAAGGTACCCGTTGGTTGACGGACACGGCAATTTCGGCTCGATAGACGGGGACGGAGCTGCCGCCATGCGATATACGGAGGCAAGGCTCAGCAAGATTTCCATGGAAATGCTCGCCGATATTAACAAGGACACCGTTGACTTTGATCCCAACTTTGACGAAACGGAGAAGGAGCCTACGGTTCTTCCCTCAAGATACCCCAACCTTATGGTAAACGGGACCTCGGGAATTGCGGTAGGCATGGCGACCAATATACCGCCCCACAATCTCCGCGAGGTTATAAGCGCGGTTGTCAAAATAATAGACAACACCGTTTTGGAGGACAGGGATACCGATATAGAGGAGCTTCTCGAGATCGTAAAGGGTCCCGATTTCCCCACAGGAGCAACGATTCTCGGCAAAAGAGGAATCGAGGAGGCGTACAGGACGGGCAGGGGCAAAATACGCGTCCGCGCGGTTTCGGAGATCAACACGCTCCCCAACGGTAAATCCGAGATTATTATCACCGAGCTGCCGTATATGGTAAATAAGGCTCTGCTTATACAAAAAATCGCGGAGCTGGTCAAGGACAAAAAAATCGACGGCATAACGGGAATCATCGACCAGTCCAATATGCAGGGGATCCGCGTGAGCATAGAGGTAAGGCGCGACGCCAACGCCAACGTGATACTGAATCAGCTTTATAAGCACACCCAGCTTCAGGATACCTTCGGAGTTAATATGCTGGCGCTTGTGGATAAGCAGCCCAAGGTTCTCAATCTCTACGAGATGCTGAATTACTATCTTCTTCATCAAAAGGAGGTAGTGACGAGAAGGACGCGTTACGAGCTGGGCAAGGCGGAGGAAAGGGCGCATATTGTACAGGGACTGCTTATCGCGCTTGACAATATAGACGAGGTTATTTCGATAATAAGAGGCTCGGATACGGTCGCTCTTGCCAAGGAAAGACTGATGGAACGCTTCGGTCTTTCGGACGCACAGTCGCAGGCGATAGTGGATATGCGTCTGAAGGCTCTTACGGGCTTGGAAAGGGAAAAGCTCGAGGAGGAATACAAGGAGCTTATGCTCAAAATAGATGAGCTTAAGGCTATTCTTGCCGATGAGAAAAAGCTTCTCATGGTAATCAGAGAGGAAATTTCCGCGATTGCCGACAAATACGGTGACGACAGGAGAACCGCAATCGGCTTTGACGAGTTTGATATATCCATGGAGGATCTGATTCCCGACGAGAGCACGGTCATCACCATGACCAATCTCGGGTACATCAAGCGTATGACGCCCGACAATTTCCGCAGCCAGAACCGAGGCGGCAAGGGAATAAAGGGAATGCAGACCATTGAGGACGACTATATAGAAGACATTCTGATGACGACAACGCACCATGTCATACTTCTTTTTACCAACAAGGGACGGGTATATAAGCTTAAGGCATATGAAATTCCCGAGGCGGGAAGAACCGCGCGCGGAACCGCGATCGTAAATCTTTTACAGCTTATGCCCGAGGAAAAAATATCCGCCATTGTTCCCGTGAACGGAATACGCGACGAGGAATACATTTTTATGGCGACAAAGAGCGGAATCGTCAAGAAAACGATCAGCAGAGAGTACGCCAATATACGCAAAACCGGAATTCAGGCGATTACGCTGCGCGACAGCGACGAGCTTATCGAGGTCAAGGCGGTCGAGGATGACAAGGAGGTTTTCCTTGTGACAAAGTACGGACAGTGCATAAGGTTCAAGACGACGGACGTAAGACCCACGGGCAGAAGCGCAATGGGAGTTATCGGAATGAACCTTACGGACGGCGACGAGGTTGTGGGTATGCAGCTTGACTCTCAGGGGGACGCGCTGCTCATTGTTTCGGAATACGGTCTCGGAAAAAGAACCCCGACAAGCGAGTTTACCGTTCAGCACAGGGGCGGAAAGGGCATAAAGTGTTACAGGATTAACGAAAAATCCGGCAACGTAATCGGCGTTAAGGCGGTAAGCAGTACGCGCGAAATTATGCTTATTACGACGGAGGGAATCATTATCCGCATAGAGGTAAGCGGAATTTCCACGCTCGGAAGAATAACCTCGGGAGTAAAGCTTATTAATCTTGACAAGGGCGTAAGGGTTGCCAAGGTCGCCAAGGTCAGGGAGGAGGCTCTTTCGGACGCCGAGGAAGCGGACGAGGACGCCGAAAAGTAATTTTCCGATAAAACGGGCTGCAACAGCTTGGTCTGCTGCGGCCCTGTTTGTGAGGTTGAATATGAAGCTTTTAATAAAACAACGGGTTTTTTCATGGACGGATACCTACGACATATACGACGAGAGCGGCTCGGCAAAATATTTTGTCAAGGCGGAAATTTTTACATGGGGACACCAAATTCATGTCTATGCCGCCGACAACAGGGAGGTTGGCGGGGTGTACCAAAGGCTTTTCAGATTTTTGCCTGAGTTTGAGGTTGAAATATTTGGGAGAAGCGTCGGAACGATCAAAAAGGAATTCAGTTTTTTTAAGCCAAGATACAATATAGATTACAACGGCTGGTATGTGGAGGGCAATTTTCTCGGCTGGGATTACGAGGTGTACGACAAAAGCAGAGTGATACTCCATATATCGAAGGAGCTTTTCAGATGGGGAGATACCTATGTGCTTGATTTTGAAAATCCCGAGGACGAGCTTATGGGGCTTTTGCTTGTAATCGCGATAGACGCCGCAAACTGCTCGAACAGCAATTAGAAAGGATTAAGGAAGTATTATGAGGACGGTCAATGTCGCTGCGATAACGGAAAACATAAAGGAAATGTGCATAGAGGCAAACCATTTTCTGTCGGAGGATATGAGGGAGGCGCTCGATAATGCCGCAAGGACGGAGGAGTCGCCGCTCGGCGCTCGGATTCTTGAGCAGCTCCGGGAAAATCTTGATATTGCGGGAAGAGATATGGTTCCGATTTGTCAGGATACGGGAATGGCGGTTATTTTTGTAAAAATAGGTCAGGACGTGCATATCGAGGGCGGATTTATTTCCGACGCGATAAACGAGGGCGTCCGCCGCGGCTATACTGAGGGCTTTTTAAGGAAATCCGTGGTCGGCGATCCGATTTTTCGCAAAAATACGGGCGATAACACGCCCGCGGTAATACACTACGAGCTTGCCGAGGGCGACAGGATAGACATAACGGTTGCGCCCAAGGGCTTCGGGAGCGAGAATATGAGCCGTGTCTTTATGCTTAAGCCTGCGGACGGAATAGAGGGAGTGAAGGAAGCGGTGCTTACGGCGGTAAGGGACGCGGGACCCAACGCCTGCCCTCCCATGGTCGTGGGCGTGGGAATAGGCGGAACCTTTGAAAAATGCGCCCTCCTTGCCAAAAAAGCCTTGACCCGCAGCGTCGGGGAGGGCGCGTCCTCGGAGTATTTAAGGGAGCTGGAGGCGGAATTGCTTTCAAAAATAAATAAGCTCGGAATCGGACCGGGCGGCTTGGGCGGCAGGATTACGGCATATGCGGTGAATATAGAAACCTATCCCACACATATTGCGGGGCTTCCCGTGGCAGTCAATATCTGCTGTCATGTGAACAGGCATTCCCACAGAATTATATAGCGGCGCAAAGGAGATTTTACGATGGAAAAGCATATAAGAGTTCCCTATGACAGGGAAACGGCGGATTCGCTTAAGGTGGGCGACTATGTTTTTTTGAGCGGAACAATTTATACCGCGCGCGACGCGGCGCACAAAAGAATGGACGAGGCTCTCGACGGCGGCGAAACGCTTCCGATAGATATGGACGGAGCGGTAATTTATTATATGGGACCTTCCCCGGCGAGAGAGGGCAGACCTATCGGCTCGGCGGGACCGACGACCGCGACCAGAATGGACAGGTACGCGCCGAGGCTCCTCGATTTGGGGCTTTCGGGAATGATTGGAAAGGGAAAAAGACAGTCCGCCGTGAAGGAGGCGATCGTCCGTAACCACGCGGTTTATTTTGCCGCGGTCGGAGGCGCGGGAGCGCTCTTGTCGCAGAGGATAGTAAGCTCCGAGCTAGTGGCGTACGGCGATTTGGGAACGGAGGCGATAAGGCGGCTGGAGGTTAAGGATTTTCCCGTGATCGTCGTTATTGATTCGGAGGGGAACGATTTATACGAAACCGCCGCCGAGAGGTACAGAGAGGAATAATTTTTACACAGTGTTTGACCCGTGAGAAAATTCTCGCGGGTTTTTTGTCCGATAATCGGATTATAAACCGTTATGTTATTATAAGAGCTTCGGTTGGAGGTATTGCAGTGGATAAACGTAAAATCATACATATATGCGACAAAGCGATTACCGCGTATGCGAGGGGTGATTCAGACGCCCTTTCCGTAGTTTATGATTGTATGGCAAGAATGATTATGGCGACTGCGCTCGCAATTACCGACAGCCGTGAGGACGCCGAGGACGTTTTGCAGGACACCATGATAAGCGTGGCGCGCTTTGCGAAAAGCTACCGAAGCGGTACGAACGCAAAGGCATGGGTTCTGGCGATTGCGAGAAACAAGGCGCTTGATTTGGTGCGCAGGCAAGAAAAAAGCCTTTCTCTCGAGGAGGCATATGAAAAACCGATCGAAGAAAGGGGCTTTGAAAGAGCGGAGGCTTTGGATATGTTAGGTACTCTTGATGAGGCGGAGCGTCAGCTTGTTTTATTCAGACTGTATGCCAAGCTGTCTTACAGAGAAATTGCGGACATTATGGAAATCAGCGTTTCGGCGGCACAAAAAAAGTATCAGCGTGCGATAGCAAAGCTGAGGAAATCGGAGGGATTATCATGAAAATAAAGGAAATTAAATCAAAATTGAAGGAATTTGACAATATGGAGCTTCCCGACAGGGAGAGCATTCTCAAAAAGGCGCGCGCAGAGGAAGGCTTGGCGGCAGAGGCGGCAGCACCTCCGAGACTGCGCAGTAAGCTGCGTTTCGTTCCGGCAGCGGCAGCCTGTCTGCTTTTGGCGTGCGCAGCGGTAACTTGGATTTCTCATGCTAAGGTCGTGCAGGCAAAAAATTACCGTAATGCGG
>JAMPDT010000121.1 GCA_023665525.1 Butyrivibrio sp. | reverse complement strand
TCGGACGCTCGGTACGCTGTCCAGCCTGCGAAGGTGTAGCCGTTCTTTTTGAAGGTGTTCGCCCTTGTCACGGTGCTTACTCCGTAGGTTATGGTCTGGTCGGACATGCTTCCGCTTCCGCCGTTTGCGTTGTACTTTATTGTGTAGGTTTTATTAGCTGTTTTGCTTGCCTCAACCTTTGTCACCTTAAAGCCCCATTCGTTGCCCGAATTGTCGGAAACCAAATGAATGCGCACCGTATCCCCGACAATATTAATCGTTTTACCCGCAAGCGCACTGCCCGTATATTTCCCAATTTCGATATTATCCGCGTCATATATGTATATATAATCAAATCCGTCCTCTAACTCGGTGCGGCTGTCAAAGGTCACGTTAAGCGACTTTGCGCCCTCCGAGGTATACACCCAGTAATCGCTGCATTTATCCTCGTAGTTATGAGGACTTTCAAGCTTTGAAGCAGAGGCGCATATATTTACGGAATTAAGAACCGTAACAGTGCATTTCCCCGATACGCCGCTTCCGTCCGTCGCCTTCGCGGTTATCACAGCCGTTCCCTTTTTATGCGCGGTTACCAGTCCGTTCTCGTCAACGGAAGCCACAGCCGAATCCGAGCTGCTCCATTCAAGCTTTTGATTATTGGCGTTGCTTGGATATATATTCGTATACAACTCATATGTTTCCAAGGCATTCATATTTTGCGAATACAAATATATCGAGGTTACAGGCTGCAATACCGTAACCTTACAGGAAGCGCTCGCATTGCCGACCGTGAGCTTTACCGATGCCGTTCCCGTACCCACGGCAGTAATTACGCCCGTATCGGATACCGTGACAACGTTGGTATCCGTCGATTTCCAAGTGACGGTATCCGTAAAATCCATGGGAGAAACCGTCATAATAAGCTGCTCCTTGCTTCCTGTATTCAAGGTTAGAGCCGTCTTATCTAATTTAACCGAATCTGCATTAACCTCTTTTGCAACAAATTTAATGCTGTTTTCGGAGGCAAAGCTTTCTGCGTACGTACCCGCCACTCCGTATATCGTAAGCTTGTCAGGATAGCTGAACGCATTGCTCGGTATGCTTTCGGTTTTACGTGGGATCGTTATCTCCGCAAGCGCAGCATCATTAATAAAAGCATTACTTCCTATGGATATTATACTATAAGGAAGTGAAATAGTCTGTATGCTCCCACAATTGCTAAAAGCATAACTTGGTATTTCAATGATTCCAGTACCAAGATGAACATCGGCAAGTGAACCACATCCATCAAAAATTTCGCTACCTAATGAAGTAACACTATCAGGAATTGCAATCTCAGATAAACTCTCACAAGACTGAAAAGTATACCTTCCAATCGATGTAACACCTTCGGAAAGTACTACCTTTTCCAATTTTTTACATTTTTCAAAAGCGCCATTGCCAATCGATAAATATTCAGATATTGCTATAACCTCTGTTAAATTATCACACTTATAAAACGCCTCATCTCCTATTGAGCTACATCCATTTGGTATTATAACTTTTTGCAATCCTGTGAAACTAAATGCTTGAGTCCCAATATTTTTTAGTCCTAATGGCAACTCAATTTCGTTTAATGCGTGACAACCCGAAAATGCATAGTCGCCTATTGCATCTATATCTGACCCTAAAATAACCTGTTCCAAATTTATACAGTAATAAAACGTAGAAGAATCAATCTCTGTAACTGAATTTGGTATTTTAATATCCTTTAAATTCACACATTCAAAAAACGCTGCGCTTCCTATTTTTGTAACGGTATTCGGTATTTCTATTTTTTCTATTCCTTGACAACCTCTAAACAAGCCAGCTGGTATCGTTGTTATACCATTTTCAAAAGTCACCTCTTTCAATTGTGTACAATCATAAAATACTCCTTCTGTTCCTCTTCCTTCAACATACTCTAGTTTTTTAGGTATTTCTATTTCTTTTAGCATACTGCAACCACGAAATGCTTCTTCCCCCAATTTGTTAAGATTTTTGGATAATTTTACATATTTTAGATTAACACACCCATAAAAAGCCTCATCACCTATCTCTGTAACTGTATCAGGTATTTCTATATCAGTAAGATTCTCACATCCAAAAAACACAGAGTGTTCTATTACAGATACTGTATTAGGTATATCAATTTTTTCAACTCCACATCCAGCAAATAAGCTTGCAGGAAGTACAGTCCTTCCTTTTTCAAAATATATCTCTTTTAAATTTATACAGTTCACAAATGGACGTTCAGTCTTACTCAAGCTTTTGGGTATATTTATTTTTTCAAGCGAATTGCATTTCCAAAATGCACCATCCCCTAAACTTTCAATATTTTTGGGTAGCTCAATTTTAACTAAATTTTCGCATTCACCAAATGCATAATCATCTATTTCTGTGACTGTATCAGGTATTTCCATCTCTGTTAGCCATTCACAACCTCTAAATAAATAACAAGGTATCTTTGTTATTCCATCTTCGAAAGTTACATCCAATTGTGTACAATTCGAAAAAACTCCACTCGATTTTGTACCGCCGCCAGACACCCATCTTATGCTCTTAGGAATTTCTATTGACTTAAGAACACTACAATTCGCAAATACACCATAACCCAATCTTTCTAATTTTTTTGATAACTTAACAGTCGTCAAATTTTTACAATTTAAAAATGCATATGTTCCTATCTCTGTAACTGTGTTAGGTATTTCTATATTTGTAAGACTTAAACAATTTCTAAATGCCTCATTCTTTATTATTGTTGTAGAATCACTTATATCAATATCTTTCAAATAATAGCAATTGTTAAATGCATTACTTTCAATAGCAGTAATTTCTTTTCCCATCATTACCGTTTCAAGCTTTTTACAGCCTTCAAATGTGCTTTGCTTTATCTCCGTCATATTGTTCGACAGCTTTGCATACAGCAGCTTATCGCACGAATAAAAGCACTGGCTTCCTACGCTCTCCACGCTGTCAGGTATAAATATGGCAGTCAGATTATCGCAGTCATAAAATGCGTTATCGCCAATCGTTTTAACGGTGGACGGAATTTCCACCGACTGAACGGAATCCTTGTTGTTAAACGCGTTATCGGCTATCGCGGTTACCTCGGACGGTATGATCACATGGCTTCTGTAACCGTTATATTTTATAAGCACGCCGTCCTCAATTTCAAAGCTTTCGCTGTCGTCCGCGTATACGGTCGAATTTTTCTTATACATATAATCGTAATTTGCGGCATGATAAACGGATATTCCGCCCTCGCTCATATCGGTTGCCTGCGAAAGCCAAGATACAAGCTCCGCATAGGTCAGCTCATGCATAAGAACACCGTATTCGGAATCCGAGCCCTCAGCCGAATTGAAGCCGCAGTCATACACCTTTATCCCCGTATCGCTCCGACTGTACAGCATCATCGTCTTTGAGCCGTACTGATTTCCGCACGCCTGTATCACATCTCCGAGCTTTGCGTTTGCAAGCAGATTTTTCACCGTTTCCGCGTTTACCGAGCTTCCGCTCACGGTTCCTATCTTTTCAAGCGATGAATAGCTTGAAAACTGATACTGCTTCTCACTGTTTATTTTAAAATTAATACTGTTTTCAAAAATCATTCTGTAAACAAATTCAGCAAAGCCCGCATTCCCGATTTTTCCGTTGTACATAACCGTAAACTGTGAGCTTTCCGAAGGATAAAGCTTTATAACATTGTCAAATCTGTTTTTCACGACAGTAGCGCTGTTCTGAGCATTCGACGAGGACACCTCGACGTCCTTCATTCTGACGCACTGGTTATTTATCGCCTCCAGTACCTTATTCCTTATAAGCTTAAACTGCCTGTCCCATGAGCAGTATTTGAGTATCGTGCTTTTTGAATCGTCTATCGCGCTCTTCACCGTGCCGTTTTTGGTTATTTTCTTTGCGGAGGAGAGAGTTGACGCCACAGACATTGCGTGCGCGTTCCATACAAGCTCATAATCCGAGGGGCTGACCGCATTGCCGCCCGTTCTCAAGCTTTCATTGCACATCGCAAGCTTTATAGAGGACAGAGTTGAGGACATTTCTTTCTTATATATAGTCTTTACAAGGTCCGTGACCGTCGTTCCCTTAAATAGTTTCTCATAGATCAGAGTTTCCCCGAGACTCATAATCATATTAGCAACTCCGTATGCGGAGGCTACATCTTTTCCGAATACCCATTCTACCATTGTTTTGGTAAGCAGCTTTTCAAGCTTATTTATTACATAGTCGCTCGACAAATTCTCAAATATTCTTTTCACCGTATTGGTATCGAGCTTTCTCTGAAGTCTGTAAAGTCCCGTAGCCAGCGTGCTGTTCTGATGTCCGTATTTATCGCACATCTCCATAAGCCGATCCACAATTTCCCTGTTTACAACTTCAATCTCCACCTCAACCGCAATAACCTGCGCAATATCCATACCCTTCTTGGTATATTTAATCACAGTCTCGCTGTCCTCGAACCATTTTTCCATCTCATCACTGAATTCTTTTTCACTGATGTTAAGCAGCTGCGACGCATGCTTTGAAAATTCCATTCGTCCTGCTGTTTTCGTTAAATCATAAGCCTTCTTGATTTGCGACATATCCTTATCCAATGTTCCGATAAAATCAGAAAGAAGGCTCTCGTTCTGCATAATGGTATTTATAAGATCGAGCGTAACCTCGTCAATCATTTCTTCTTCGGGCGAATCCTTCCATTCAAAGGTTCCGAAAAGCTCGTCCAAAACGACGGATATTCCGTTCTTGATACAGTACATATACGACTTAAGCCGATCGGCTCCTGAGCTGTCGTTTTCCTCCAAGGCAAGATAAATCAAATCGTTTCCGTTGGAAATCAAGGAATCCAAATATGTGCCTTCCGTAAGGTAATAAGGATAAACCGTAAACAACGTTTCCCTGTCAACGGGAACGGTTATTTCGCCGTCAAACCATGTGGCGCCGTACGCTTCTCCGTACAGACCGTTGTATTCCGCCATCATCTGATTCATATCTCTTGCGATAGGAGTTCCCTCCGCTCCAAAGGAGGTCCCGTAGCTTTCACAGTAATATACCTGACCGTCAATTATTGCGTGTATAAAAACAACGTGTCCGAATGACCTGTCTGCGCCGTAGCTGTAAGGCCAGCTTACGACAATATTGTAAACGGGGTTTCCGCCGTTGGCATTCACAATATCCTGAAGACAGTTCGCACCCGCATATTTCACCTGAGTATGTCCCGATTCCGTTTCTATATTATCAAGCAGATATGTGTACCACGTATTTCCGTTCCCCGTAAAACCATTCGCCGTTTTTACGGATATTCCCAATGCCTCCAGCTGTGCGCCCACAAACATTCCGCACCAGCCGTTAAAATTGCTTTTGCCCTTTATGGCTTTTGCTTTGGCATATGTTTCAGCAATTTGCGTTCTGATTTCATCAGGCGTCTTTCCCTGCGACAGGCTTACGGCACTGCTGTACGCCACTGCGGCAGAGGCGTCGTATGCCATTGCCGAAACAGGCTCTGCCAACGTCATTGCAAAAATAATGCACACCGAAAGTATTCTTTTCAAAATTTTCATGACACTTCTCCTTTTAAAATTTATTACTTATATGGGAAATTTATATCACATATTCCCTTAAAAATGCGGCAATCGGCACGAAACGACATTTTTTCGACACGAAAGACCGTAGCTTGCCGCTTTCAATAATGCTATAATGTTTTTATTAAATCACAAAGGAGAAGCTATGGAGCTATCACTATCAGAACAAGAAACCACAGAATTTTCATTATGCTTTATGGAATATTTATTTAATAAATATAATTTGGAGGAATTTGAACAATTCCTTTTGCAAAATAACGTAAAGCCTATTTTGCCGCCGTCTTCGCCTTGCTCCAAAATATCCCGATATTTTCGGTTTATGAATGCTATTGACGAATCCTGCCTTTCCATATCGGAAAGAGAGCTGATGAGCGTATGCGATAAGGATAAAATGTCACAGGAGAATTTTCGCTGTCAATATAATGAAATATTTGAAAAGCTCATTCATCAGATACTTTCCTTACCCAAGGGCTATTGTATGTACTCTTATGACGGCGGCGCCAAAATACTCCCTCCCGAATATAAAATAAGGAGCTTAAATGAAGGCGAACAATCAGCTCCCCGCAATCACATCACCTTCGGCATTTACTACACTAAATTTGACGAATCGACCGAATATGACGTTTTCCGCAATAACAATCTTGCATTGGAAGCCCGTTGGCGCATGGCGCAACAGGAAAATGTCGCCGCCCTCCTTTTTTCCGAGGTAGACGTCGTAAGGAAATTCAGCCGTCAGTTGTAACAGCCAATTTATGAACCTCTTTTGCCTGTATTTAAGTTTCATTGATTTATTTGGTAAAAAATAGTATTATAAAGGCAAAAGGAGGTATTTTATGACCGAACAGACATACTCGTTGGACGAAATTATGCGGGCGCTTGCAAACCGCGAATTTGTTGTTTATTATCAGCCGCAGTACAGCGCGCTTACCAATCGCTTAAAGAGCGCGGAGGCATTGGCAAGGTGGCGTACGGACCACGGCATTGTAATGCCGGGCAGCTTTATTCCGATTTTGGAGCAGGGCGAGGAAATTCTGGAATTCGACTGGTACATACTGCGCGAGGTATGCCGCTTCCTAAGCTTGCAGGAGGAAAAGAAGCTTTACCGCGTTCCCGTTGCGGTCAATTTCTCAAGGCTCCATTTCCGAGAGGGGGATTTTCTGCCCCGACTGCTTGAAACCGTGGACGGCTTCGGAGTTCCCCACAGCCTTGTCGAGGTGGAAATAACGGAGTCGGCGATTTCCGAGGACGGCAATGAGATCATATCTCAGGTAAGGGAGATCCGAGAGGCGGGCTTTTCCGTCGCGATAGACGACTTCGGCAGCGGACTTTCCTCGTTAAGCCTTGTAAAGGATATGGACGCCGATGTGCTGAAAATCGACAAGTCGCTTTTGAGCCAAAACTGCGAGGACGAAAAGGAGCGGATCGTTTTGGAAAGTATTTTCTCCTTTGCGCACAGGCTTAAGCTGAAAACCGTCGCCGAGGGCGTCGAAACCGCAGAGCAGCTCGGTTTCCTGCGCACCTGCGACTGCAAGCTTATACAGGGCTTCCTTTTTTCAAAGCCGCTGCCCGAGGAGGAATTTCTCAAATTATGCTCCGAGGGGGAGAACGCCAAGGAAGCCGAGGATATTCTTACCGTGCAGGCTCCCTCCGCGGCTACTCAGCTTCTTTTGGACGCGGTGTTCACGAGGTACCCGCTGGTTATTTTTTCCAATCTGACAAGAAACAGCTTCTATATGATGGCTTACGAGAATTTCACTGCCAGAAGCTGTCCCTCCACGGGCGTTTTCGACGAGCTTATCGCGCACGGCACCGCAACCATGCACCCCGACGA
>JAMPDT010000120.1 GCA_023665525.1 Butyrivibrio sp. | reverse complement strand
GCGGTTCTCGATATGATCGGAAGCGGAAAATGCGAGGGCGTTTTTCAGCTTGAAAGCCCCGGCATGAAGAATTTCATGAAGGAGCTTAAGCCCACTTGCCTTGAGGATATGATAGCGGGAATCTCGCTTTACCGTCCGGGACCGATGGATTTTATTCCCAAATATATAAAGGGCAAAAACAACGCGGAGACGATAAGCTACGACTGCCCCGAGCTGGAGCCGATTCTCGCGCCGACCTACGGCTGTATCGTGTATCAGGAGCAGGTAATGCAGATCGTGCGCGATTTGGCAGGCTACACGATGGGGCGCAGCGACCTTGTGCGCCGCGCGATGTCCAAGAAAAAGCAGTCCGTAATGGAAAAGGAGAGAAAGAATTTCGTCTACGGCAACGAGGCGGAGGGCGTTTTGGGCTGTGTGGCAAAGGGGATTCCCGAAAACGTCGCCTCCCATATTTACGATACGATGATGGATTTTGCGAAATACGCCTTCAACAAATCCCATGCGGCGTGCTACGCCTATGTGGCGTTTCAGACGGCGTTTCTTAAATATTATTATCCCGTCGAGTTTATGGCGGCGCTTATGTCGAGCGTTATGGACAGCGTCGGAAAGGTGTCGGCGTATATCCATACCTGCCGCCAAATGGGTATAGAAATCCTGCCTCCCGACATAAACGAGGCAGAGGGCGAGTTCGGCGTATCGGGGAACTCGATCCGCTACGGGCTTTCGGCGATAAAAAGCCTCGGGCGTCCCGTCATAGAGGCGGTTGTCGGGGAACGGGCGGCTCACGGCAGATATACGGACATAAAGGATTTCGTGACAAGGCTTGCGGGCAGGGACGTCAACAAAAGGACCCTTGAAAATCTTATAAAGGCAGGCTCCTTCGACAGCTTCGGTCTTACGCGCAGGCAGATGATGCTTATGTATTCCGAAATAATGGACGGGCTTTCGCAGGAGCGCAAAAGCTCCATTTCGGGGCAGATGTCGCTTTTCGATATGTTTGCGCCCGAGGACAAGCCGTCGGAGGTTTCGGTTCCCGACGTGGGCGAATACGAAAAGGACGAGCTTCTGACCTTTGAAAAGGAGGTGCTCGGTGTATACCTGAGCGGACACCCTCTCGACGAATACAGCGAGCTTTGGAGCAAAAACATCACCAATATGTGCGGCGATTTTGTGCGCGACGAGGAAAGCGGCGAGGCAAAGGTGCGCGACGGCGACCGCGCGGTTGTGGGAGGAATCATATCGGGAATCAGGGTAAAGCCCACCAAGACGGGCAAAAGCATGGCGTATTTCAATCTTGAGGATTTGGCGGGAAGCGTCGAGGTCATCGTCTTTCCCAAGCCGTTTCAGGATTACCGCGCCGACATACGCGAGGACAGCAGGGTTTTTGTCAGGGGGAACGTGGATCTGCCCGACATCGACAGGCAGAAGAACGGAAAGCTCATCTGCAACGAGGTGATTCCCTTTGACTCTCTGCAAAAGGACATATGGATAAAGTTCGCCGACAAACAGGCTTATATTGACGCGGAAAAGGGACTTTACAATATTTTGCGGTCCTCCGACGGCAACGACAGGGTAATCGTCTACTGCGAGGCGGAGAAAGCCAAAAAAATCCTGCCACCGTCCATGACCGTAAAGGCGGATCCCAAGACGCTGGAAAGGCTTTACGGGCAGTTTGGCGAAAAAAATGTCAAAGTGGTGGAAAAAGCTATTGAAAAATGATAAAAAACGGCATAAAATTATGTCTGTAATAGGATAATAGGAGGTATTAATATGGCTGAAATAAAGACAATCGGCGTTCTTACGAGCGGCGGCGACGCTCCCGGAATGAATGCCGCCATAAGGGCGGTCGTGAGAACGGGGCTTGCCAAGGGGCTTAACGTAAAGGGAATACTCAAGGGCTACAACGGGCTTCTCAACGAGGAAATCATTGATATGGACGCTACCAGCGTATCCGATACGATAGACAGAGGCGGCACGATCCTCTACACCGCCAGATGCCTTGAGTTTATAGACCCCGAGTATCAGAACAGAGGAGCGGAGATATGCAGGAACCACGGTATCGACGGACTTGTCGTAATCGGCGGCGACGGCTCCTTTAAGGGCGCTCAGAAGCTTTCGGCGCTCGGAATAAATACAATAGGCGTTCCCGGCACCATCGACCTTGACATTGCCTGCACCGACTACACGATAGGCTTCGATACCGCGGTAAATACCGCGATGGAGGCTATCGACAAGATAAGGGATACCTCGACCTCGCACGAAAGATGCTCGATAATCGAGGTTATGGGGCGCAACGCGGGACATATCGCGCTTTGGTGCGGAATCGCCAACGGCGCGGAGGACATTCTTCTTCCCCGCAAATACGATTTTAACGAGGAAAGAATAATTAACAGCATTATAGAAAACAAAAAGCGCGGCAAAAAGCACCATATAATCGTCAACGCCGAGGGAATCGGGCATTCCACGGAAATGGCGATGAGGATTGAGGAGGCGACGGGCGTTGAAACGAGAGCGACGATTCTCGGACATATGCAGCGCGGCGGCAGCCCTACCTGCAAGGACCGCGTTTACGCGTCGATGATGGGCTCGTTTGCCGTTGAGTTGCTCTGCGAGGGCAAGTCCAACAGGGTTGTTGCTCACCACGGCGGCGAATTTGTTGATTTTGACATTGATGAAGCTCTCGCAATGACGAAGGATGTTGACGATCATATGTATGAAGTCAGCAAGCTTCTTTGCAGGTAGGCGGAGCCGTGATTACCTCTGCGTCAAATTCACAGGTAAAGAATATTATTAATCTGCTCAAAAGGTCCGGGGAGAGAAAACGCCACGGACTTTTTGTAATTGAAGGGATCCGTATGTTTAAGGAGGCTCCTTTTGAAAGTCTTTGCGGCGTGTACGTATCGGAGAGCTTTGCGCGCGCCAACGGGGATTTTCTCTGCGGATACAGCTATGAAACGGTGAGGGAGGATATTTTTGCGAGAATGTCGGACACCAAAACGCCGCAGGGCATTCTTGCGACGGTGAGAATGCCGCGCCATACTTTGGACGGCATTTTGAAAAAAAGCGAAACCCCTCTGCTTGCGGTGCTTGAAAACATACAGGACCCCGGCAATCTCGGCACGATAATAAGGACGGCGGAGGGCGCGGGCGCCGACGGCATAATAATGTCAAGGGACACCGCCGACATATTTAATCCCAAAGCTGTGCGCTCCACCATGGGCTCGCTTTTCAGAATGCCCTTTGTTTATACCGACGACATATGCACTGCGGTGCGCTCCTTGGGCGAAATGGGAATAAATACCTGCGCCGCACATCTTGAGGGAGCGGAGGAATATTATAATATTGACTACCGTATGCCGAGCGCGGTGCTGATCGGGAACGAAGGAGCGGGACTGAGCGAGGCTCTTACCGCCGCCGCCAAAAGCAGGATAAAGATACCCATGCGCGGAAAACTCGAATCGCTCAACGCGGCGGTTTCCGCGGCTGTCGTGCTTTACGAGGCGGCAAGGCAGAGAGCTGTGAAAGCACCGTAAAATAAGGCTTTTGAGGTGATGTGAAAGTTGTCGAATATAAGGATTTGACAAAGTCTGTTAAATCTGCTAGAATACTTTGTAACAAAATTTAATAATTTTGTAACAATTTAAGCTTTTTAAGAATTCGGCTTATATTATTTGGAGGTTAATATGGGATTCAAAGGCAGAAAGGCGGCGCTGCTCGCGGTATTGGCTATGCTGCTGCTCGTGCAGGCTGTTTTCTCCGGTATGAATACTTCCGACAGCGGTAATGTCATTGCGGCAGACGCCGGCGCTGACATGACGGAGCCGGCTTCCGAAACCGTTCCCGACGACAAAGCCGCGGAGAGTACGGAGGCGAAGGAGCCGCAGACGGAGGAGAATACCGTACCATTCACCAACGAAGAAGTAGTATCCGCAGATTTGAACGTCGTATACAGAAGCACGCTCACCTTGACGGAGGCAGTTGATAAATTTGACGGAAGCATTGAAAAAGGCGACTACGACAACAAAATAGTGTCCTATACCAGCGAGAGGCTTTGCATTTACGCCGAGCCGGAATTTACGTCGGAGGTTCTCGGAGTTATGTACTCGGGAAGCGAGGGCGAGGTGGTCGAAGCGGGCAAGGAATGGAGCAAAATCACCTCGGGCGGAATTACGGGCTATGTAAGGAACGTCAACGTGCTATTCGGAAAAGAGGCGGAGGTCATCGCCTCCACGCTCGGACACAAGACGACGACTGTTGTGGAGGGCGGCGCGGCTGTATATGACGAAGCCTCGCGCAGCTCGCGCCAAAACGGAACGCTCGATGAGGGCAGCGCTGTTGAGGTGCTTGACAGCGTAAACGGATTTTTTATGGTTTCATATAACGGCGGTTTCGGATATGTCCTTCCCGAAGCCGTAATCGTAAATTACGGTCTTGACACCGCTATTTCGATTGAGGTTGAAAAGCAGCGTCAGGAGGAGGAAGCGGCGGCAGCGGCGGCTGCTGCGGCAAAAAAGGCAGCCGAGGAAGCGGCGGCGGCAGCCGCTGCGGCAAAGCAGAACAGCTCCGTTACGACAGGCAGCATAAGAGGCGCCTACGCCGCCACGGAAGAGGAAATTCACCTTCTTGCGGCTATCGTATACTGGGAGTCGGGCTGGGAGCCTGCCGAGGGACAGCTTGCGGTTGCCAATGTTGTGCTTAACAGGGTGCTTTCCTCAAGATTCTCGCAGAACACCATTGCGAGCGTAATATACGCGCCCGGACAGTTCACGGGAGTTGCGGAGAACGGCGCGCCCTCCGCCAGGTTCCAACAGGTTCTCAATATGTCCAACGAACAGCTCAACGCGAGAGGCTGCTACGACGCGGCGCTCAAGGCGCTTTCGGGACAGAACAACATTGAGGATTACGCGTTCTTTATAAGCGTCAAAAAGGCAAATTACGGCAGGTACACAAAGTACACGATAATCAACAACCACTGCTTCTATATGTTCTGATGAAGCGCAGAGCATACGGCATAAAATTACCGCCCCAAGGTCCGCAAGGGCTTTGGGGCGGTTTTTGCGCGGCGGGAAGTAAGCTGAAAGTTGTACTTGTACTAATTCAAATAGTATGATAGAATATACATTGAGAATTCAAGGACAATACGGTGTACCACCCTAAGAGGTTGCCGCCTCTTAGGGCAAGGAATGGTAAATCAGCTACCACACGATACAGACAGTGCCTGCGATACACACAAGGTTATTATAAGATAAAAGTTTTTTATTTACAATAAGAATCTTGTGGGTATTCGGGCGAGGTCTGTCATACCTTAAGATATACGACGGGGTGTTGAGTGTGGACGCATACTTGCACCTCGTTCTTGATTTCTCACAGAGTATCCTTGAGACGGCGGGCTTTTGTCTGCCGCCTTGGGGATATTCGGGTGAGAAGTTGAAGCCATAGCAGGACAATAAGCATTTCGTGACAAAGAAACGTCGTTTTGTGCGTTTTTTTACAATTTAAAAGAAAAATGTGCTTATATTAATTTGTCAGGTTAAATTTGGAAACAGGAGGACAAAAAATTGAAACGTAAAACACACAATATTAGGAGAAGACTCACAGCCACGGCGGCAGCCTTGGCGATTGCTCTTGGAGGTATTGGTATAGGTGCTCTGCCAATCAGGGAGATACAGGCAGAGGAGACAACCGAGAATACGGACGGAGATTGGGAATATAGAATTCTTGAAGACGGAACGGCGGAGATAGTTCGTTATATTGGAAGTGAAACCAATCTTGAAATCCCGAGAACATTTAATGGGAGTAAGGTGACAAAAATAGGAGAAGGCGCATTCTTGGAGTGCAGTTCGTTGGAAAGCGTGAATATCCCGGAAAGTGTTACGGAGATTGGGGTAGCTGCATTTAATGGCTGTGAGTTATTGTCAAAAGTCAATATCCCAAAGGGGATAACTAGAATTAATATGTCCGTATTTGACGGATGCAAATCTCTTAAAAATATTACAATTCCTAATGGCGTAACTTATATAGGAAATGCCGCATTTGCGCATTGTGCGGTGAAAAATTTGACAATACCGAGCAGTATAGAAGAAATTAATGTTGCTGCATTTATGAATTGCAAAGAGCTTGAAAGTGTGACCATATTGGGAGAAAATTTAAAGAACTTAGGTTGGCAGGCATTTGTGGGCTGCGAATCCTTAAAATATATTGTTTTGCCGAGAACTTTCACATTTATTCCGTCAGAATGTTTCTATGGATGTATGTCATTGGAAAGTGTAGATATATCAAGTAGTGTTACTCATATATATAGTTATGCATTTACGAACTGTGATTCACTTAAGAGTGTAAAAATACCAAATACAGTAACAGATATACAAAGCTATGCATTTGGTTATCATGCTGAATTTGTTGAAAATGAAGGTTGGGTAAATACTAAAATCCCCGACTTCACAATCTACGGTTACGCAGGATCTGCCGCAGAAACCTACGCAAAGGAGAACCACTTTATTTTCATCGAAATAACAGAGGAATCTGAAGAAGAACCTACGGAGGCTCCCACCGAGAAACCTGCCGAGCCGAATGTAGAATCCGCCTCGAACGCGGCGATAACCGTCGAGGCGACGGGTGAATTTACGCCCAAGCTTGAAATGACCGATGACGAGATTCTTTCCGCTATTGCAAAGCTTTTTACCGAAGAGCAGCTTGCGGCAATCACGGCAGGAGAGGCGGAGCTTGATGTCAAGCTTGCCGTGACAAATATCGACGGAAGTGTTTCCGATGAAGACAGAGAGCTTATTGAAAAGGCAGTTGAAAGTATTCCCGAGAATGAAAAGTTTAATTTCAAGGTAATGAATTATCTTGACATAAAGCTTGAGGCGTTAATCGACGGTAAGGGGATTTCAGTTACCGAAACCGACGGAATGATAACTGTTTCCGTAGAGCTTGAAAATCCCGCAAACGGAACCTATAAGGTCGTAAGAATCCATGACAGCAAAACGGACGTTATAGATTCACAGCTAAGTAAGGACGGAAAGCGGCTCACCTTCAAGACGGATAAATTTTCGACCTACGCGATAGTTTATTCAGATGTGGCGACCGGCGACAGGGCAAATGCCGCCCTTGCGGTTGTGCTTTGTTTCGTAGGATTGGCAGGCTTTACGGCTGCGCTAAATACCGTAAAGCGTCGTAAAGCTGCCAAGACGGGCGTTCTCGGATAAATCAGACTGCGCGTAATATCATCACAAAACCAAAGCCCATCCCGTATTCATTGAATGCGAGGGTGGGTTTTGAATATCCGTAAAATTTAATGTAAGCAGGCAAGTTTACAGTGATTTGTGTCGAAAAATGCGGTTATATCAAAAATGTTCGCGCAATATAATGCAAAAATTCAAAGAAAACCCATTGATTTTTACACGAATATCTGCTATACTGTGAGTAACATCTTTTTGGGAGGGGTGCTTATGTATCGGAAAATTATACGCTATTTGGAAGTGTGGAAAGAAAATAAACACCGCAAGCCCTTGATTTTGCAGGGAGCGAGGCAGGTCGGAAAGACCTATTCCGTTTTGGAGTTCGGGCGTACACACTATGAAAATGTGGCGTATTTTA
>JAMPDT010000011.1 GCA_023665525.1 Butyrivibrio sp. | reverse complement strand
AAACGGTGTTTGAGGACAGGGAAATCGGCGCGGAGGATATGAGAAAATTGGTGAAAACGCTCAAAAAAGCGTGCGACGCCGTCGGAGAATTTCTGCTTGACCTTGACGGAATCGTTCTTGAGCCGAATATGATTTTTACCGACGCTGAGAGATCGCGCTTTATGCTGTGTTATTTTTCGGGAAAGAAAACGGGCTTTGAGGAGGATATAAAAAGCCTTTTTGAATACGTAATGGGAAGGCTTTGTCACAGCGACGGCGAGGCGGTTACGATAGCCTACGGAATATACAAGCGGATAAATAACGGTGAAAACAGCCCGTCGAAGCTGTTTGAGCTTGAGGAGCGCTGTAAAAGTCAGGTATGTGAAACGGTGGAGGAGCGGACCGAGGTGAGGGAGGTAATTCCCGAGGAGGTATACAGTGAGGAGGAAAGAGAGGACAGGAGACCTTTTTACGCGATGTACGCACTGGCGGGAATAGCGGGAATCGGATTTGTGCTGTTTCTTGCGGGCGCTGTCCTGCCGAATTTTGCGCCCCTCGGAATGAACGGCGCGGGCTGTGCGGGAGGCTGCGTTATAATCGGCGCGGCGGCTTTTTTAGGATATAAATGGTTCGACTCGCACAGGGACGGCTTTATCAGGGTGACGACGGTAAGAACCAAAATTCCCTTTGAAAAAAAGGAGGTCAGAATAATTGTTCCCGACAAAAGCGGGGAAGAGGATAATCTTACCGTTGTGCTGAGCGGGGACGCGCAGGGAGCGCATTATTTAAGGTGGGAGGATATTTCGGGAGCGCATAAATACGAAATCGGAGAGCGGGCGGTTATAGTAGGCTGCGATGCGAAAAAGGCGGACTGCACGATAAGGCTGCCGGGAATCAGCCGAATGCACGCGAGAATATCAAAGGAGGACGACGCGTATTACATAAAGGATTTGAACTCCACGAACGGAACCGTCGTAGACGGCAGGGAGCTGTCGTGCTTTGAGCTGTGCCCGATAAATGCCGGAAGCAAAATAATATTGGGTAATGTCGAGTGTGTATTTATTTGACTTGTTAATTAAATAATGGTAATCTACATTTATAGGCTTACAAGGGGTATACTTATGAATGTCAGAACTTTTGAGTCAAGACTTGCGGGCGGAGGCTTCGGCCGTCTTAAGACGGGAGTTGCCGAAACGGACGTTTACATCAGGAAAATTCGGGGCAGGGCATATATCGTGGGCGTGCTGGATTTCGGCGAGGGAGCGGCGGATATAGACAAGATAAGCGCGCTTGAAAGCAACCTTGCCGCGGTATACGGTACGACGGATATTATTTTTGTTGTTTTTGCCCGCGATTCCTACGAAGCGAGGCGCAGTATATCCAATTTGAAAAAATACTGGATATATAACGAGCAATCAGGTATGCTTGAGATATACGACGATCAGCCGGGAGATTTTCTTAATGTAAGGGATATGCTCGAGAAGCCCGAGGCGACGGTCGCCAATCGTATATTTTCGTGCAACAATGTGATTATAGCCGCGAATATTGTCGTATTCGCCATACTGGAGATATTGGGAGATACCGAAAACGCGCTGTTTTTGTACCGCCACGGCGGTATTACGGCGGACAGTCTTTTTAACGGGCACGAGGTTTACAGGCTGTTTACAAGCATATTTGTTCATGCGGGAATGAGGCATATTTTTAACAATATGTTGGTGCTGTTTTTTATCGGAAACGATTTGGAGAGAGCTGTCGGCAGGATTAAGTATCTGATTATGTATTTCGGCAGCGGGCTGGTTGGCGGAATCGTTTCGCAGCTTTATTACAGATATTCAAACGAAATGTATACGGTATGCGTGGGAGCCTCGGGAGCTATTTACGGAATTATGGGCGCGATGCTTTGGGTACTGGTTAAAAACAAGGGACGCGTTGAAAATATTGTACTTCCGCGCTATATAATCGGAGTGGTGCTGAGCGTATTCATAGGCTTCACCTCAAAGGGCGTGAGCCAGTCCGCACATATAGGAGGACTTATCGGCGGCTTTCTGCTTGCCGTGCTGCTTTACAGGAAGGAAGGTTTAAGGGAATGAAAATCAATATTTATTACGGAGGAAGAGGTCTTATAGACGATCCGACTGCTGCGGTGCTTAACCGCATGACCTCGGTTCTGGAGGAGCTTCGCGTGCAGGTCGAGCGCTTTAACCTGCATGAGCAGAAAAATAATATTATGTCATTGCCCAGAACCTTAAAGGACGCGGACGCGATAATTCTTGCGTCCACGGTCGAGTGGCTCGGAATCGGCGGATATATGCATTCGTTTTTGGACGCCTGTTGGCTTTACGGGGATAAAAACAAGATTTCGCACACGTATATGTTCCCGATAGTTATGTCGAAGGCGTACGGCGAACGTGAGGGAATGCTGGAGCTGACCAACGCGTGGGAAATGCTGGGGGGCAAGGCGTGCAACGGACTTTGCGCGTATGTTGAGGTGGTTTCGGATTTTGAGCTTAACAGCGGATATATGGAGCTTGTCGAGAAAAAGGCGGAGGAGGTGTACCGCGCGGTATCCCAGAAATTCGTCACACTTCCCACAAGCAACAAGGCGATAAAGCAGAGCATTGTGAGCGATACAATTAACCTTACGCCGCAGGAAACGGAGCAGCTTTCAAAGTACGCCTCGGACGATAAATACGTCAAAAAGCAGAAGGAGGATATAGAGGAGCTTGCCGGAATGTTCAAGAGTATGCTCGAGGACGAAGAAAAGGGCGGTGACGGGCATTATATAAATATGCTTAAGGAGCATTATGTCCCGCAGAATAATTTTACGGCGACGTACCTCCTTAAGATAGACGGCAAGGAGGATTCGCTGATCATTGAAATAAAGGATAAGTCCCTGAACTGCTATTTCGGTCAGATTGAGCACGCTGATGTGATAGGCAAGCTTGCGGTCGGCGTACTGGACGAAATTATGCAGGGAAGAATGACGTTCCAAAGAGCGTTTATGTCGGGTGAGATGACAGCCAAGGGCAATTTCAAGACGCTCAGAATGCTCGACGAAAATTTTGTTTTTGTTTAAGGGGCGATCGGCAGCGACAGGGTGAAAATACTTCCGTTAGGTGTATTTTTGCTGTATGAAAGCTCTCCTCTGTGAGCGAGAAGTATACGGTAAGAGGTTGCCAAGGAAAGTCCGATGTGGTTTTGCTTGTCGGAGTTGAAAAGCTCGAATATTGCGCCGCCCGTTTCGGCGTTAAAACCGTCAAGCTCGTCGGCGATGCGAATATACAGATTGTCGGCTCCGTAATCTATGCTCAGGGTGATTGAAGCGTCGGAACACTCGTCGATTATATTGGTAATCAGCGCTTTGATCACATAGGATATTTTGTCGGTGTCGATACTGATTGGCGGAACCGTGGGCGGAATTGATACGGATATGTTGGGACATACGCCGTTTATCGCCGACAGCTCCTCCTGAAGCTGCCATACATATTCGTAGGTGTTGACCTTGCGGGTCTGCAAGACGGAGGCGTAACGGTATTTGCTTATGGCGTCAAGCGACGCGACAAGAAAATCTATGTCGCTCCCCATTTGCAGCCAACGCTCATTGCCCGAAAGATTTGCGTCGTCCAGTTCAATTAGCTGATAGCTGCCGCTTATAAGCGTGATTATATTGCGAAGGTCGTGACAGCCCTTGCGGACGTCGGACTGCAATCTTGAATAAATCGAGGTTATACGCTCGTATATGTCAGGATTGGTTCGCTTAAGAGAATTAAGGTAATTTATATCGTCTTTGGTGTACATATGTTTTTCCCCTCTATATGCCAATGATAGCACAATTATTCGACCTAAGCAAACCATCTCTGTACAAAAATATACCATAAAAGGAGATTATTCGACATGATTAAAGAGGACTGCATTTTCTGCAAGCTTGCAAACGGTATTTTCGACACAAACACGGTCTATGAGGACGAGGATTTCAGGGTGATACTCGACATCGAGCCTGCGGCAAAGGGACACGCTCTGATTTTGCCCAAAAAGCATTTCGCGAACGCGCTTGAGGCGGACGGGGACACGCTCGGACGGGCGATGAAGCTGGCGGCGCAAACGGGCAGAGCCGTAAAGGAGGCTTTTGGCTGCGACGGAATAAACATTCTTCAAAATAACGGCGAGGCGGCGGGGCAGACGGTGTTCCACCTCCATATACACGTCATTCCCAGACGCGAGAAGGATACGGTCAGCTTCGAGTACGAGAAAAAGAGCTTTACGGAGGCGGAGCTTAAGGAGACCGCCGCCGAAATCGGGAAATATATGTGAAAATTTATCTATTGACTTTACCGATAAATAATGATAAAGTAAGAACGATACTGAGGAATCAGAAATTTAATACATATTTTAGGAGGATTTGGAATGAAGGGCAAACAGATTGCAAGTATGATATGCGGTATCATGTCATTAATTTGGGCTTGGGCAAGCTACGGCGCGGTTGTAGGTATCGTGTTGGGTATCGTTGCCGTTGTTTTGTCATCGGGAGTTAAGAATGCGGGAGCCGAGAACGGTATGTCCAAGGCAGGTTTCATCTGCGGTCTTATCGGTATAATTTTATCGGCAGTAATGCTTATCGTATGGATTGCCTGCGCAGGCTGTGCTGCATGCGCGGCGGCATTGTAAACGTTGCTGATTAGTTTGGAAATTGGCTTCACATTCGTTAAGGGTGAAGCCTTTTTTGTTTGGTAAAATATATTCCGCGCGGCAGGGACGGCGCAAGGCGGCGCGTAATGCCGGCGGATTAAGGAGTAAAAATGTTTCCGACATTTGAATTTATGGGTAGAACAATCGGGGTTTACGGCTTATGCTCTATTGTCGGACTGGTTGTCGCGGGCGCGGTCATGTACGCTCTGATTAGGAAAAAAGGGGTTTACGCTCAGGACGTTACGCTGCTGGCGGTGGCAGTGGCTCTCGGAATGTTTGCGGGAGGACATATTGTATACGGAATAACCCAGATTCCCAATATTGTTGACCTGTTTAAAAATATGCCGCAGTATACCGCGCGCAGCTTTTGGCGCGCCTTGGGGGGGTATTTCGGCGGCATGGTCTTTTACGGAGGGCTTATCGGCTCGTTTGTAAGCATTGCCGTGTTTAAGCGCTTCAAAATAGCCGCGAATTTCAAAAAAATCAATATATTGGACGCGTATGCGGTAGTCGGACCGCTTTTTCACGTGTTCGGAAGAATCGGGTGCTTTTTGGGCGGCTGCTGCTACGGCGTGGAAAGCAGCTTTGGGTTTATCGTGAACGGGAACCAACTTTCGCCCGAAATCAATGGGGTAAGGCGCTTTCCCGTACAGCTTGTCGAGGCGGGCTGTAATCTGATTATTTTTCTCGTGCTTTTGTACCTCTACAAAAAGGGAAAGGCTAAGGACAGGCTGGTGTACCTCTATCTGCTGATTTATCCGACGGTTCGGTTCGGTTTGGAATTTTTGAGGGGCGACGAAATCCGCGGCTTCCTTTTCGGGCTTTCCACCTCTCAGTGGATAAGCATAGGGCTGTTTGCGTTTTCGGCGGTAAGCCTTGCAATAAAGAGCCGCCGCAGACAAAAGAGCGAGAGTATGGGATAATACGGACTGTGCGCAAAAAGCGTTGTTTTCGCGTCCCGCCGTCTGAGGCGGGGCGTTTTTATGCCGGTATGTTCCCTTCTTTTGCCAGGGTGCGTCTATTGACAAATAGCGCGCGTAATGTATAATTAAAAAGACGGTTTTTGTCAAAAAAGCTACAAGAACGGATAGGATATGAGCATAGTCGTATTGATTCCATCGTATAATCCGCAGGAGGCGCTCATAAATCTGGTAAAGGAGCTTCACGCCGAGGGTATGAGGGTGCTGGTGGTAAATGATGGCAGCAGTGAGGAGCACAAACGGATATTTGACAGGGTGCGCGGGTATGCCGAGGTTATCGGATATGATGACAACAGGGGCAAGGGCTGCGCGCTTAAAACGGGTATACGGCACATTGCCTCGGAGTATGAGGCGGACGGCTTTGTTACGGCGGACGGCGACGGACAGCATAAGACCGAGGATATAATAAAGATAGCGAGGATTCTTGAGAGCGAAAAAACGATAGTGCTTGGGAGCAGGAGCCTGTCGAAGGAAATTCCGTTTCGCTCCCGAATCGGAAACGATATGTCCAAGCTGACCTATACGCTTGCGACGGGGCGTTATCTCCGAGATAACCAGTCGGGGCTCCGCGGCTTTCCCGCGGATATGGCAAAATGGCTGCTCGAGGTCGGGGGGAATCATTACGAATATGAGATGAACGTGCTTATAAAGGCGGCATTTATGGGCTGTCCGATAGCCGAGGTTCCCATTCAGACCGTATACGAAAATAACAACAGCGCCTCGCATTTTAAGCCGATTCTCGACACGGTCAGGATTCAGAGCAGACTGCTGCTCGGCGGTTTGGTCCCGCTCATTATATATATCGCCTGCGCGGTGGGAATATATTGTATGAGCAGGCGTTCGGAGCTGCTTTTTTGGGGCGCGGCTTGGAACGGCGGGCTTTGGCTGCTTCACTGCGCGTACAGCGTTACGGGATTTTTTTGTATGCATAACAAAAAAGAGGCGGCGGTAAGCGCGTGCCGCATTCTCGTGAGACATATATTGTTCGGGGCGGCTTCGGCGGCGGTGGCGCTGCTGACGGGAAACGCGGCGCTGACGGTGGCGGCGCCCCTGCTTTTGATAGCGGGAATCGCTTATTTATCGGGAAAATTAAGGAAAAACAGGACAGGTGAGAACTATGAAGGCAGATGTAAGAGAGCTTGCCCGTAAAATATATGAGGAGCCTTCGGTTTATGAGGAAGCCGAGGGTCTTAAGGTGGAAATAAAGCCCGTTCCCGACGCCGTAAAGCCCGGTGTTATGGACGCGAGAGAATTTTATATCAGAAAGGCATTATATGAGCTTCAAAAAAAGCTTCCGCCCGCGGCTCCCGATTTGGAGCTTATAAGAAGGCAGACGCAGACCTACTGCAAGCCGATTGCGCGCGGGGATATTGAGGAAAAGCGTTTTACGGTGAATGCGTGCGGACGCGAGGTTCCCGTATTCTTTTATGACGGCGGGAAAGGAGACGGCAGAGCCGCTCTTGTCTATATTCACGGCGGCTCGTTTATTGCGGGCAGTGCGGAATCGTACCGCGAGCCGTGCCGTTTTATTGCGGAGGCGGCGAGCTGCGCCGTA
Source organism: Butyrivibrio sp. (assembly GCA_023665525.1). Classification (GTDB taxonomy): domain Bacteria; phylum Bacillota; class Clostridia; order Lachnospirales; family Lachnospiraceae; genus Eshraghiella. The sequence goes on along the minus strand of JAMPDT010000011.1, from coordinate 24,815 downwards.
TTTAACATAGACTATTCGCTTGCGCCCGAGAATCCCTATCCTGCGGCGGTTGAGGACTGCACGGCGCTTATCGGGCATATTTACGACGGCTGTAAGGAATTTGGCATAGACAGGGACAAAATAGTGCTTTCGGGTGACAGCGCGGGAGCGAACCTTGCGGTGGCGGCGGCAATGAGCTGTCCCGACAGCATAAAAATAAGGCGGCTCGAGCTGTTTTATCCCGTGGTGGATATGTACTCGCTGGACGGGCTTTACGAGTGGAGCGAGGACAAATATACGATTGACGGGGAGCAGAGGGAGATCATAGAATCGCGCCTTGTGCTCGGACGCGCGGACGGAAAGGGCAATAATGCGCTTATGGAGCTGATTCTTTCGGCGTATCTCGGAGAGCGCTTTGAGGAGCTTAAGAGGGACGCGCGCGTAAGCCCGATATACGGCGATTTGAGCGGACTGCCCGAATGTACCGTTTATACGGCGGAGTTTGACGGGCTGAGGCTTCAGGAGGAGTATTTTGCCCGTAAATATACGGAGAGCGGCGGCAAATGCAGGCTGATAAGATATAACGGAGTTTCCCACGCCTTTTTGGATTATACGGGAGTTGTGCCGCAGGCGGAGGCGGCGTTATCGGAGCTTGCAGAGGGGCTTAAGCGTCTTTAGGAGGATTGCGGACAGTGGATTTGGTGGCAAAATATCTCGACTTACTTAATCATACGGATTATACCTTTAAATCAATATACGAAATTATGCGGGAGCATCACAGAGGCGAGGTTTTTTCGGAAACCGCAGCCGAGGGCAGGGTCATTAAAACAACCTACAATGCTCTTTTTAATATGGTTGAAAATATCAGCGGCAATCTCTGCGAGCGCTTCGGGAGTAATAAATCCCGATATATAGGAATATATATGGATAACTCCAACGAATGGGCTGCCTGCTTTTGGGCGATTCTCAAATCGGGAAATATTCCCGTTCTGCTCAACACGAGGCAGGATATGGAGGTCACAAACAGCATAATCGGCAAGCTCGGCGCGGCGTGCAGCTTTTCCTCGGACGAGCGTGTGGAGGGATGCGTTTCGGTGGAGGATTTCCTCGGAGAGCCAACGCGGAGCGCGGGCGACGGGCTTTGGTCGGACGAGGTGGTAATGGTTACGAGCGGCTCTACCTCGGAGCCGAAGCTGATCTGCCATAACGGACAGTGCATATGCCGTCAGATTGAGCTTACGGGCGAGATAGTCAGAATCAATCCGACCATCAAGCATAACCGTAAAATAGAGATAAGGATATTGGCTTTTCTGCCCTTCTATCATATATTCGGACTTGTGTCCACGCTTATGTGGTTCTCGTTTTTCGGCAGGACGCTTATATTTCTGCCTGATTATTCGCCGAAAACCATACAGCATATATGCCGCCGTCAGGAGGTGACGCATTTTTTTGCGATTCCCCTCGTATGGGAAAAAATTACCTCAAGCCTGCTTTATGAGGTTAAGAAGCAGAATAAGCTTAAGGTTTTTGACAGGGCGGTAAGGCTTTCCAACAGACTGCAAAGCGCGTTCCCGACGGCGGGCGCATGGATCGCGCGGAACCTTCTTTTTAAAAAGGTCAGGAAGCAGGCGCTCGGAACCAATCTTAACTTCTGTATCGCGGGCGGCGGCTTTATATCCGAGCGGACCGTGGAAATTATGAACGGGATCGGCTATTCGCTTTATCAGGGCTACGGTCTTACGGAAAGCGGGATAGTGTCCGTAAATCTTGACAGGCGGCCGTCGCGCCGAAGCAGCAGATCCTGCGGAAGAATTTTTTCGGACATTGCCTACAGGGTGAACGGCAGCGGGGAGCTTGAGATAGCCTCCGGGAACTGCTTTAAGGGAATTTTTAAGGACGGCGGCTTTGAGCCGAACCGCGGGGAATATTACTGCACCAACGACAAGGTTCGTATAGACGAGGCGGGAGAGCTTCTGATAATCGGGCGCAGCGACGACGTAATCGTTGCGGAGAGCGGCGAAAACATTTCGCCCGAGGCGATCGAGCAGAGGCTTGACAAGGGCGGTCTTAAAAGCGCCTCGATCCTGTATATGATGTACGAGGGCAGAAAGCAGATCGTGCTTGCGCTTGAGGAGTCGGGCGCGGAGAGCGCGTTTGACAGGGCGGGCTCGCTTAAAGCTCTGTTCGACTCGGTTGACAGGCTCCCGATGGTCGAGCGTCCGCAGAAAATCGTGTCGGTGATAGGCGAGGTCCCGTATACGCTTAAGGCGGTGAACCGCAAAAGGCTTACGTCGATGCTTGAAAACGGAGAGCTTTTCTGCGAGGAATGCGTGCTACCCAACGAGGGAGCTATGGAAAATTATAAGAATGAGGAATATCAGAGGATTCTTTCCGAGGTAAAAAAGGTGTTCGCGGCGATTGCCAAGACCGACGAGGAGCAGATAAGCGACACCAGCAGCTATATAAACGACCTAAAGGGCGACAGTCTCGGGTATGTGGAGCTTCTCTGTGAAATAAACGACAGGCTCGGCGTCGAAATACAGCTTGACGGCACTGTCCTGCTTACGCCGATGGCGTTTGCGGACTGTATTTTTGCGATGAAGAGCGTCGGGGCGGGTGTTTGATATGTTTTTGATAAGATGGCTTATTAAGCTTACGGGAATTATTCCCGGTTTTTTCGCGCTGGGTATCCGCAAGTATTTTGTGGGAGATAAAATAAACACGACGGCGTACAAGGGACCGCTTATTATCGTTCAGAATCACAAGAGCTTTATGGATTTTCCGCTGATCGTCAGAATGTTCGCGCTCAGGAGAGTCCATGTGGTCGTGTCGGAAACGCTGTACGCGCACTCGGGCTTCTTAAGATTTATTTTGAAGGTAATGGGCGTTATAAAGGCGGACCGTTTTTCGGGCGATCTCTCCTTTGTCAACGAATCCATAGATATTCTGAACAAGGGCGGGATAGTTCTCATATATCCCGAGGGCAAAATAGAAACCTCTGACGAGATATACGAGTTCAAGCGCAGCGCGGCGCTTATCTCCGTACAGTCGGGCGTTCCGATTCTTCCCATATACCACGAGGGCAGACGGGGCTTTTTAAAGAGGGACAAATGCATTATAGGCAGTCTTATGTATCCGCAGGAGTATGTTAAGGAGGGCGAGAGGCTGTCGGAGAGCGCCGACAGGCTTAACAGGGCGCTTTACGACAATATGTGCGGCTTCCAAAGGCTTTACAAGGATTTCTTTTTTGAGGACGGCAGGAGACGCGCGCCCGCGGATAAAATGAATTTTGCGGGAAGGTTTGTTTTGTATACGGCGATTGCCGCGCTGAAACTTACGCTCCGTCCCCGAATTAAGTACGAGAGCGGTCTTGCGAGGCTTATGAAGAAACGCCGTAAGCGAATGATAGTTATCGGGAACCATACATGGTGGCTGGACGGTCCGATGCTTTGCTATATTTTTGCGGGGCGCAAGCCGCACTGCGTAATTGCGAAGGACGTGGCTGTAAAGAATAAATTTTTATATAATCTGCAAAAAAATGTCGGAGCGGTTTTTCTTGACAGGACGGGCTTTGACTGGGCGATGCTCAAGAAATGCATAGATTTGCTTGAAAATGACGGGACGCTGATTATTTTTCCCGAGGGGCATTTCAGAATGGACGGCAGCATCGACGAGTTCCACACGGGACCCGCAATGCTTTCGGCGCTTACGGGAGCGCCCGTTGTTCCCGTGTACATCGACGGAATTTACAAGCTGTTCAGGAGCGTGAAGCTTTCCGTCGGGAATCCCGTTTTTTTGAGGGATTACTACGCAAGAGAAGGGGTGAATCCCGATACCGTGGCGGAGGTCACAGGGCTGCTGCACGATAAGCTTACCGCCTTGAAGGAGGACCTTGATATACAAAAAACAGACGAGGACGAACGGCTGAGGCGGGAGCTTGAAAGACAGCATACCGAAAGGCTTAAGTCGGAGAACTGATAAAGCCCGTGCGCGCACGGCGCTTGGCGGGAAAGTAAAGGAGGAAATACGCATAATGAGTACATTGGAGAGATTGTACGGAGTAATGGTCAGGGTTTATAAGGTCATGAACCGAAGCTTTGATGTTCCGCTTGAGAGGATAGAAGAGGGGAGCCTGCTAAGGGAGGACCTCGGTCTTGACAGCCTCTCGTTCGTAATGATAATATTAGAAATTGAAAAGGAGTTCGGAATCACGCTGCCTGTTGACAGTATGTCGGCGTGCAAAAACGTCGGAGATGTGATTGTGACGGTTGAGAAGGAGATTAACAAATGAGAGACTACGTAATACTTTGCGACGGGGCGTGCGATCTGCCCTTGGAGCTTCGCGAAAGATTCGGCATAGCCGATTATCTTCCGGGCAATATTACAAGCCCCGACGGAACTACCGCTGTTACGGATATGGACTGGAAAAATACTACGCCCGCCGATTTCTACGGCTCTATGTCCAAAAAGAGCATATACAGGACCTCCATAAGAAGTCTTGCGACGCAGGTGGAATTTTTTGAAAAATATCTTGAGCAGGGTTACGAGATACTGAACCTTTCGCTTTCGACAGCCTTAAGCGGAACCTACGCCAACTGCGTAAACGCGGCGAAGGAGCTTAAGGATAAGTATCCCGATCAGCGCGTCGTCTGCGTCGATACCTTAAGGTATGCGGGAGCGATTGCGATTCTTGCCTCAAAGGCGGGCGAGATGAAAAAGGCGGGCAAAACGCTCGACGAGGTCGCGAAATGGGTTGAGGACAACAAGCACAAAATCCGCCAAATAGGCACGGTGGACGATCTGTCCTTCCTTAAGGCAATGGGAAGAATCACGGGAGTTGCGGCTTTTATGGGAAATCTCGTGGGAATCAAGCCCCTTGCGGAGGTAAACCGTAAGGGCGAGAATCAGGTTATTGCCAAAACAAAGGGCTATAACGGACTTTATGAGCTGTCCGTCGAATATATCAAGCGAATGTCGGAGGACATCGCCAATCAGCGCGTAGTCATTTCCTATACGAACAGAAAGGCGCAGGCGCTCAAGATGAAGGAGCTTGTGGAAGAGAATTTCCACCCGAAGGAAATCCTTATGCTTGTGGTAGGTCAGACCTGCGGAGCATCGATCGGTCCGGGCATGGTGAACGTTTTCTTTATGGGTCCCGAAACCTCGGAGGGGCTTGTCGAGGAAACCAAGGTCCTTAACGAAATTATGGGAAAATAAACATACCGAATATCTACGGAGGATAATATGCAAAGCGTGTTCATAACGCTTTCAGTCAGCCCCCTTGCAATAGTAATACCGATTGTGGCTTTTATCATAATATCCATAATCGGTATGCTTATTATGACGATGCCGATAGCGAAAAAGCAGTACGCCAATCAGTTCGTGAGAACCTCTCCCGACAAGTGGGCGAGGGCGAATAGCTGTCCCGAGAACGCGGAGCACAGCGAGATGTACGAGCGGGGGCTTGAATGGGCGGATAAGGTAAAGGAATTTAAGCGCGAGGTCAGCGTGACCTGCGAGGGACTTAAGCTTGTCGGAGAATTTTTCGATTTTGGCAAAAGCAAGGCGGTAATCATACTTTCGGGGCGCGCCGAGGCGCTGGAGTACAGCTATTATTTTGCAAAGCCCTACCAAGAGCTTGGTTACAGCGTGCTTACGGTGGACGGCAGGGCGCACGGTTTAAGCGAGGGCAAATACGCGACGGCGGGAATAAGAGAGCAGTACGACGTGGCGGAATGGATCGAAATGCTGCACAGGGATTACGCCGTGGACGAGGTTGTGATCCACGGGGTATGCATAGGCTCCGCAACCGCGATATACGTCGCGATGTCGAAAAATCCTTACCTTAAGGCGATTGTGCTCGAGGGACCGTTTTTGTCCTTTTACAACGTGATAAAGCAGAGAACCAAGACGGCGGGGCACCCGACGTTTCCCGTTTCCGAGGAAATGGCGTGGCTGTTTAAGCATTGGGCGAACGCCGACATAATCAAGTACAGACCGATAAAATGCATACGCCGGATCGGCACGCCGCTTCTTATGCTCTGCGGCAGGGAGGACATAAGCTCGCTGCCCGTGTACTGCGAGAAATTATTCAAGGCGTGCCAAAGCGAACGCAAGGAGCTGGTGTGGTTTGAGCACGGCGCGCATTCCCACCTTCGTATCGCCGACGAAAATAAATACGATGAAAGCATTAAAAAATTTATAAAGGATATATAACAGGAGGAGCGTTAAATGGCGGAGTTTGCAATTTTGGCGGATTCAACCGCGGATCTTAGCAGGGAGCTGAGGGAAAAGTACAATATCGACTATGCCCTTATGGGCTTTTCGGACGGGAGCAGGGAGTATAAGGCGTCGCTCGACTGGGAGGAAATAACGCCCGCGGATTTTTACGGCGCGATGAAGAACGGCACGCGCTTTACGACGGTTCAGGTTCCGATGACGGAGTTTGACGCGAAGTTCAGAGAGTATCTCGAGAAGGGAAGCGACATTTTGTACATAGGCTGTTCGTCGGCGCTGTCAGGCTCCGTTACCTCGTCGTATGTGATGAGGGACAAGCTTATGGCGGAATATCCCGGCAGGAGCATATACTGCGTCGATTCGCTCCACAGCGGCATGGGTCAGGGAACAATGGCGATAAAGGCGGCAGAGATGCGCGATGAGGGAAAAAGCGTCGGCGAGATATACGCGTGGCTCGACCTGAACAGGCATAAATTCAATCTCTGCGCGACTGTGGCGGAGCTTGCCTATCTTAAGAGGTCGGGAAGAATAAAGGCGTCGAGCGCGTTTTTCGGAGATATTTTTGCGGTCAAGCCGATTATTATTTCGGACGCGCAGGGGCAGAATGTGGGAATCCGCAAGGTTAAGGGGCGCAGGACCTCGCTTAGGGAAATCGCGGACTATACCGCGGCGCACATCGAGAATCCCGCGGAGCAGACGATATGCATAGCTCATGCCGAATGCGAGGAGGACGCGCTCACCGTCAGGGATTATCTTAAGGAGACGCTCGGCGACGTGCAAATCGAGCTTAACGTAATCGGACCGATTGTCGGCGCTTCGGTAGGTCCCGGAACGGTCATCGTGTACTATTACGGAGCATTGAAATCTTCACATATAGAGAAAAACTAACTTTTACATGGGGACAAAATGAACATTTCAATTCTTAAAAATATGCTTGCCGGAGCGGCGCAGAGTATTTCAAGCAATAAGGAAAAGCTTAACAGCCTCAATGTTTTTCCCATACCCGACGGAGATACGGGAACCAATATGGAAAAAACGATTCTCGGCGCGATTGGCGCGATAGCCGAAATAGGGGAGCGGGAGCTTACGCCCGAGGATATGGGCAGCCTTTACGAGGGCGTGCTTATGGCGTCGCAGGGCAATTCGGGCGTTATTCTTTCACAGTGGTTCAAGGGCTTTTTTGCAAGCCTTGGGGATATTGAGGCGGACGAATTTGACGCGCTTGCGTTAAACAACGCGTTTATGAACGGCGTGGAGGCGGCTTACGACGCCGTGGTTTCGCCCGTGGAGGGAACGATACTCACGGTCGCGAGAGAAACCTATGAGGAGTGCGAGGAAAGCATTACCGAGGAAACCACGGTGGAGGATTATCTCAGGCTCGCGGCGGAGGTGGCGAAGAAATCCCTTGCCAACACGCCCAATCTTTTGGCAGTGCTGAAGGAAGCGGGAGTTGTGGACAGCGGCGGCTTCGGCTTCGTATGTATGCTTACGGGAATGCTCGGCGCGCTCGATAAGAGCGCGGGCTTTGACGCGGACGAATTTGTCAGAACGGCTTCGCCCATGACAGCGGCGGCGGATACGGGAGAGTTCGGGTACTGTACGGAGCTGATTGTCAAGCTTGATTCCGAAAACGGCGCGAAATTCAACATTAAAAAGACCGTGGATTTCCTCAATTACGTGGGAAATTCGGTTGTGACCGTAACGGACGGGAATAAGCTTAAGCTTCATGTCCATACCCTAAAGCCCGAGGCTGTGCTGAAATACTGCCACCAATTCGGTGAATTTATAAAGATCAAGATAGAAAATATGACGATCCAGCATCAGGAAACGCTTCTGAAGGAAAAGGAAAAGTGCGCGGTAATCGCCGTTGCCGACGGAACGGGAGTCGGGGAGCTTTTTACCCGCTTGGGGGCAAGCCGCATAGTTGATGGCGGCCAGTCCGACAATGTTTCCACCAACGACTTCATAAAAGCGATAGACAGCGTTATGGCGGACGATATAATAATCCTTCCCAACAACAGCAATATAATTATGGTTGCGGAGCAGGTTCAAAAGATGTGCGAGGGCATAAACATACATATTGTGCGCACGCACTCGATGGCGGAGGGTTACAGCGCGCTTTCGATACTCAACAAGGACGACAGCGTTGAAAAAATCATCGGCTATATGAACGAGGAAATAAGCGGCACGGTTACGGGCACGGTATGTCCCGCGACGAGGGACGCCTGTATCGACGGAGTTGAAATTCACGTCGGGCATTATATCGCGATGTCGGGCAAAACCATTGTCGCCGACTGCGCAAACCGCGCCGACGCGGTGCTTGCCTTGTTCGGCGGCATACAGGGCATTGAGGATAAGGAATCCGTTCTCGTCATATGCAGGGACGAGGTTCTGCTGGGCGAGGTCAAGGCTCTTGAGCCCCGGCTTGAAAAGCTTTGCCGCGGCGCGGAGATTTATTACCTTTGCGGCGGTCAGAGCGTATACGATTATGTTTTTGCCATTCAGTGAGAGGATAAGCGCATGAAAAAAATAGTTTTGGATTTGTACGGCGGCGACAACGGCGTTGAGGCGCTGCTGCCCGGCGCTGTTGGCGCGTTGAACGAGGTTTCGGAGCTTGAGATAGTTCTTGCGGGAGATGAGGCGGAGCTTACAGGGCTTCTGTCGGCTTATGAGTATGACGGGGCGCGCCTGAGCGTAATTCACGCGCCCAAGGTCCTGACCAACCGCGACAATCCGACCTTGGCGGTTCACGGCGACAACGGATATACGATTTCGGCGGCGTTTGATTATTACGCCTCCTGCGGCGACGCGGATAATCTTATAAGCGTAGGCAGCACCGGCGCGGTTTTCGTGTCCTCTCTTGTAAAGCTCGGTCTTTTGGACGGCGTTGTAAAGCCTGTGCTCGGGACTCTCCTGCCTTACAGTGATAAGGGACGGCTCTGTCTTTTGGACTGCGGCGCGAATTTGGAGCCGACCGCCGAGGATATGCTGCTTTTCGCGCGCCTCGGCTGCGATTATATGAAGTCGGCGTTTGGCATTGAGCGTCCCGCGACCGCGCTTTTGTCGGTCGGCAAGGAGGAGGGCAAGGGCACCGAGAAGCTTAAGAGCGTGTTTGCCGCGCTTAAGGAGGGTGAATTTAATTTTAAGGGAAATATAGAGCCCGAGGATATTTTTACGGGAAAATACGACGTGGTGGTATGCGACGGCTTTACGGGAAATATGATTCTCAAAAACACCGAATCGACGGGCAGAATACTTGTGGAGCGGCTTTGCGCCGCCGCAGGGGAAGACGCGCGGCTTATCGGTGGGCTGGCGGATAAAATCGGACTGTTTTACCGCTTCAACGATTACGGCGGCGCAATGATACTCGGCGTAAAAAAGCCCGTCATCAAGGCGCACGGGAGCGCGACCGCGGATACGATAAAAAGCTGCATATATCAGGCGATTATGTGACCTCAATTAAGGCGGGTTCCCCCGCCTTAATATTTTTTCTTAATCTCCGAAGCCGAAATTCCGTAAAGCTCCGCAAATTCCCGCAAATCCTTATCGTTTCGGATAAGCATAATTTCCGTGAAGCCTCCTGTGCGGCGGTCCTCGAAGCCGACGACCTGTTCGCCGTTGCAGATGCTTGCGCGGATAACGGGACTTTGGTTCTCTTTATCGTAGGAGAGCCTTTGCTTTTTCTTAAACAAAATAAAATCACCTCGGGCGGCGCGCGTGTGCCGCTTTATTTGCTGTACTGAACGAGAAGCCTCACGATTGCCTCAACGGAATCGTTTTGTCTGCTGCGGCTCATGGCTTCGATGTATTTGCCGCGCTCATCATAAAGCCCGATAACCGCGCTGACGAGCGCGTCGTCCCGTATATCCTTTTCCTCAAGGACCGCGCTGTAACCCTGCTTTTGGAAGGAGGCGGCGTTTAGGAGCTGGTCGCCTCGGCTCGCCTCGGCGGGGAGCGGAATGAGGAGGTTCGGCTTGCGCATCGCGAGCAGCTCGCAGATGACGTTCGCTCCCGCGCGTGAGATTACGACGTCCGCCGCCGCAAAGAGATTTTTAAGCTCCTCGTTTACATATTCAAACTGCTTGTAGCCTGCCGTGCCGTTAAGCGTCTCGTCGGTTTTGCCCTTTCCGCATACGTGGATAATCTGAAAGCGGTCAAGAAGCGCGGGAAGAACGGTGCGCACGGCGTCGTTTACGTGAGCCGCTCCGAGACTTCCGCCGATTATCATAAGCACGGGCTTCGAGGTGTTGAAGCCGCAGAGGGCAAGCCCCGCCGCTCTGTCGCCGCAAAGCAGCTCGCGGCGTATGGGAGAGCCCGTGAGAACGCCCTTGCCGTTGGCAATCATTTTCACGGTTTCGGGGAAATTGCAGCATACCTTAAGCGCGTGCTTTTGGCAGAGCTTGTTGGCAAGCCCGGGCGTCATATCGGATTCGTGTATTATTACGGGAATGTTGCATTTGCCCGCCGCCATCACCACGGGGACGGCGACAAAGCCGCCCTTGGAGAATACTATGTCGGGGTTAATGCGGCGGATTAGCTTTTTTGCCTGCGAAAGCCCCTTGATTACGCGGAAGGGATCCGTCAGGTTCTTGACGTCGAGATAGCGTCTGAATTTGCCCGACGAAATCCCGTAATAGGTAACGCCAAGCTCCTCCATAAGCTTTTTTTCGATGCCGTTGTAGGAGCCGATATAGGAAACCTCAAAGCCCGCCTCCTTAAGATGGGGCAGAAGCGCTATATTTGGGGTTACGTGCCCGGCGGTGCCTCCGCCCGTGAGAATTATTTTTTTCATAAAATAAGCCTTTCCATGATATTGCGCCGATTTGGGCGCGCAGTGATGTATACCGAAATTAGCGGTTGGCGGACGCAAACTCCGCAAGCGCCTTGGCAAGCTGGTCGGGGCAGGAGGTGGATTTTGCGCCGCACTTGATTCCGTTAAGCCTCTTGATCGCCTCGTCAACCTTCATTCCCGCGACAAGGCTCGCGACGCCCTGAGTGTTGCCCGAGCAACCGCCCACAAACTGCACGGATTTGATTGTGTCGTCCTCTATGTCGAATCTGATTTCACTTGAGCATACGCCCTTTGTCTTATAGGTATTCAAAATTTTTCCTCCCATAATATGATATTTTTTGTTCTCTCCAAACAGTATAGCATATATGCGAAAAAAGTGGTATACTTAAAAAAATTGCAAACGGGAGGTACGCTATGACAGGAATAATCGGAGCAATGGACGAGGAAATAAGTCAGCTCGTCAATAAAATGACGGAGGTTGAGTCCGCGGAGATTGCGGGTATGGTTTTTAACAAAGGGAAGCTCGGCGGCAAGGATGTTGTCGTGGTGCGCAGCGGAATCGGCAAGGTGAACGCCGCCGTATGCACGCAGGTGCTCGCGACCTATTTTCATGTTGACGCGGTGATAAACACGGGAATCGCGGGCTCGCTGCGCAATGAAATAAACATAGGCGACGTGGTGCTTTCCACGGACACCTTGCAGCATGACGTGGACGCGACGGGCTTCGGCTATAAGCCGGGCATCATTCCGAGAATGAAAACCTCGGTATTTGAGGCGGACGCGGGGCTTCGCGGGCTTGCGCGCGAGGCTTGCAAAAGAGCGGTGCCCGGTATAGGCGTGCATGACGGCAGGGTTGTGAGCGGCGACCAATTCATCAGCGATAAGGCGATAAAGGCGAGGCTTATAGAGCTTTTTGACGGCTCATGCACGGAAATGGAGGGGGCGGCGATAGCGCAGGCGGCTTATCTTAACGGACTGCCTTTCCTTATAATCAGGGCGATTTCGGACAAGGCGGACGACAGCGCGTCCATGGACTACGGTGAGTTCGAGAGGCGCGCGATAGACAATTCCGTGGCGCTTTTGTGCGATATGATCGCGCATATTTAGATATTTTGTAAAAATTAGGCGAAGGAAAGCGGCTTTATACCCGTCCCCTTTTTGGTTATCATTAGTGTAAGAAAATATAATCGGGAGGGCGAAAATGTATTTTTTTATTATGGCGGCAGCCGCTTTTTTGATAGGACTGGCTGTCAACACGTTTTTAAGGAAGCGCATGAACGAGCTTGTCAGAGAGGCGGAGGGCATAGAGCACACGGGCTTCGGTTTTTTCAGGCAGTTGAAGCTCAGATATGAGAACTGTCTGAAGATGGGGCATGAAATAAGCAATACCGCGGCGTTTGCGGAAAAGTATCTTGACAAATATAAAATATACGGCGTTAAGCTCGGCAGCTTTGAAAAGGTCTCCGCCTTTGCCTCGGGAATGTGCGTCGTATGCGGAATTTGCGGCGCACTGCTTGACAAATCGCATACAATGGAGTATCTTTTGGTTGGATTTCTTGCTATGTACATTATAAGCGGGACAAGACGCCTGATTGACATTCCCGGTAAAAAAGAACGCATAACCGTCAATCTTGTGGATTATTTTGAAAACCGTTTTTCCGCGGCGACGGCGGAGCCGGCAGTAAAACAGGAACGCGAGCCGAGCGAGACTTCTCGGACCGAGCGCCGCGCCAAGGAGTTTTCGGCGGAGGAAAAAAAGCTGATTGACGAAATTTTAAGGGAATATTTGGGTTGATTAATTTTAAATAATCCATTATAATGTATAGCGATTTTCAGTTATTCAGGACAAAGGAGAATGATAAAATGGCTAAGATAACATTTGATTACGCAAAAGCTGCCGATTTTATTACTGCCGGCGAAATAGAAGCAATAAAGAAGGAGGCGCTGGCGGCAAAGAATACTCTTGTTGAGAGAACCGGCGCAGGCAACGATTTTTTGGGCTGGATAGACCTTCCCGTAAATTATGACAAGGAAGAGTTCGCGAGGATTAAGGCTGCCGCAAGGAAAATACAGGGCGACTCCGATGTATTTGTCGTTATCGGAATAGGCGGCTCATATCTCGGCGCAAGGGCGGCTGTGGATTTTTTAAGGCACAGCTTCTATAACAATATCACGAAGGACGAAAGAAAAACGCCCGAGATATATTTTGTCGGCAACAACATAAGCAGCACCTATATTGCGGGGCTTATTGACGTTATCGGCGACAGGAATTTTTCGGTAAATATTATTTCCAAATCGGGAACGACGACGGAGCCCGCAATCGCGTTCCGTATCTTCAAGGAGATGCTTGAGAGAAAATACGGACACGACGAGGCGGTAAAGAGAATTTATGCCACCACCGATAAGGAGAGGGGCGCGCTCAAAAACCTTGCGGACGCGGAGGGCTATGAAACCTTCGTTGTGCCCGACGATGTGGGCGGAAGATTTTCGGTGCTTACAGCCGTCGGACTTCTTCCGATTGCGGTCAGCGGAGCGGACATCGGCAAGCTTATGCAGGGCGCCGCCGAGGGCAGAAGGCTTGCGCTCGAAAGCGAATTTGAGGACAACGATTCGCTCAAATACGCGGCGATCCGCAACATACTTCTCAGAAAGGGCAAGTCAACCGAGATTATCGCGAACTACGAGCCGAGCCTCCATTATATATCGGAGTGGTGGAAGCAGCTTTTCGGCGAGAGCGAGGGCAAGGACGAGAAGGGAATTTTCCCGACCGCCTGCGATTTCACTACCGATCTGCATTCAATGGGACAGTTTATCCAGAACGGAACGAGAATAATGTTTGAAACCGTTATGAATATCGAAACTCCCAGGTGCGAGCTTATTGTTGGTCTTGAGAAGGCGAATATCGACGGTCTTAACTATCTTGCGGGCAAGAGCATTGATTTTGTGAACAAGAGCGCAATGATGGGCGTTATGGTCGCGCATACCGACGGAAGCGTGCCAAACCTTATGGTCAATATTCCCGAGCAGAACGAATTTTATCTCGGCGAGCTTTTTTACTTCTATGAGTTCGCCTGCGGCGTAAGCGGCTACATTCTCGGCGTGAACCCCTTCAACCAGCCGGGCGTGGAGAGCTACAAGAAAAATATGTTCGCGCTGCTTGGCAAGCCGGGCTATGAAAAGGAAAGAGAAGCCATCAGGGCAAAGCTTGAAAAATAAATTTTTGAACCCTTTCGCGTCAGAGCCGGCGCGGAAGGGTTTTTCTTTTTTATTTCTGCGAAGCGTTCTCCGCGCTTTGAGGTTGCGCGGTTCAAAAAAACAGCGCATACAGGTTGGTTGAAGCCCTTCAGGTAAAATACTATACTGATAATGCGGCGCGGCGTAAAAAATAAAAGGAGAACTTTTTATGAGCTTCGGAAAAAATTTACAGTTTTTAAGACATCTAAAGGGAGATATGACACAGGAGGATTTGGCTGAAAAAATGAATATCAGCCGTCAGACCGTATCAAAGTGGGAGTTGGACACGGCGCAGCCCGAAATAGGCAAGGCGATAGAGCTTTGCAGGCTTTTCAACTGTTCGCTGGACAATCTGTTCCGCGACGATATGGCTGCCTGCGACGAGGCGTATACCAATCTGCGCGTCGAAACCGTGCCTGCTTTCCGCTATGTAAAGCACGCCGTTATAAGCACAGACCCCGAGGGGGAGGCTCTTAATCATATGTTTGGAATCGCACGGGATAATGGAGTTGAAAATCCAAAAGTAATAGGCTGGGATTTCCCCAATGTATCGCAGGAGCAGATCAACGTTTTCAATATGCACGGCTACGAGGCGGCGTGGGTTCTGCCTGAGGGGATAGTCCCTCCCGACGCTGAAATACATTCGCAGGCAGACCACAGGTATGCGGCGATACATATTGAAAGCCCCTTTGGAAATCCGTTTGTGACCATTCCCAACGGCTACAAAACGCTTATGGAGTATATGCGCGTGAACGGCTTGGAGCGCACGGAAAAGGACGTTATCCCCTGCTTTGAGACCGACGGGGACACCATGGATATTTATATTGCCTGTAAGTAGCGCGCTGTCTTTATAAGTCGGAGGCAGACTGCGGTATTAATACCGCAGTCTGCCTATTCTTCAATCACCTGTATTTCCAAATAATCGAAATCTATATGCTCTATAAAATTATCCTGCCGAAAGCGCGCCCTGTCGTGCCGCTTAAAATCGTTCACCGTCGAGTCAAGCCATATGGGAACCGCCAAGTCAAATTCATAGCAGGCGTCCGCGAGGGCGGCAAAAACCTTCTGCGTGCGCGAGCGTTCGTCCTCATAGGCGATCACGGTGTCGCGAAGCATACGGTTATCCTTGAAAATTTTGAACCACATTCTGAACATATCCTGCTTACCTCACATTGCGGCTTGCGCCGCCGATAAATGTAGTCTATACTATTTTTGAAATAAAATCAAATTTATTTCGGGAGAGCTGTAATGGAAGGAAATGAAAGACGGAATAATATAATAGGAATACTGAAAGGGAACAGCGAGCCTGTGTCGGGAACGGCGCTGGCGGCGCGGCTGGGCGTGAGTAGGCAGGTGATCGTGCAGGATATAGCGCTTTTGCGTGCGGCCGACAAAAATATTATTTCCACCAACAAGGGCTATATGTATTTTGCGCCCGATACGGGCAAATTCAAGAGGACGTTCAGGGTGTGCCATACCGATGACAAAATGAGGGACGAGCTTAACTGCATTGTCGATAACGGGGGCAGAGTGCTCGACGTTATGGTGGAGCATGGGGTTTACGGCACGATTACGGCTGATTTGCAGATGTGTACAAGGCGCGACGTAAATGATTTTATGGAAAAAATAGGCAGTGAAACCTCGAAGCCGCTTAAGCTTCTGACGGACGGCATTCATTATCATACCGTGGAGGCGGAATCGGAGAGCGCGCTTGATATTATAGAAAGGGAATTAAAGCGCAGGGGGTACTTGATTTAATTCCGCCGTTGTGTTAAACTTGCCTAAACTGACAAGACAGTTGACATTACAGATGTCGCCGCCAAAACGCGGCGCTTGTCGGAAATGTTACGGAAATCGGGAGAAAAGAGAATGAAGGGTATAAAGAAATATTTGCACAGGGTATTTATCGACGGCTTCAGCGGAATGGCGCTCGGCTTGTTTTCGACGCTGATAATCGGAACGATAGTGGGACAGATTGCCTCCTTTGTGCCGGGCACGGTCGGGCTTTATATGAAATACGCCGCCAATATTGCCAAGAGCCTTATGGGCGCGGGAATAGGCGTGGGAGTGGCAAGCAAATACAAGGAGGGACCGCTTGTAACGGTTTCGGCGGCGGTTGTCGGAATGATCGGAGCGTTCCCCGCGGCGTTTGCCGCCGGAACGCAGACGCTTACGGAGGCGATAAGCCTCGGCTCTCCGGGCAATCCCCTGAGCGCGTTCATAGCGGCTTATGCGGCGATTGAGCTGGGACACCTTATTTCGGGAAAAACGCCTGTGGACATCATACTTACGCCGCTTGTCGTTATTGCCGCAGGCGCGGCGGTGGCGTTTCTTACGGGACCGTATATCAGCAGGTTTACGGCGTGGCTGGGAAGCCTGATTACGATAAATGTCGAACAGCACCCTCTGGTGGGCGGAATGCTCGTATCGGCGCTTATGGGAATTTTCCTTACGCTGCCGATAAGCTCCGCGGCGATTGGCGTTGTGTTGGGGCTTGACGGGCTTGCGGCGGGAGCCGCGACAATCGGCTGCTGCTGTCAGATGGTCGGCTTTGCGGTTATGAGCTACCGCGAAAATAAGGTCGGAGGACTTATTTCTCAGGGAATCGGTACCTCAATGCTCCAAATGCCCAGTATCGTCAAGAATCCGCGCGTATGGATTCCTCCGATTTTGTCAAGCGTACTGCTTGCGCCGCTTGCGACGCTGGTATTTAAAATGCACAGCAACCCCGTCGGCTCGGGAATGGGGACCTCGGGGCTTGTGGGGCAGTTTTCGGCATACGGAGTAATGCTTGCCGAGGGAATGAAGCCCGCAGCCGCGCTGGGAGAGATTGCGCTTATGCACTTTATCCTGCCTGCGGTCCTGACGCTCGCAATCGCGGAGGGAATGCGCAAGGCGGGCTGGATCAAGAGCGGCGATTTAAAGCTTGAGGTTTAAATAAATACTTGTGAACCTCCGTCAAATGTTTTATAATAGACAAGGGACGAGCTTTTTCGAGCCCATGGTGCGAATTGCGACACAGCGGCATAATCCGGCTTTACGCTTGGAAGGGGGTTGTACGATTGGAGGAAAACAGTAATATTCTGAACGGCGGACTTGCCGACCTCAGAGTGTACCGCAAGCTGGCGGAGGAGTACGACAATGCGCGCGTTATGTGCGGGCAGGCTGCGTCGGACGAGAAAAGACTGGAAAAGGAGCTTGCCTTAAGCCGTAAGAACCTTAAGGATAACATAGAAAGCACGGTTAAGAAAAGACGCGCGGAGGTTGCGGATAAATTTAACGGTGAAATCGGCAAAAGTCAGGATAAGCTTAAAAAGGTTAAAGCCAAGCGCGAGAAGGCTAAGGATAAGGGCGTAAAGGGAAGAATTGCCGAGGAAACCTCGGATTTGACCGAGCAGAACAAGGAGCTTAAAAAAAGCATAAGGCGTTCTCTGAGGGAGGCGCGGCTTCCGCGCTTCTGCGGCAGCGGATTTTATTTTATGCTTTATTTTACAAAGGGAGCGGGAGAGGTTTTCGTGTGCGCCCTGATGATAATTCTTATGTTCCTGCTTCTGCCCGCGGCTGTCTATGTGGCGCTTCCGCTTGAGAAGCTGCCCGATTCGTGGACGATTCCGTCGTTTGCGATAACATATTTTGTTGTAATATTAATAGTATTTTTCATATACAAAATAATCGGAGACCTGACCAAGCATAAGCACGGCGAGGAGCTTAAGTCGATAAGGGAGCTTCACGACAGGATTGTGAGCAACAAAAAACAGATTGCGGTTATACGCCGCTCGATTACCCGCGACAAGAATGAGGATATGTACGGCTTGGGGGATTTCGATTCGCGGATACGGGATATTGAGGAGGAGATTGCTCAGATTACGGCTGATAAGGACGCCGCCCTTAAGAATTTCGACGAGGCGTCGAGCGCCGAGATCAGAGCCGAGATTGAGAGCCGCGAGCTGCCTGGAATAAACGAGCTTGAGGCAAGCTATAACGAGATGTCAAAGCACCGCGCGAGCCTTGAGGAGAGCGTCAAAACCTTGGGACTTAAGATTTCTACGGAATATGAGGCTTTTTTGGGAAAGGATTTTACGGATATTGCCAAGCTGGACGAGCTTATAGCCATAATGGAAACGGGACGGGCGGCTACCGTGTCGGAGGCTGTATCGGTGTTTCGGACGAGAGCGTAGTTGGATACCTGCTGAATCGCTACTTTTACACACTTTAAGTCTTTTGAAGGATACAAGGATATATGATTATTGTTGAAATAAGTGAAATAAATTATATGCTAAACTACAATAGCTAATTATGAGAGAGGTTAGTCAAGCATGAAGCACAAGTTTACAATATTTTTGATGGGTTTGATTTTTACAATAGCATTAGTCGGTTGTTCTAATAACAGTACCGAGACTGCGACGGAAGCAGAAGCAACTATTGCAAAAGAAGAAACAGAAGCAGAAACAACCATTGCAAAAGAAGAAGCAGAAGTTGTTGCAGAAACGGAGGATGAGAAAAGCGCTAAAATTCAATATAATCTTGAAGTAGCAATATTGAAAATTGGACAAGGGATGGACAAGCAGCTGGAAGAGACGGAATTCAGTGACATATTAAGTGACCTAGAAGAAGTGATATTTCGATTAAATTCGGGAGTGAAATATTACGAAGTAGCCAAAGGATATTTACTTGAAGCATATGTGGCTTGTGGAGATATATCCAAGTATAGCAAATTAAAAGAAGATATATATGAGTGTTATCTTAATATTTCGACTTTAACCACGGAAATAGACGGGTGGGAAGTGATGAACAATCCTGAAATTCTTACTTTTTATAAAAATGGTTTGGAATATTTATTGATTCAGCGCACAGTTTTATATGTGGATCTTCTTAGTTTATTTGATTCAGACTTGGAGTATTAGTTACCAATGGTGTATTTGGGCTACTTTTAAAAGCCATAAAACTTTTAAATTAAATGATACTTTCTGATTAATTAGTCTATTCGTGTGAAGTTGGTCATATGTCTGTATCATCTTTATTGTCACTGCCGGATTTATAGTATCTAGATAATTGTGAAATTTGTATTTGTAGTAAACCTTGTAATGACAGAAATGTACAAGTTCTTCTTTAATTAGATTTCGGTAACGCTTTGTATTGTGTGATTGTATGCGGATTGTAAATTCAGTTCGGCTGCAACAACATTATAACAGTTCTTATAGATGTAGTTTATCTTTTTGTTATCATACTAATTTTGCTCTGTATTTTTATAGTATGCTGCCTGTATTTATAAGTGATTGACACTTTGTTTTACAGAATCAACCTGCTCCCTTTCAGCCATTTTTCATTATTAGGTCAGACAGCTATTCATTTTTTTATGCATACGCGCTGTCGGCGCGCATATACTTTGACAGGGGCGTTACATTTCAAAATATTCCGAAAGCCCGTACAGAACCGCCTTGCTTATCGTGTCGGCAAGCCGCATAACCTGCGAAAGCCTTGTGGTCTGCAAAAGAAGGGACTCCATCATGCCGGAAAAGTTGACTATTCCCGTTATGTGTATGTCGCCCACGTCGGGCAGCGCCTTGTTTACGCCCAAGCCGGGGCGCAGCGGACCGTTGCCGAGGGTGATGTAGCCGATATGGTCCTTTGTCCCGAGCGACGCGTCGATTGCGAGTATGAACGGGTTGGGGTGCAGCGAATATATTTCGTCAAGCTTTTCGGCGAGGTTGGCGGCGTGAACGGGGCTTTGCAGGGTGCCGTATATCGAAACGTCCGCCATATGGTATTTTTCAAGCTTATAACCGATTAAGGGACCGAGGCTGTCGCCCGTCGAGCGGTCGCTGCCTATGCAAAGCACCACGATTTTTTTGGAATACACGCGGTGCCGCCTGAACATGGCTATGAGCTGTTCCTTAAGCTCGTAGGGCGATTTGGGTACGTCCGAGTCAAAATAAACGGTTTGTGATGTCTGATTTCCGGCACGGTATGCGTTAGCCGGCTTGTCCGGCTTGGTCTGAAGCATTACAAACAAGTCCTCTCATGATTTTTTTGAAAAATTACCTTAGAAGTGTATGGAAAATCAGGAGAATTTATGCAGTTTTTTTAACGACGAAATAAGACATATTGCGAGTTTTTGAGAAACGGAAAATATTTCATGCCGTATATTTTCAAAAAAATAAAAAAAGAGATGATTTTGGCGTGACAAAATGATAAAATCAATATACGGGAATATGGTTGGATTCGGGACAAGGATTCGCGGGTAATCAAGGCAGGAGGAAAAATAAATGGGAAACAGCATCAATTTGCCCAAAAACATAAGGCAGATAGGTACGGACAGGAGCGGGCGAAAGGTATATATAGAGGATTATGTTCACTCTTTTATAAGGGATACGCAGGTTGACGAGTACGACGACGGGGTTGTCGGACTGCTTCTCGGAGAGGTGAGGCTTGACGGCGATATGTCGTATATATTTGTGAGGGGCGCGGTTGAGGTTAAAAACGCCGCCGTATTCACGGACAGAATAGCCTTTACCGAGGAAACATGGCCCATTGTAAGAAGCGATATTCTGCGGTATTTTGACGGGCTTGACACGGTGGGCTGGTATCTTGTGTCCTCAAGAATCACGCAGGATGACCTGTATATAATCAACAAGGCGGACGCGGAGAGCTTTGAGGGCGCGGACAGCGTATTTTTTATGGCGAATCCCGAAGCGAAGGAGGAGCTTTTTTACGAAAAGACTGCGGGCGGGTTGTCGCCGCTTGCGGGCTATACGGTATTTTACGAGCGCAACGAAAGAATGCAGGCGTATATGAGCGAGCTTAGGGGCAGCCGAGCCGAGGCGCCCAAGGAGCCGGAGGAGGAGCCGCAGACGCAGAGCGGCGGCGAGTTCCGCAGGCTTGTCGCGGAGGACGGCAAGGGCGGCATGGCAAAGAGCGTCAAGGGGCACCTCACTTTTATATACGCGCTCAGTATGCTTTTGATAATCGTGGTTCTTGTTATCGGCGTTAATGTGATAAACAAGCACGATGTGGCAGGCGGAGCTTCGGGCAGCAGCGCGGACAGGGAGGTCAACGCAAACGTTAAGACAACGGCTGCGAACGAAACGGTTCCCGTAAATCCCGTTACGGGAGATGTGACCTCATCTCAGGAGGAGACATCGGAGCCGACCAAGCCCGCAGTTACCGAGCCGCCGACCGAGAAGCCGACGGAAAAGCCGACCGAGCCGCCCACCGAGAAACCGACGGAAGCGCCCACAGAGGCGCCGACCGAGGCTCCCACTCCCGCGCCGACACAGCCGCCGTATCAGGTATATACGGTCAAGGCGGGAGATACTCTTTTGAAAATATGCAGGGAATATTACGGCAGGGAGGCAATGGCGGACGCGAGAAGGGTGCTTGATTACAACGGTCTTGCCGATGTATCGCAGATACTTGTGGGAATGGAGTTAAAAATACCTAATTAAGAGGGAAGTTATAACAGTTGGCGGATATAAGACAGTACAGAAAAGAGAAAAGCGGAGCCGTTCGGGGCGACGGGGAGAGTGCCGACGGAGAGTATCGCGGAAGGCTTAAAAAGCACAAGACGCGCGTGAGGATAATAGCGGCGGCAGTGTCCCTGTCGGTCGCAGCGCTTGTCGTGATTTTGTGCCTTGTAAATTACCGCTCCGCTTATAAATCCTATTCGGTGCGCAATTCCGTTTCGCGCAGAGACAACGGCTATGCGAGCTATATGGATTTCGGCAGCGGCTACGTCAGATGCAGCAGGGACGGAACGGCTATGTATTCCTATGACGGGGAACAGCAGTGGAACAAGACCTATGAAATGAAAAGTCCGCTGAACGATGTGTGCGGACAGTATATGGCGGTTGCCGATACGGAGGGGAACGAAATTTTTATTTTTGACCGCGGCGGCTATATTTCCACGGTCAACACCGCGCTGCCGATAGTGCAGATAAGGGTGTCCGCGCAGGGCACGGTAGCCGCGACGCTTGAGGACAGCAACGCGGTTTACATAAATATGTACGCTTCTGACGGCACAAAGATTTCCGGCATTAAATCCACGGTTTCGGGCAATGGGGTTCCCGTGAGCATGGATCTGTCGCCCGACGGTCATCTTCTGATAGTTTCATATACGTCGGTTGACGCCCAAAAGCTTGCGACGAGCGTTGTTTTTTACAACTTCGGAGAGGTCGGTCAAAGCGAGGTGGAGCGCGTGGTCGGCGGCTACGACACATACGGGGAACAGCTTGTCGCGGAGGTGAAGTTTACGGGCGGCACCACGGCGGTCGCGGTCGGTGAAAACGTGGTGAGCTTTTTTAAGGTAAGCGAATATCCGAAGCTTGTGGCGGAGGTTGCGCCCGAATATGAGATTGACAAGGTTTTTTACTCGGATAAATATGTCGGACTTGTATATACGGATAAAAATAATGCCAAAAGAATAGCGGTGTATGATATGTCGGGCAATCCCGTTACGACTGCCGAGGCAGGCGGAGGCTATTCGCGTTATGCCTTTGCGGGGGACTCCCTGCTTATGTACGGCGACAGCAGCGTCAAGCTGGTGAATATGAAGGGCAAGGTCCTTTTTGACGGGAGCATAGAGGGGGGAATCGTCGAGATGATTCCGATTTCGGGGAACAGCGAATATATCTGCCTTGGCTCCGATAAGCTTATGAGAATTGAATTTAAACACGGAGGCTGATATGAATTGGACGCTGATTGCGGTTATCGCGGTTATTTTGATAAGCACTTTTATAGGAATGAGAAAGGGCATTGTTAAAATGCTTTTTTCCTGCGTGTCCGTGATACTGGCGGTTGTGATTACGAGCTTTGCCGCGCCCCATATAGGCGGCTTTGTAAGGTCGCATACACAGTGGGACGAGGCGGTCAGGGACAGGACGGAGAGCTATTTTGAGGAAAAGGGAATTTTGCAAGGCGCAAACGTGCAGATTGACGTAAACGAGCTGCCGCTTCCCGTGACGATAAGGGATAATATCGCGGATTCGGCGGAGGAATACATACAAAAGGGTTGTGACGCATATAACAAATATATAGTCGATGCGGCGGCGGGCATTATTTTTTCCGCGATAGTGTACGCGGCGGTTTTTGTGCTTGTCACGCTTATTTTGGCAGTCGTGAGCGCAATTCTTAACCTTGTGAGCCGTCTGCCCGTGCTCAAGCAACTTAACAGGCTGACGGGAGCAATCGTGGGCGCGCTGCTCGGGCTTCTGACAGTATGGCTGCTTTTTATGCTGATTACCGTATTCGGAAATCATGCCTTTGCGGGCGCGGTATTTGAGGATATAAATTCCAATCCCGTGCTGCTTTTCCTGTACGACAAGAATATCCTCCTGCATTTATTTCTGAATCTTTTTTAAAATAATGTCTTGACGCAGTAAAATATTACTGATATAATGTAGAAGCTGTCAAGGCACAAGGCGAGTTAGCCAAGTGGTAAGGCGTGGGACTGCAACTCCCTGACCGTCGGTTCAAATCCGTCACTCGCCTCTGATACGAACCCCGAAAACACAGGTTTTCGGGGTTTTGTTTCATATAAAAGGTTCGCCGCAAAGACAAAAGCGGCGGGGAAGGGGCAGTATATGCAGTTTGAGCCGGGAGATATTATAAAAATGAAAAAACCGCACCCTTGCAAAAGCTACGAATGGGAGGTGCTTCGCGTGGGTGCGGATTTCCGCCTTAAATGCATGGGCTGCGGACATCAGGTAATGCTGGCGCGCAGTCTTGTTGAAAAAAATGTGCGCGGTATACGCAGGGCGGACAAAGAATAGATGGAAAAGATACAAGAATTTTGATATATCATAAGAAAACAGTTGACTGATTACTCTAAAACGGCATATAATAGATGTAACAATAATGAATGAACAGATAAGGAGTAAAATATGCGAAAAACATCAAAAAATAAAATACTGATTTGCATTTTGCCATTTTTTCTCCTGCTTCCTGTTGTCCGAGCGGACGCGACGATAGGCAATATCAACTCATTCATATACAGCAGTGATTATTTTTCCGGGGATTACAGAGGCGTTGACAATATTGCCCAATATTTCAGGAATGTCGGAATGTCTGCCGAAATGATAGAGCGTCCCAAGGTCATATACGGAGCTCAGCAGTATTTTAAATATTCCGAGTCGATTTATATAAGCACGCACGGTACGTCGGACGGCGGAGAGCTTGTTTTGGATAACGGGTCCACGCAGGTTTTGTTTAAATCCTCCGATTTCCCTAAGAATATGGAATGTAAGCAACGGTTATAAGGCGGCGGTAGGCTATAAGGACCAAGTTTCCAATACGATAGCAAAGGATTTCGAGAGAGTTTTCTATTCTCATTTATCGAAGGGAGAGAGCGTGTACAGTTCGCTTAGCAGTGCGAAAAAATATATGTCGGAAACTTACTCTTGGCTGAGCGGGGACTTTTTGAATTCGGTTCAGCCATTCGGAAACTTGGGTTTGACGTTGGAATAGGAGGATTTTTATGAAGAAAACATTAAAAATCACGCTTGTATCGGCAGCGGCGGTAATAGCAGCCGCGGGAATATCGGCGGGAGTGACTATGAAGCTAAACGCGGTAGCCGAG
>JAMPDT010000119.1 GCA_023665525.1 Butyrivibrio sp. | reverse complement strand
ATAAAAGACGGGATTCACGCCGAGCGACGCCCCCAGCTCCCGTCCGAGCCCCGGCGCGGTCAGCCTGTATGCGGCGTTATCAACGTATTCCTTTTTGCCGCAGATGTAGCCGCCTATGGGAGCGAGTCCGCCGCCCGGATTTTTGATCAGGGAGCCGACGACCAAATCAGCGCCCATATCCGACGGCTCAACCGTTTCCACAAACTCGCCGTAGCAGTTGTCAACCATGCAGATTACGTCGGGCTTTATTTTTTTTACAAAGGAGATAAGCTCCCCCATCGCCTCGACCGAAAGCGTCGGACGGCTCGCGTAGCCCTTTGAGCGCTGTATTGTCACAAGCCTTGTGCGCTCGTTTATTCCCGCCTCAATCGCGTCAAAGTCAAAGCTTCCGTCCTCTTTAAGCTCCGCCTGCGCGTAGCTTATTCCGTATTCGGCAAGGCTCCCCCTTTCGCTCCTGATGCCGATAACGCCCTGAAGCGTGTCGTAGGGCAGTCCCACGGGAGAAAAAATTTCGTCCCCGGGACGCAGGTTCCCCGCCAAGGCGACGGTAAGCGCATGCGTTCCGCATGTTATCTGCGCCCGGACCAGCGCGCTTTCGGCATGGAACACGTCGGCGTAGACCCGCTCAAGAGTGTCCCTGCCGATGTCGTTGTAGCCGTAGCCTGTGGACGCTCCCAAATGCGCCTCGCTCACCTGATTTTTGCGGAACGCCTCAAGCACCTTCATTTGGTTGTATTCCGCCACCTCGTCTATTTCGGCGAAGCGCTCCTTAAGCTCCGCCTCCGTTTCTGCCGACATTTCGATTATCCTTTCGGAAATGCCCGATTCCCCGTACATAGCCCTTAATTTACCGTTCATTGCGACCTCGTTTATATAATATTTTTATCGTTAAGTATCCGCAGCATATATTCAAGCGCCGCGCCCTGTATTTCCTCGCTGGAGCCGCCGCCCAATTCGTTCAGGCTTACGAAGGTTACGTCACGCTCCCTGCCAAACCACGTGAGCTGTCTTTTCGCAAAATGCCTCGTGTCGCGCTTGATAATGCGGACTGCCTCCTCAAGCGTGGTTTCACCGTTGAAATAATCTATAATTTCCTTGTAGCCAAGCCCCTTCATGGAGGTCATGGATTTGCCGCAGCCCTCCGCAAGCAGGCTCCTTACCTCCGCAAGCAGCCCGTTTTCAAGCATTTCGTCCACTCTCCTGTCGATTCTGCCGTAGATGGCGCTCCGCTCGTCGTTCAGCACGAAATACACGAAATTGTACGGCGATTCCTTTGTTCTCTGCTCTGCATTATGCTCCGAAATTTTCCCGCCCGTCTGATGATTGTATTCGAGCGCTCGCATCACTCTTTTGACATTGTTGGGGTGAATCGCGGCGGCTGACTTCGGATCGACGGACGCGAGCATTCCGTGGAGAAAGTCCGATCCCTTTTCGCGCGCAAGCCTTGACAGCTCCCCGCGGTATTCCGTGTCGGCGTCGGTATCGGTAAAATCTATGTCGTAAAGCACCGACTGTATATAAAAGCCCGTTCCCCCCGCGATTATGGGGATCCTGCCTCTTGAATATATATCCTTCATGGCTTTTTTGGCAAGCTCCTTGAAAAGATATACGTTAAAATCCTCCGTCGGCTCCAAAATATCTATAAGATGGTGCGGTACGCCGTCCGTTTCCCGCGGCTTTATTTTGGCTGTGCCTATGTCCATCCGCCTGTAAACCTGCATGGAATCCGCGCTGATAATCTCGCCGTTTATTTTCTTTGCGAGTCGCACCGAAAGCTCCGTTTTCCCGACGGCGGTCGGACCCGTGAGTATAATAAGCGGCTTTTTTAGCTTATCCGTCATATGCGCCTCCGCTAAACTATACGCTTGAATTTTTTTTCAAGCTCATATTTGCTGAGTGTAATCATTGTGGGTCTTCCGTGCGGGCAGTTGTAGGGATTCTCCAGCTTCATAAGGCGGCAAAGCAGCTCGTGCGCCTCCTCGTGCGAAAGCCTGTTGCTGCCCTTTACCGCCGCCTTGCACGCCATTGTCGCAATCCTGTCCCTGACGGTTTCGGGTGTGCTTTTTTTCAAATCCTGAGCCAAATCGTCGAGGATTTCAAGCAAAAGCTCCTTCGGCTCCGACGAGGAGAAATCCGCGGGAATGCCGCTTACGGAGTATTCGCCGCCGCCGAAGCCCTCAAGCTCGAAGCCCAGCGCCGTAAACTGCCCGAGGTTGTCACGCAGGATATTTTCCTCCATGGCAGTCACGCTGACGATTACGGGCGGACTTATATACTGCGTCGTCACCGTCCGCTCCTTGTAGCGCCTCATAAATTCCTCGTAAAGCACCTTTTCGTGAGCCGCGTGCTGATCGACGATGTACATGTTTTTTTCAAATTCCATTATCCAGTATGTCTCAAAGGCCTGTCCGATAATCCTTATGTTTTTTTCGTTCTGCTCCTTTAAAAGCTCGGGACGCTCGAAAAGCTCAAGCTGAGCCGCTTGGTTTTTCCCCGCCTCCTTAACTGCCTCGGCGTATCTTGCCGCCCTGTGGGTTTCAAACGGCTCGGGAAGCCGCTTAAGGGCTTGCGGCGCGCGCGCCGCGTCGGTTTGAGGCATCGGGTCTGCACTGCCATGGGGCTTCGGAGCCTGCGCGCTCTGCACCGGGCGCGCCTCAGCCCTTGTAAAATTAACGGTGCTGTCTATCGTGACCTCGGGAATAAGCTCCCTGCGTGACAGCGCCTCCGAAACGGCGTCCTTTAACGCGTCGAAAAGAACGGGGGCGTTCGCGAAGCGGAGCTCCATTTTGGAGGGGTGCACGTTTACGTCCAAAAGCGTCGGATCAATGCTTATATGCAGTGAGGTAAAGGGGTACTTGTGCTGCATTATAAAAGGCGAGTACGCCTCCTCTATCGCCTTTGAAACAATGCCGTTTTTAATGTATCTTCCGTTGATATAGTAATTTTCATGGCTCCTGCTGCCGCGGCACACCGAGGGCTTGCCGATAAAGCCGCCGATCGAAAAGCTGCCGAAGTCCCTGTCAAGCTCTATGAGATTCGCGGTTATATCGCGACCGAAAACAGTGTAAATTACGTCCTTAAGGTTCCCGCTGCCCATCGTTTGGAGCTTGGGCTGATTGTTCACGATTAATCGGAACGAAATTTCGGGGTGCGAAAGACAGAGCTGCTCGATTACCGAGCTTACATAGCCTCCCTCCGTCGTCGGGGTTTTAAGGAACTTGCGTCTTGCGGGCGTATTGTAAAAAAGATTGCGGACGATAAAGGTAGTGCCGTCGGGAGCGCCGATTTCCTCCATAAGCTTCTCCTCGCCGCCCTCGATACGGTAGCGCACGCCGAAAACCGCGCGCGCGGTCTTGGTGATAAGCTCCGTCTGCGCCACGGCGCTTATGCTCGACAGCGCCTCGCCGCGGAAGCCCAGCGACGATATGCTCGCAAGGTCCGCCGCGTCCTTTATCTTGCTGGTGGAATGGCGCTTGAAGGCAAGCCGCACCTCGTCCGCCTCTATGCCGCAGCCGTTGTCGGTGATTCTTATGAAGCTTGTGCCGCCATCCTTTATCTCGACGGTAATTGCGTCCGCCCCTGCGTCTATTGCGTTTTCGACAAGCTCCTTGACGACGGAGGAGGGACGCTCCACGACCTCTCCTGCGGCTATTTTGTTTATTGTGTTTCTATCCAAAAGGTTAATCGGCATTTTTTGTCCTACCACCTGTTTTTAATCTTGTCCTGTATCGCGTAAAGCTCGTTCAGCGCGTCTATCGGAGTAAGGCGCGACAAATCAAGCCCCTTTATTTCTTCGATTATCTCGTCGTTGCCGACCGTGTCGAAAAGCGACATCTGCACATAGCCGCCGTCCTTGCGTTCGGGAATTTTGAACGCGTCCGCGTCCACGCCGAGCCTTGCGATTTCCTTCATTTTAACGGATATATCGTTGTCGGCAAGCTCCGCGACGATTTCCTTGGCTCGCCGTATTACGCCGTCGGGCACGCCAGCGAGCTTGGCGACCTGAATGCCGTAGCTTTTGTCCGCGCCGCCGCGCACTATTTTGCGCAGGAAAACTATGTCGTCGCCCTGCTCCTTGACGGCGATACAGTAATTGTTTACTGAGTCAATCGTCCCTTCAAGCTCCGTCAGCTCGTGGTAATGCGTTGCGAAAAGGGTTTTCGCGCCCAAAAGCGCGGGGTTCGCGATATGCTCCACCACTGCCCACGCAATCGAAAGCCCGTCGAAGGTGCTTGTGCCGCGCCCGATTTCGTCCAAAATAAGCAAACTGTTCGACGTAGCGTTTCTTAAGATGTTGGCGACCTCGGTCATCTCGACCATAAAGGTGCTCTGCCCGCTCGCCAAATCGTCAGACGCCCCGACGCGCGTGAAAATCCTGTCCGCAATGCCTATGTCCGCGGACTTGGCGGGTATATACGAGCCGATCTGCGTCATAAGCACGATGAGGGCGGTTTGGCGCATATAGGTGGATTTGCCCGCCATATTGGGACCCGTGATTATGGAAATCCTGTTTGCGCCGTTGTCGAGCAGCGTATCGTTTTCGATAAACATGCCGCCGGGAATCATTTTTTCGACGACGGGGTGCCGTCCGCCGCGAATATCTATTACGCCCTTATCGTTTACCTTGGGTCGGACGTAGCCGTTCTGCCCCGCGGCAACCGCGAGCGAGGCGAAAACGTCGGCGCGCGCGACCGCTCCCGCCGCCGCCTGAATGCGCACGACCTCCTCGGCTATTTTATCCCGTACCTCCGTGAAAATATCGTATTCCAACGAAAACAGCCTGTCCTCGGCGCCCAAAATCGCGTCCTCCAGCTCCTTCAGCTCTGACATGGTATAGCGCTCCGCGTTCGTGAGCGTCTGCTTGCGTATGTAATTATCCGGCACCATGTTTTTGAAGGAATTGGACACCTCGAAATAATAGCCGAAAACCCTGTTGTACTTTATGCGCAGGTTTTTAATGCCCGTCCTCTCGCGCTCGGAGGCTTCAAGCTTCGCAAGCCAGTTTTTTCCGTCCGTCTTGGCGCTTCTCAGCCTGTCCACCTCGGCGTTAAAGCCCTCTTTTATAATGCCGCCCTCCTTTATCTGAAGCGGAGGATCCTCCACGATCGCCCTTTCTATCAAATCGCAAATATCCTCGAGCGTGTCCAGCTCGTCGTATATTTTGCGTATCAGAGGAGCCTTCATCTCGCCGAGGAGCCTTTTTATATGCGGCAGCATGGCAAGCGAGCATTTAAAGGAAATCAGCTCCCGCGCGCCCGCCGTTTTGGTGCTTATGCGGCCGACGAGCCGTTCAAGGTCGTACACGGGATTCAGGTACTCGCGCAGTTCCTCCCTCGTTATGTAATTTTCGAGAAATTCTCCGACGGCATCCTGCCTTGCCTCGATTTCGTCCTTTATAAGAAGCGGCTGCTCGATAAGCCTGCGCAGAAGCCTTGCGCCCATAGCGGTTTTGGTTTTGTCCAGAACCCACAAAAGAGAGCCTCTTTTTTGCTTTTCGCGCATGGTTTCGACAAGCTCGAGATTGCGTCTTGTAAAGCTGTCGATAATCATGTAGCGTCCCGTGGAATAGGGCGTGATTTTCGTTATATGCGGCAGGGAGCTTTTCTGCGTTTGGTAAAGATAATTCATAAGCGCGCCCGCAGCCACAGTACCCGTCGGATAATCGTTAAGCCCCAGCCCCTCCAAGGCGGATACGCCGAAATGCTCCTTTATTATGTCTGCGGCGCCCTTATCGTCGAAGTACCACGGCTCAAGCTCCGAAACGCTTACGGAAAGCCTGTTTTTAATTTCCTCCAGGCTTATGCCGCTTATGCCGAAAGCCTCGTTGCATATGATTTCCGAGGGCGAGAATTTGTTGATTTCGTCCAAAAGCTCCCTTTCGGAGGAAAGCTCCGCGGTCATAAACTCTCCCGTGGTTATGTCAGCCGCCGCAAGCCCTATGGCGTTCCCGACATATGCGATGCACATAAGGTAATTGTTGCGTCCCTCATCAAGCGCTCCGGGGTTGAAATTTGTGCCGGGGGTCACAATCCTTGTAACCTCGCGCTTCACAAGCCCCTTGCTCGTCTTGGGATCCTCCACCTGCTCGCAGATAGCCACCTTGTAGCCCTTTTCCACAAGGCGGTTTATATAGGTGTCCGCCGCATGGTACGGCACTCCGCACATGGGCGCGCGCTCCTCCTGTCCGCACAGCTTGCCTGTGAGCGTAAGCTCAAGCTCGCGCGATACGTTGACCGCGTCGTCAAAAAACATTTCGTAAAAATCTCCGAGCCTGTAAAAAAGTATACAGTCCTTATACTCCTCCTTGGTTTCGAGATATTTTTGCATCATTGGGCTGAAATCTGCCATTTTCCTACATCCTTATCCGTTGTTTTCCAATGCCTCTCCTATGTAATAAAAGCCCTTGCTCTGCGTCAGCTTAACGTCGATAAGCCTGCCTATAAGCTCCTTTTTGCCCTCAAAATGAACAAGGGTATTGTTGGAAAGCCGTCCCGTGACGAGCCGCTCGTCCTGCGCGTTTATCTCCTCGACAAGAACGGGCATAACCCGTCCTATGTCTCTGCCGCATCTTTTTTTCGCGCCCTCCCCGACAGCCGCCAAAAGCCTGTCAAAGCGCCGCTTGTTCACCTCCTCGGGCACCCTGTTCGGCATATCGGCGGCGGGCGTTCCCACTCTCGGCGAATAAATAAAGGTGAAGGCGCTGTCAAACTCCGCTTTCCTCACCACGTCCAGCGTGTCCTCGAAATCCTCCTCGGTTTCCCCCGGAAAGCCTACGATTATATCCGTCGTAACGGATACGTCGGGCAGCCTGCGGCGTATTTTGTCCACAAGTTCAAGATAGCCCTCCTTGGTGTAATGCCTGTTCATTTCCTTAAGGATCCTGCTGCTTCCCGATTGCAGAGGAAGGTGTATATGGCGGCAGATTTTTGGCGTTTCCGCCATTGCTTCTATAAGCTCGTCGGACAAATCCTTCGGGTGCGGCGTCATAAAGCGTATCCGCTCCAAGCCCCGAATCAGCGCGATTTCACGCAGAAGCACGGCAAAGCTTACGGGACTTTCCAGCGTTTTGCCGTAGGAATTTACATTCTGTCCGAGAAGCATAACCTCCTTTACGCCGTCATCGACCATACGCTCGATTTCGAGCATAATATCCTTTGGCTCCCTGCTGCGCTCCCGACCCCGCACATAGGGGACTATGCAGTAGCTGCAAAAATTATTGCAGCCGAACATTATGTTTACGCCCGATTTAAAGGGATATTTCCTTGCGTTGGGAATATCCTCGACAATCCTGTCGGTTTTCTCCCATATGTCCGTTACCGTGCCCTCGGAATGCATTCTTTCGTACATAAGCTCCGCAAGCTTATATATATTGTGCGTGCCGAAAATAATGTCCACGAAACGGTAGGAGGTCCTGATTTTCTCGACCTCGTCCGGCTCCTGCATCATACAGCCGCACATCGCTACGAGCATAGAGGGATTGGCTTTTTTGTAATTGGACAGCTTGCCGAGCCTCCCGTAAACGCGGTTGTTCGCGTTTTCGCGCACCGAGCACGTGTTGTAGATAACAAAATCCGCCTCCTCGGAATCCGTCCGCACATAGCCCGCTTTTTCGAGAATTCCCGCAAG
>JAMPDT010000118.1 GCA_023665525.1 Butyrivibrio sp. | reverse complement strand
CGAGGGACCAAACGGAGGTATCGTTCAAGGCGGGAAGCGTCTTTGTTTCCTTGTGGTCGTTATCCTTTGAGCAGACGCGCTCAGCCGAGCCGCCGCCTGTGAGAGAGGGCTCGTCGGTTATGCGCCAGTCGCCCCAGTTATGGGTGTGGGGAAGCGCGGGAAGTACGATAACCACAGAGCCGTACTCAGAGGTATATGTCTGCGAGCCCTCGGAGTCCTCGGCAGGCTCGACCCTTTCGCCGAGGGACCAAACGGAGGTATCGTTCAAGGCGGGGAGCGCCTTGGTTTCTTTATGGTCGTTACTTTTCGAGCAGAGGCGCTCAGCCGAGCCGTCGCCTGTGAGAGAGGGCTCGTCAGTTATGCGCCAATCGCCCCAGTTATGGGTGTGGGGAAGTGCGGGAAGTACGACAACCACAGAGCCGTACTCGGAGGTATATGTCTGCAAGCCCTCGGAGCCCTCGGAAGGCTCGACCCTTTCGCCGAGGGACCAAACGGAGGTATCGTTCAAGGCGGGAAGCGTCTTTGTTTCCTTGTGATTGTTATCTTTTGAGCAGACGCGTTCAGCAGAGCCGCCGCTTGTGAGAGAGGGCTCGTCGGTTATGAGCCAATCGCCCCAGATATGAGTATGGGGAGGAGCGTCAACTGTGAGCTGTATGACATTATCGGCGTCCTTGGTTATGTAATAAATTTCCTTGTCGCTAACAAAAAATTCGGAATAGTCGGAAGCGTTTGCACCCGTAATATTGGCGGGAGAATCCTTGACGGGAATTCTGTTTTTGTAGGTGGTAATGCCGATTTTGGCATTGCCCGATAAGCCGTCGCTGCCGATGGTAACCGTATTGTAGCAGCCCAAATTGTCAAGTGCGCCGCTTGTCAGGCTGTTGTTTTGGATTACGGGTTCGCCCGAAACAACCATTGAGCCGTATTGAAATATGCCTGCTCCTGCCGTTTGGGTGCTGTTTCCCGTAATGCTGCCGCCGCTCATTTCAAAGGTACTTCTTTGAGCGCCTGTTGAGCTTAAGTATATGCCGCCTCCGTGAGTTGAAGCGGTATTGTTTGTAATGCTGCCGCCGCTCATAATAAATTTGCCGTTGCCTGAGCCTGAAACATATACGCCGCCTCCGTACATGGTCAGCGATTTGTTTTGTGAAATTGTGCCGTCCGAGAAAAGCAGAGATCCTTTGAATATGCTGATGCCGCCGCCCGTTGTTCTTGCCTCGTTTCCCGAAATCGTACCGCCGTTGATTTCCATATCTCCCGAATGAAGATAGACGGCTCCTCCCTCTTCCTCCGCTTTGTTTTCGGAAACGGTGCCTCCGTTCATAACAAATTTTCCGTTTGCTTCAAGCCTTATGGCTCCCCCGTAGGAGGTCGAGTTATTTTCGGAAATTATGCCGTCTGTCATTATGACGGTAGCTCCCGAGGTTATATGCAAGGCTCCGCCGCCTCCGAGATAATCGTCGCGTACAGCGGAATTGTTTGACAAATTGACGCCCGAAAGCGTAACACTGCCGTTGTTGGCTCCCACTGCACCTGCGTAATTTGCCTTGTTGTGCGAAACGGTGCCGCCTGAAAGAGTGACCTCCGCTCCGCTGCCGTTTACAAATATGCCGCCGCCCATGGTATAGACCGTGCCCGTGCCGCCTGTGCATTCGTTGCGTGTAATGGTTCCGCCGCTCATCTCAAAGCTGCCGCCGAAAACAAACACGCCGCCTCCGCCGCCCGCGGATATTGCGGGCTCAACGTCGTCCTTATAGTATGCCGCGACGATGCTGTTATCCGAAATGGTGCCGTCCCTCATAACAAAGCTTGCGTTTTTGTTTTCTTTGCCGTCCACGAAAACACCGCCTCCGCCGCAGCCTTCATAATCGCCCGTCTGTTTGTTTTCGGAAATTTCTCCGCCATACATGGTGAAGTCTCCGGCATTGCGGACGCCGCCGCCCTTTTGGGGAGCCTCGTTGTTGTGGATTTTGCCGCCGTACATATTGAAAACGCCCCTGTTGTACACGCCTGAGCCGGATTTGTTGTTGCAAATGCTTCCGCCGTACATATTCAGCGTGCCGTTATTTTGAATGGCGATAACTCCGTCTGCACTGTCGGACTCAATGTGTCCCTCGCCTGTGCAGTCGCATAAATCCAAGGTCGTGTCCTCGGGTATGCTTATCGCGGAGCCGTCGTGACCGTAAATTGTATGACCGTTTAAGCAAATCCTTACATCCGAGGGAAGCGTATAAGTGTCCTTAAGCGATACGTTTTCCGTCAGATAATAGCTGCCCTCGTCTGTGGGAAGCGAAACATTGTTGCTCCAGCGCGTCCAGCCGTCGTGATTATCACAGATACAAACGCCGCTCTGATTTTCGGCAGCTATTGTGCTGACGGGAGCGTATGCGCAGAACTGCGCAGCCATGGACAGCGCCGTAAGAAGCGCGATGATTTTTCGTTTCATGACAAATTTCTCCTTATAAATTTATTTACTAAATATAAGCATAGCATATGCGGGGAGAATCTGTCATTCGCATTTGACGAACAAAAACGCACATTTGACGAAAGAACTCGGAATGGAGCGGCTTCGGACAAAAAAAGGCAATCCGAAATCGGATTGCCGAAAAATGCAGCTTGCCTGCGTATAAAATCGGAATTTCAGTCTACCCCCTGCTTTTCCTGTACTCGCTCACCCTCGCGTTTATTCGCTCAACGGGATTGAGGAGATTGCTGATGGACGCGTCGTGGTTAAGCGTGTCGATTAAAAGCGCGATGTATTTGCTCATATCGACGTTTACATAGTAATCTCTTGAAAGAAGCTCGGGCGACTGGTAGACGAGATTCGTGGTCAGCATTTTGTCGAAAAGACCGTCCTCGTAAGCTCGGTCGAATTTCTCCATACCGTTCGTGAAAAGCCCGAAGGTGGCGGCGAGGTAGATTTTTCTTGCCTTGCGCGCCTTAAGCTCCCTTGCCACGTCGAGCATGCTTTCTCCCGAGGAAATCATATCGTCGATTATAAACACGTCCTTGCCCTCGACGGAGGAGCCGAGAAACTCGTGCGCGACAATGGGGTTGCGTCCGTCCACGACCCTCGAATAGTCGCGGCGCTTGTAAAACATACCCATATCAAGACCGAGGACGTTGGAGTAGTAGACCGCTCTTCCCATCGCGCCCTCGTCGGGGCTTATTATCATCATATGCTCGCTGTCAAGCTCAAGATCGTCTATATGCGTGAGCAGAGCCTTGATAAACTGGTAAACGGGCTGAACCGTTTCAAAGCCGCTCAAGGGGATCGCATTCTGGACGCGCGGGTCGTGAGCGTCGAAGGTTATAATATTGTCAACGCCCATGCCTATAAGCTCGCGCAGAGCCATTGCGCAGTCGAGGGACTCGCGGCCGCTTCTTTTGTGCTGGCGGCTTTCGTATAGGAAAGGCATTATAACCGTGATTCGTCTTGCCTTGCCGCCGAGAGCCGCTATTATTCTTTTTAAATCCTGATAATGGTCGTCGGGCGACATATGGTTGATTTCGCCGCACAGTGAATAGGTCAGACTGTAATTGCAGACGTCCACGAGAATATACAAATCGTAGCCGCGCACGGATTCGTTGATTACGCCCTTTGCCTCGCCCGAGCCGAAGCGCGGGACCATTGTTTTGACAATGTAATTGTCCCTTTGATAGCCCGCGAAGGCGATTGTTGTCTTATGCTCGCTCTCGCGCTCCCTGCGCCACTCGACAATGTAGTCGTTGATTTTGCCGCCGAGCGACTCGCAGCCCCTGAGTGTTATAAGCCCCAAGGAGCCTACGGGAATGGTTTCAAAATCTATCTCGTTTCTCTGCATTGTGTTTCCTCCGTAAAATGTTATTTTTTGATTAATCTGATGTCGTCCCCGTAAAGCTTGTAAAGCTTGAAGGAATTTTTGATACGTGAAAAAATCCTTTCGGAATAATTGTTCATCAGCTCGCCCTGCGAAAGATTGGTGGAGATGATGGTGGATCTGCCCTTAAGAAGGCGGTCGTTAATACAGTAAAAAAGCTTGGAGTTGGTAAAGGCATTGGACAGCTCCGTGCCCAAGTCGTCTATGATAAGAAGCTCGCAGTCGGTAATCTGCGATTCCGAAGGCTCGTCGCCTGCGCCGTCCGTATTGTCGTATTCGGAAAAAATATTAAAAAGCTCGATGGCGGACAGATAAAGCACGCTGAAAGATTTGTCGAGCAGAGCCTTGGCGATGCAGTTGGAAAGAAAGGTTTTGCCTACGCCCGTATAGCCGTAAAAAAGAATGTTGCCGCCCGATGGGAAGGAGCTTACAAATTCCCTGCACGCCTCGCAGACCCTCGCGGCGTTTTCCCTTGCCGAAAGCCCCGTCGAGCTGTCGTAAATATCCGAATTGTAGTAATCGAGCCTGAAAGCGTCGAAATTCTCGGATTGAAGTATTTGGCGTATATTGGACTGACGGTAGAGCAGATCTATCGCCGCCTGCTTAAAGCAGCGGCATTTTTCGCCGTCTGCGTAGCCTGTATCCTTGCAGACGGGACATTCGTAGACAGGCTCGAGATAGTCCTCGGGGAAGCCCGCGTCCTTAAGGAGAGCGGACATACGGTCTTTTATTTTGTCTATGGAGACCTTTATGCTGTTAAGCTCAAGGGCAGCTCCGCGTATGGAGGCTTTGGCGGAATCGGCGGCAAGCGTCCCGATCTGCGCGCGAAGACTGCCGTATTCGGGCGCGCGGGCAAGAACCTCGGCGGTCCGCAGGTCCAGCTCGCGTCGGGAAAGGCTCTGCTTTGCGCCGTAGCCGCGCATTATTTCGTCGTATTGTGAATTGGTGAGAGCCAAAATGCTTGTCCTCCGTGACTATTTATCGTTGCTTATGAGATTCTTTTCCATAGCGTCAAAATCATAGGTGCGCTGTGAAAAATTATTGAACCTGTTGGTTTTGACGGGCGACGCTTGGGGCTTTGTGCCCGCGGGCACCGTGATTTTCGCCTTAAACGCGGAGGAAAGCCTTTTGACGTCCTCCAAGGTATGCGCTTCGGCGGATTTCCACTTGCAGAGAATCCTGTCGGCATAGCGGAAATTGGGCTTGCCGAGGGCAAGCACCGTCTGCTGGCAGGCTTCGGTTATCATTTCGCCGTCAAAGCCGTATTCATCGTACCAGCGTTCTATGAAATCAAGCTCTATCGGAGTGAGCCTGCGGTCGGAAATACCGAACGCCTTAATGACGGGATTGTTGCGCTTGATATATATCGCGGAGGAGCTTTTCGCTTCCTCGATCGTCGAGATACCCCTGTCGTACCATGACAGGGCGACCTTTTCCATATAATGAAGGCTGGAATGCCTGTTGCTTACGCAGTATTCCGCGAGGTATTCGATAAGCTCGGGAGCGAACTTGAGCGATTCCCGAAAATACAGGATTTTATTTATGTCGGAAGCCGTAAGCGGCTTGCCGATGTATTTTTCTATAATGTATAAAAGCTGCTTGATGTCCTCGCGCTCGCCGAAAAGCTTAAGCTGCGCCGACGAATAGGAAACGGCGGCGGGAGCGGAGGGCTTGTCCGAGGAAACGGTACCGGCGCGGGCGCTGTCGGAGGGCGGCTCGCGGAGCGCGTCCGTATCAGCCTCGGGCATGGGCTCGGCGGAGGCGGCGCAGTCGCCGTCAGAGTCGAGCGCCAGAATCGTTACCGAGGCGGGCTCGCCCGTCCCCGCGTCGAAAACAACGTTTAAAACATTGGTTTTGTTCCAATATTTGAGGGCGCGCACAACATCCTTTTCGGTGAGATTAAGCCTGTCCGCAATGTCGGAAAGCGAAATCCCCGTTCCCGTCGGAGAGCCGTTCATACATCTGAGCAGGTAAAGATAAACCTTTACAAATTCGCCGTTGGCGTCGCCCATATAGCCGTCGAGAAAAATATTGGAAACGGCGGTCGCATTATTTTTTTGAAATGAACTCAGCGTAAGCTTACCCACAATAAACCCTCCTCCCACGGTGCTGTGCTATTGAAGTATACCACAGCGTTTGGGAAAAGAGAACATCAAACTTTTCAAAATATGAAAGTTGTGGAAATTGTGGATAAGTCTAATAATTTTTGAGCAGAGCCTCGCCCACTTCGACGATGTTGCCCGCACCCATGGTAATTACCAAATCCCCCTCGCCGCAAATCTCGGCTACTTTCTTTTGTATTTTTTCAAAATCGGGCTCATATATGCATTCGCCGCCGAGTTTGTCTATTTCCGCCTTCAGGTCCGCCGAGGAAATCCCTATCGTGTTGCGCTCCCTAGCGGCGTATATGTCAGCGAGAATTACCGTGTCCGCGCGGCTTAAGGCGCTCGCGAAATCCTTTAAAAACGCGGAGGTTCTCGTGTAGGTGTGCGGCTGGAAAACACAGACGATTCTGCGGTGTGGATAATTGAGGGCGGAATCGAGCGTCGCGTTTATTTCGGTCGGGTGATGGGCGTAATCGTCTATTACGGTAAAGCCGCGCACAACTCCCTTTTTTTGGAAACGGCGTTCCGTGCCGCCGAAATTCCCAAGCGCCGAAACGGACACGGAGCGTTCGCAGCCGAGCCAATCCGCAGCGGCGAGGGCGGCAAGGCTGTTGTACACGTTATGTATGCCGGGAACGCCGAGCCTGACGCGCTCTCCCGAAAGCCCTCTGCATATCGGGGTGTAGGAGCAGCAGCCCGTTTCGTCATAGCATATGCCGTCGGCGCGGTAATCGCAGAACTCGGACTTGCCGACCGTTATTACGGGGCATTTTACGCCGCCGCTTATGTATTCGTAATCGTTTATGTCCCCGTTTATTACGAGAAGCCCGTTTTCGGGAAGAAGATTCGCGTAAAGCCTGAAGGAATTACGTATGTCGTCTATGTCCTTGAAGAAATCAAGGTGGTCCTCCTGAACGTTCAATATTACGCCGACCGTCGGCAGGAAGGAGAGGAAGCTGTTGGTGTACTCGCACGCCTCCGTGATAAAATTGGCTGAGCTGCCGATCCTCAGATTGCCGTTTATCGAGGGTAGCATACCGCCGACGGTGACCGTGGGGTCAAGCTCTGCGGCAATCATTATTTCGGCAAGCATAGAGGTGGTCGTGGTCTTGCCGTGAGTTCCCGAAACGCCGATTGCGACGCGGTAGTTTGCCATTATTTCGCCGAGAAGCTCGGCTCTTGTCAGCATGGGGACGGCGCTTTTTTCGGCTGCCACAAATTCGGGATTGTCCTTTGAAATGGCGGCGGTGTATACGATAAGGTCAATGCCGTTTCGGATATTCTCCGCGGTCTGACCGATACAGACCCGCACGCCTTTTTCGGAAAGGCGCTCCGTGAGAGCGGACTGCTTTATGTCGGAGCCTGATATTTCAAAGCCCCTTTCGAGAAGAATTTCCGCAAGACCGCTCATGCTTATTCCGCCTATTCCGATGAAATGGACGCGGATCGGTCTGTTAAAATCTATATGATACATTTTGGGTTCTCCTATCTGTATTCGTATTCGGGAAACCGGCCTGTTATTACGCGAATATGCGCCGCGCCGAAAAAGTCGGCATTTAATTTCGATTTCTACATATAGTATAGTACAAGCTCTCCGAACTATATATTGTAAAATATATACAAAAAAATAAAAAAAGACATAAAAGACATAATTACATATAACAAAGCA
>JAMPDT010000117.1 GCA_023665525.1 Butyrivibrio sp. | reverse complement strand
GCTTTCTGCCAAAGCCTTGGCTCCTGCGGGATTATGCGCGCCGTCGATAATAAAATCGGGCTTTCTGCCGATACGCTCGAAACGTCCGAACCAGCGCGCCTTGGCAAGCCCGGCGTAAACCGCGTCCTCGGGAATGCCGCAGCCGCGCGCCCTCAAAGCGTCAATGCATTCCAAGGCAAGCGCGGCGTTGGCTGCCTGATAGATTCCGCGAAGCCCTATCCTTGCCCCGCGATATTTTTTGTAGTCCAAAACAAGACTGTCTTCACCGTCGATACGCCACGAAATTTCGGCATCGGACACGGCAGACGCGTGACAGCCGTATTCAGCGACTTTGCTTTCAATTATACGGTTCACCGCTTCGTCTCCCGCCGCGTATACCACCGCCGCCCCGCGCTTTATTATGCCCGCCTTGTGGCGTGCTATTTCCCAAACGGTATTTCCGAGAAACGCGGTATGCTCGGCGGAAATCGGGGTGATCACGGCGCACAGCGTGTTTTCGATTATATTGGTAGCGTCAAGAAGTCCTCCCATTCCGCATTCGACGACTGCTAGGTCGCATTTTTTTTCGGCGAAAAAAACAAGAGCGGCGGCAGTTTCAAGCTCGAACCTTGTCGGGTGCGCGAATCCATCGTTAAGCATGGACGCGCATACCGCCCTAATCCGCGAAATTATCTCGGAAAAATCCTCCTCCGAAATGTTCTTTTGATTCATCTGTATTATTTCAAGCGGTGAGGCGACCGCGGGCGAAAGGTACCTGCCGACACGAAAGCCCGCCTCGGAAAGCACGGACGTGACAAAAGCACCCACGGAGCCTTTTCCGTTGGTGCCCGATATGTGAACGAACCTCGTATTTTTCTGCGGATTCCCAAACCGCCCCAAAAGCTGCGCTATGCTGTCAAGTCCCGGAACGCTCCCGAGCCTTTCCAGCGATTTCAGATACGCGCGGGTTTCTGTATAGTCCATCGCTTTCCCTCTATATTTCATCTGCGGAGATTCTTTTGCCGTCGCTCCAAATTCGCTCCAAATCGTAAAAAAGCCTGTCCTCCTTGGAGAAAATATGCACGATTATGCCGCCGAAATCCATAAGGATCCAGCTTGCGGTGCCGTAGCCCTCAATCTTGGGCGTTAAGCCGAGCTTAAAGAGGCTCTCCTCCACATTGTCGGCAATCGCCTTTACCTGATTTACGTTGCCGCCGTTGGTCACGATAAAATAATCCGCAATGACCGAAACACCCGATATATCTATTATTTGAGTGTTCTCACCCTTTTTATCGTTAATCGCCTCGTATGCCGCCTTCAATGCCGTTTTATTATCCATTCTCTCCTCCTTAAGCCTATTCCCTGTAAACCGAGCGCGGAGCGTAAAAATCTCTCGTGCGCTCCGTCATTTTATCGACAACCGCCCCTTGGGACAGATAAGTAAGCGTGTCCTCCGAAATATAATAAACGCACAAATCAATATCCTCAAAGGCGAGCCGCCTGAGCTCGTCAAGCCTCGGCTGTTTTTTGCGTCCCGGCTCGATATAGTCGGCGGTAAAAATTATTTTTTCAAGAAGCGTCATATCGGGACGTCCCGTCGTATGAAAAGCAATCGCGCTTAAAATTTCTTTGTCCTCTACTCCGTATCGGTGCTTCGCATAATATGCGCCCAGCTTTCCGTGGAGCAGAACGGGATTTTCCCTCTCGGTTTCGGACGCCTCTATACCATGCTTGAGCGCCTTTTCAAGCAGCTTTTCGCCGCTCATATATTTCGCGTTGTCGTGCAAAAGTCCCGCGACCATAGCCTGCTCGAGGAGCGTTTTTTCACGCCCCTGCGGAGCGAGCGCCATTGCGAGCGAGGCAGCCGTGTACTGCACGCCTATCGTATGGCGCAGTCTTGCCGCGTCGATTTTTTCGGAAAGCTTTCGCGTTATCTTGTCCAAATCATACTTTGACATTATAAAGTCCCTTTTCGTATATATATTCGCATACGGCGGCGGGTACGAAAGCGCTTATGTCGCGCCCCTCGGCGGCGCGCCGACGTATCGCGGTCGAGCTTATATCCGTATCGTCCATACAAAGCAGGCGCGTAACCGCATTGTATTTTTTACGGTAAAAATCAGCCCTGTCCTTAAGCGTTTCCAAGGCTATACCGTTTCGGCAGGCGCAGGCGATCTCGGCACGCGCGAAAATAATTTCGGGACGGTACCAACTGTCGAGAGCCATAAAGGAATCCGCGCCCAAAATGAAAACCAGCCGTTTGTGACGCTTCGCAAGCAATGTAAGCGTTCTCGCCGTATAGGACGCGCCCGAAAGCTTAAGCTCAATATCCGAAACCTCAAACTCTCTGTAAGCCCTAACGGCAAGCCTCGTCATTTCAAGGCGGTGGGTTTCGTCGGTTATCGCTCTGTCCGTTTTGTGCGGCGGAATATACGCCGGAATAAAAATAACCTTTTCAAGCTCCAGCTCGGCAAGGGCGTGCTCGGCAAGCCTGATATGCGCCAAGTGAACGGGGTCGAAGGTTCCGCCGAGAATTCCCCATGCCTTATCGGTTTCGCCCATTATTTCCTGCCCGTCCCTGGAAGCGTTATTTTACGTTTTTTTTCATCGCCGTTTTCCTTGTAAAGCACTATTTTCTTGCCTATAACCTGAACAAGCTGCGAGCGCGTCCTTTCCGCAAGAATTACTCCCAGCTCCTTGGGATTGTCGGCGCAGTTTTGGAGCACGCTTATTTTTATAAGCTCGCGCTTTTCAAGCGCCTCCGATACGGCGTTTACAAATTCGGGAGTGACCGAGCTTTTTCCGCATTGGAAAACAGGCTCCAAATTCATCGCCAGTCCCTTAAGATATGCCCTTTGTTTTGTAGTCATAATTATTTCCTCATGCCATGCCGCGCGCATACGCGCTCGGAAAATTATCTGTAATAATCAAATTCCAAATCGCCCAAATAGACGGTGTCGCCCTCTTCGATTCCAAGCTCCTCGAGCCTGTCGATTATGCCCTGCTCCTTCATAAATTTTTGGAAGAAGGCAAAGCCCTTTTCATCGTCAAGATTGGTATAGCCCAGCATTCTGTCAACACGCTCGCCCTCTATTACAAAGGCGTGCTCGTCCGCCTTGTACACCTCAATAGGCTCGCTCTTGTCGTACATTTCCTCGGGAAAATATTCCCGCTCGTATACAATCGGTTCCCCGTCCATTGTGTCGAGCAGGGCGCGGACCGCGTACAAAAGCTCCTCAAGCCCCTTGTTAGCGGCGGCAGAAATCGGGAACACCTTTACCCCCTTCGGCTCAAATTCATCCCGCAGTCTTTGGACGGGATTTTCATCACCGCCGTCCGCGTAAATCAAATCCGTTTTGTTTGCCGCGATAATCTGCGGCTTGGCGGCAAGTCCCGCGTTATACGCCTCAAGCTCCGCGTTTATCTTATTTATATCGTCTATCGGGTCGCGTCCCTCGGACGAGGCGGCGTCAACCATATGGATAATTACCTTGGTTCTCTCTATATGGCGCAAAAACTCGTGTCCGAGCCCCACACCCTCCGAGGCTCCCTCGATAAGCCCCGGAATGTCCGCAATCACAAAGCCCTTCGCGCCGTTTAAGTCCACAACTCCCAAATTGGGATTAAGCGTGGTAAAATGGTAATTCGCTATTTTGGGCTTGGCGTTGCTGACCATGGACAAAAGCGTGGACTTCCCCACGTTCGGAAAGCCTACAAGTCCCACGTCCGCGATTACCTTAAGCTCCAAGGTCACCCAAAGCTCCCTCGCCTGCTGTCCGGGCTGAGCGTACTTCGGGACCTGCATGGTGGCTGTGGCGTAATTTTTGTTGCCCTTGCCGCCTCTTCCGCCCTTTAAAATCACCTCGCGCATTCTGCCGCCTGACATATCCGCAATAACCTTGCCCGAGGTATCGTCGCGTATAACCGTTCCCTCGGGAACCTTTATGATCAGATCCGCTCCGTTTTTGCCGTGGCAGAGCTTCTGTCCGCCCTCCTCGCCGCTTTGCGCGACGAACTTGCGCACATGGCGAAACTCGCCCAGTGTGTTAAGCCCCTTGTCCACCTCAAAAATAATATCGCCGCCCTTGCCGCCGTCGCCGCCGTCGGGACCTCCCGCCGCGACAAACAGCTCTCTTCTGAAGCTCACATGACCGTCGCCGCCCTTACCTGATTTTATGAAAATTTTGGCTCTGTCAGCAAACATCGGCTCTCCTTTCCCTGTTTCCGCGCCGCTTTAACTCATACGCCATACCGAAGGCGCTCCGGTTTTAAGTAAAAAGCTCCAAATCCTTAAGACTTGGAGCTGTGCTTTGATTACTCTTGTGATGCTACCGGATATACAGAAACCTGCTTCTTGTCCCTGCCTTTTCTCTCAAATCTTACGACGCCGTCAACCGTTGCGAACAATGTGTCATCGCCGCCGCGTCCTACGTTTACGCCGGGATGAATCTTGGTTCCGCGCTGTCTGTAAAGAATATTTCCTGCCAAAACAAACTGTCCGTCAGCTCTCTTAGCGCCCAATCTCTTTGATTCCGAATCTCTGCCGTTCTTGGTAGAGCCGACGCCCTTTTTATGAGCGAAAAACTGAAGGTTAAGTTTCAACATAAGTTACACCTCCTTGAATGTCCTGCAATCGGGTTAAAAATCCCGATATTTAATCAATACGTTTCCGGGGTAGGCGGCTGAAATTTCCTTAAGCCCAAGCTCCAGCGATTTCAAAAGAAGCTCGCTTTGAGGACCTGCCTCGCCGTCTATCTCAAAATCAATTATTGCTTTCCTGTCATTAATCCTACTGTCGCATTTGTCCCGAGTTAATTTCTCAACTGAATTGACCGTATTTATGATTAATGCCGAAACCGAAGCGCAAACAACATCGGTTCCTCTCACGCCGTATCCGGCGTGTCCC
This sequence comes from Butyrivibrio sp., assembly GCA_023665525.1. Classification (GTDB taxonomy): domain Bacteria; phylum Bacillota; class Clostridia; order Lachnospirales; family Lachnospiraceae; genus Eshraghiella. The sequence continues at coordinate 2,760 of JAMPDT010000117.1, read as the reverse complement.
TTTGACTGAAAGCCGATAAGCTGTCCGGCTTTCCTGTAAAAAACTATATTCGTCATAGAGCTGTCCGAATTAACGATTGATTTTTTCAATCTGAACCTTTGTGAACAACTGTCTGTGACCGTTCTTCTTGTGGTAACCCGTCTTTCTCTTGTACTTATAGACAACGATCTTCTTGTCCTTGCCCTCAGCCACAACGGATGCAGTAACCGAAGCGCCCGCAACCGTAGGGTTTCCCACAATCGCCTCTCCATCGCTTATGAGAAGAACCTTATCGAAAGTTACGGTTTCACCAACCGCAGCTCCGAGCTTCTCAACCTTGATAACATCGCCTTCGGATACTTTGTACTGCTTGCCACATGCTGCAATAACTGCGTACATAATCGGCTTCCTCCTATTATCAATACTCGCCAGCTTCGGTGTTCCCGTCGGGACGCTTATAACCTCGCTGTGCGGCACACTAGAATAGTTTAATATATCGTCTGCGGTTTGTCAAATGTTTTTTTGCCGGCGGATCATACAATTTTGCATTCGGTCAGCTTTAATACTCCACCCAAATAAGATTATCCATAATCTTGTCAAAGGAATAGCGCATTTCCTCGGGCAGGGCGTGGAAAAGGTCGCCCTCGATAATATAACTGTTAAGACCGTATCTGTTAAGCTTATTGACCTCCTTTATTTTATCCGCAGAATAATCATATATATAGACCTTATTGTCATCTCCGAGCATATCGCAAGCTTCCGCATAGGGATCTATTCCGCCCATCAAATTGGGGTTCGGATTGGGATCTCCCCGTAAATAGTAAGCATGAATATTTATAAACTCCATATCGGGCGCTGCCTTGAGCGCCCCGAAGTAAACGGAGGTCGGCATCATATCCGCCTTCATTTTTCTGTCGTCAAATCCGCTGAAAGAGGCGTCTCCCGCAATCGTCTTATCCTCATTAAGAATAAGTAAGGTAAAAGAATCCAGCAAGGCGTTGAGATTATTGTCATATGTTGTAATTGGGATTCGGCAGATATAATAGCCCCTTCCGTCAAAATCGGTCGGGTTATAGCCCAAACCGCTGTCCCATACGCCGTCCATCCAATCTCCCGTATTATGCCCCTTTTGCATTCTGCCGCGGATAATTTTCACCGCTTCGTCAACCAATACGTCAATATTTTCTATATATTCCACTCCGTTTGCCGCTCTTTCATCGGAAAAAACGAACGGAGTTTCATATAAATAGGCGGCTCTGCGCTCCCTCTCCCGCCTATCCGAATCGGATTCGGTTGATTCACTTTTTCCGCAGGCAGTAAAGGTAAAAAGTACAATAAATAGCAAAGGAATTATTTTTTTCATGACAGCCTCCCCATAATATATTCAATACTCCACCCATATCAGATTATCCATAATCTTGTCATAGGAGTATCGCATTTCCTCGGGTAATGCGTGGAAAAGGTCGCCCTCGACGGTCAGGCGTTCCCCTCCGTACAGATTAAGCTTATTTAATTCTTTTATTGTATCCGAATAATTATCATAGGAATACAGCTTATTATCCTCTCCAAGCATACCGAAAGTCGCAGCTCTCGGTTCTATTCCTCCAATCAAGTTAGGATTGCTAATATAGTTATCTCTCAAATAATTTGAACTGACGTTTATAAATTCCGCTTCCGGCACTGCGCTGAGCGCACCGAAATAATTTGACATCAGCCCCATTTGGACATCTAATGTTTTGCTGTCTAAATTGCTGAAAACAGCTTCTCCCGCAACCGACCTATCCTCATTAAAAATATACAGTATAAAATTATCCGACAAAGCATTGCGATTATTGTTATATTCAGTAATAGGGATTTGACAGATATAATAGCCTTTTCCGTTAAAGGCTTTGGTCTTATCTCTCGAATCGCCGTCCCAAGCGTTCGCCCAATTTCCCGTGGAATAGCCTTCCCGCATTCTTTTACGGATAATTTTTACCGCCTCCTCCACCAAAACGTCCATATCTTCGATATATTCAACCTCATTTTCAACTCTTTCCCGTGAAAAAATAAACGGCGTTTCATATGAATATATCTCTTTTAATTCTCTTTCCCATTTTTCCAAATCCGATTCGGTTGATTTGCCTTTTCCGCAGGCTGTAAAGGTAAAAATTACAATAAATAGCAATGGAATTATTTTTTTCACGGCAGTCCCCCTTTATTGATATTCCGAAAGCGTTTGCTTCCATACAAATACACGACCTTGTTCGCTAATCGGCACGGGGTTCGATGATGTTATATCATATCTCGCGTCATAATAAGAAACATCCTTTGAATAACCTTCCATATTATAATAATCACTATATTTATTGGAATTTTCAATCTGTGAGTTCCATATTCGTATGGTCTCATTAGATTTATCATACCCGTATAAAGTGACGCTGTGTCCTATCTGACCTGACGGGTACGGATCCATAATCATTGCAATGGGATAACCCGCATCTATATTTTTAACTACGGAGTTCCACGGTAACTTAGATGTTGTCTTTTTGTAATCCACTCCATAATAAGAAAATGCAGTTTTTATTTCATCAACTTCCGCTCCCTCGTCAAATCCGATTCCCATACGGTTACATACATCATAGCCCGTGTAGGACGTCCAGTTGAGCGTATTGACTATGGTTGCGACAACGCATGCCCAACACATACCGTAATTGTACTGGCTTCTCTTATTCCTAAGTACTACGGTTTTCATCGCCCCGTATTTTATATCGTCCGCTCCGCTTCCGTCAAAGCTTTGAG
>JAMPDT010000116.1 GCA_023665525.1 Butyrivibrio sp. | reverse complement strand
CGTGTACGACGCGGAGGATGTGATTGAGCTGGATAAGCTTAAGCCCACCGTCGCGTTCCCGCATCTTCCCGAGAATACCCATACCGTTGACGAAATAGACGACATTGCGATAGACCAGGTGGTAATCGGTTCCTGCACGAACGGGCGGCTTGACGATTTGCGGATTGCCGCGCGGATCCTTGAGGGGCATAAGGTCAAAAAGGGAGTGCGCGCAATCGTAATTCCGGCTACGCAGAAAATATACCTTCAGGCTATGGAGGAGGGACTTCTTAAGATTTTTGTGGAGGCGGGAGCCGTTGTCAGCACGCCGACCTGCGGTCCGTGCCTCGGCGGTTATATGGGAATCCTTGCCGAGGGCGAGCGCTGCGTATCGACGACCAACCGCAATTTTGTCGGCAGAATGGGGCATACAGGCTCCGAGGTATATCTTGCAAGCCCCGCGGTTGCGGCGGCAAGCGCGATTACGGGCAAAATAAGCTCACCTGAGGAGGTATGATTATGAAAGCAAAAGGAAGGGTATTCAGATACGGCGACAATATTGATACAGACGTGATAATCCCCGCAAGGTACCTTAATTCATCGGATCCCGCGGAGCTTGCCACGCACTGTATGGAGGATATTGACAAGGATTTTGTCAAAAACGTAAGCAAGGGAGATATTATCGTTGCGGACAAGAATTTCGGCTGCGGCTCGTCAAGGGAGCATGCTCCGATAGCGATTAAGGCGGCGGGCGTAAGCTGCGTTATCGCCGAAACCTTTGCGCGCATTTTTTACCGCAACGCCATAAATATCGGACTTCCGATAATCGAGTGCCCCGAGGCGTCAAAGGGAATCGAGGCGGGCGATACGGTTGAAGTGGATTTTGACAGCGGAATGATTTATAATAGAAGCAAGGGAACCGAGTTTAAGGGACAGGCTTTTCCCGAATTTATGCAGAAAATCATCGCTGCGGAGGGTCTTGTCAATTACATCAACAACAAAAAATAAATTTTGCGCAGCCGCCGTCCGAAACGGCAGAACGGAGGAATTATGGAAATAGCTGTTTGTCAGACCGACATAGTTTACAAGGACAAAAAATACAATCTCATAGCCGCTGAGGATTACATATCCCAGTGCGTCCAAAACGGCGCCGACCTTGTTCTTTTCCCCGAAATGGGAATGACGGGATACGAACCGAACCCGGAGCTTATATCGGAAACACCGCAGTCCAACGAGATTCTTGACACCATGCGCGGCTATGCCGAAAAATACGTCGTGGCAGTCGGCGTGGGCTACGCCCTTTTTGACGGGGGAGCGTACACGAACCGCTACGCGATCGTGGGAAAGGACGGAAGCGTGCTGTGCGATTACGCAAAGATACATCCGTTTTCGTATGTTGGAGAGGACGAGTGCTATACCGCGGGAGACAGCCTTGAATTCTGCGAGATAGACGGAGTTACGGTATGTCCCCTCATATGCTATGATTTGCGTTTCCCCGAGCTTTTTCAGGCGGCATCCGACAAGGCGGACGTGATTATTGTCGCCGCCAACTGGGACGGAGTGAGGAACAACCACTGGAAGCTGCTTTTGCAGGCAAGGGCGCTCGAGAATCAGTGCTATATATTCGGAGTAAACAGAATCGGCACCGACAAAAGGGCGTATTATGTCGGAAATTCCATGGTGATAGACCCCGAGGGTCAGATTATCGACGTGCTTGAGGGACAGGCGGGCTTTATGCTTGCCGAGGTCAGCAGGGAAAGGGTTGAGGAATGCAGGGAGAGCTTCCCCATCAAAAGGGACAGAAGACCCGATTTGTACAAGAGGCTTTTGTAAGGGCGCGCGTCAGAAGACATATTCCCGTATTTTCTCCGAAATTTTAACCGAATCGTATATTGAGGCGTATTCAGACGCGCTTAGGCTTTCCGGATAGTTTTCCGGAAAGCTTTTTTTGCAGCCCTTGGAGCGCAGAATGTCGGCTGCCTTGTTGTAGGCGATTGCCGCCTCGGTCTGTGAGCGGTAAGTTCCCACCGCAAAATCGCCGTTTATATGGATTTTGACCTTGTAATAATCTCTTCCGTCCTTTACAAAACGCCTCACGCCGTGGTAGGGATTTATGATTATGATATTGCCGTAGCGGTAGTCGCAGGCGTCGCCGTTGGCGAAATAATAATCTCTTCCGCGAACCGCGTGCTCCCTGATTCCGTAGCGCGAAAGCAGATTGACCTGCATTCCGAAGTCGGCTACGAAAAGATGTCCGCCCCTCTGCATAATCGAGCGGGTGGAATAGTAGAATAAATCGTCTACGTCGAATTTGAGCGAAACGGACGGGGAGAGAAAGTAGGTAAAATATTTGCTGTATATGTATACGGGAGTTTTGAAATATATGCCGTTGTCCCTGTAATTTACGAGCGAAACGTATTTTTTGAACGGAAGCGCGAGCGAGTCGGAATAGTCCTCAATGGTCTGCTCGGAGGAGTAAAGCAGGCGCGCCTCGGCGCACGCCCTGCCCGCTTTGTCAGCCGTGTCGAAGCTGCCCAGACTTATGTGTCTGCCGCGTATGGTTATGCTGCTACGGTAATATACCGTGCCGTCTTTTTGGCGGGCGGTATACACTCCTGCGGGATTTTTCATGCTGCCTCCAAAACCTTTTTTATATTATCAGTATAAACAAAAATGTAAGAAAAGGCAACCTCTTACATTTTTTTGCCCGAATAATCTCTTTTTTTAACTTAAAAGCCGTAAAATAAGCATACAAGCCCCACTTTATGAGCAAAAATTAAGCCGAAATTGGGAACGCCGTGACAAAATTTGCCGACGCTTTGTTTTGGAAAAGCTCGGAAGCATACAAGTAAATGGATAAATTTTACAATTTTTTCTGCAAGTACAAAATATTATTTGTGCAAAATTTTGGCATAAAATGTTACAGAATTGTTACAAAACAAAAAATTCACAAAAATGCGCCGTTTTGTTGACAGGCTCGGGCAAAAATACGATAATCGCACTGTGCTTTAAGGCACGGGCTTTTACGCCCAAAATAATAATAAGGAAGAGGTAGTTATGTCTGGTATTAACTCAAAGCTGTCGGGCGTAATTGCGGGAGCCATTCTTGTGCTCGGTGTGATAACGGATGCGTTTACATACCGCGCAGATAATAAGGGCGCCGCAGACGAGCCTGCCGACGGCAAAGAAATAGTACAGGATATGTATGAATCGGATGAAATTGCCGAGGTCGAAACGGACAAGATTCACAGTCTATACGGCGTGACGCACTTGAAGGTTGAAGGCACCGAGGCAGTCAGTGAACAGGATACGGAGGCTTTGACGAGCGAAGGATCCTCCGAGAAGCAAAGCAGTGAGGAAACGAAGGCGGCTGAGGCAGAAACGCTTCCCGCGGCTGTGATAAGCTACAATCGTGCGGATTATGATAATTTTCTGAGGATTGTCGAGGCGGAGGCAACGGGCGGAGATATGAAGTCCAAGATCCTTGTGGCAAACGTCGTAATAAACAGAGTGAAAAGCGCCGCTTTTCCCAATACCTTGACAGAGGTTATTTTTCAGGGCAACGGACATCAGTTCCAGCCCGTCATGGACGGAAGGTTTTACTCGGTAACGGTATCCCAAACGACCGTCGAGGCGGTTGAGCGGGCGCTTGCCGGAGAGGATTATTCGCAGGGCGCGACGTTTTTTGCCAGCCTTTACGCGGCGGGACCGGGAAGCTGGCACGCCGAAAACCTGATAAAGCTGTTTGAATACGGCGGGCACGCGTTTTTTAGACTTTAAAAGCTAATTGAAAATATGTATCCGGCGGGCCGTCTGCAATTTTGCAGGCGGCTTTTGTGATGTGTAAATAAATGGGGCGGTATATCGGAGCGGATTTGACGGAGGGGATATTCTGTGAGATAATGGCGGTATTAAGGAGCCCGCAGAACGCATGGACAAACGGCGGGACAATAATCATTCGGAGGCAGGGTATGACCTATACATATCGTTACCGTTCGCCCTTGGGCGGCATTACGCTTTCGAGCAACGGCACGGAGCTGACGGGCTTATGGTTCGACGGGCAAAAATATTTCGGAGATACTCTCAGAGAGGAGTGCGAAGAAAAAGCGCTGCCGATATTCGGGCAGACGGAGCGCTGGCTCGATATTTATTTTGAGGGAAAGGCGCCCGATTTTACGCCGCCGCTTAAAATGGAAACAACGCCGTTCAGAAAAGCGGTGTGGGAAATTATGCTGACGATTCCGTTCGGCGGTACGATGACCTACGGAGAAATCGCAAGGAGGCTTGCAGAGCAAAGGGGACTTGCCAAAATGTCCGCGCAGGCTGTCGGAGGCGCGGTGGGGCATAATTCCGTTTCAATTATTATCCCCTGCCACCGCGTTGTCGGCGCAGACGGGAACCTGACGGGCTATGCGGGCGGCATAGACAAAAAAGTGCGGCTGCTTAAACTGGAAAAAGCGGATATGTCCTCTTTTTTTATTCCCAAAAAGGGAACCGCTGTTTAAAGCGTCAGCAGATAAAGATAGGAATCCCTGTCGGGATAGTCGTATTCAAAGGGCTGCTCCGCCTTGCTTATGCGGACATAGCCCTCTTTTTCAAAAAAACGGTGGCAGTCCGCGGCTATTGACGGCGTGTCAAACATAAGCCGCTTCATACCGTTATTTTTGGCGTAGGCAAGCAGGACGCCGTAGAGCCTTGTTAAAATCCCGCGCTTTCGGTACTCCTTTTTTACAAAGCCCTTTTTGAGAACTCCGTTGCCGTTCCCCTTGTTCATCAGCGCAAGCGTGCCGACGACCTCGTTATTTTCCAGCGCAAGCCAGAATTTTCCGCCGTCCCTTTCGTAAAAATTCGGTATATCGAGCAAATCGGGCTGCTCCTCTAAGGAAAGGTTTATTTTAGCCTCGTCGTTTTGAATATGCAGAATAAGTCCGATAAGCTGTTCCCTGTATTCCCCGCGATAGGTTATTATTTCCATATTATGCCTCCCGATAATGATTGGTGCGCGTATGCGATAAGGAAATTATAGCGCGCGGCGGCAGAAAACGCAACGGACGGTACGCCGTATTTTTTATACGGGTACTTGTAATTGCACCGCCGTTTGTGTTAGTATATAGCATAAGGCGTTTTGCAAAATTTTAATCGGCGAAGGTGAAAAAATGGATTTGATGTATACGAGTACGAGAAGCGAGGACGTGAGGGCTACGGCTTCGCAGGCGATTCTTAAGGGCTTGGCGGACGACGGGGGGCTTTATGTGCCCGAGACGGTTCCCGCTTTGGATATAAGCTTGAAAGAGCTTGCCGCGATGGATTACAGGCAGGCGGCTTATCATGTTATGAAGCTGTTTCTCACGGATTTTACCGAGGAGGAGCTTAAGGGCTGCATAGACAGGGCATATGATTCCAAATTCGATACCGAGGAGATCGTGCCGCTTGTGAAGGCGGACGGGGCGTATTTTATGGAGCTTTTCCACGGCGCGACGATTGCGTTCAAGGATATGGCTCTTTCGATACTTCCGCATCTGCTCACGACAAGCGCGCGCAAGAACGGCATAAAGAACGAAATCGTAATACTCACGGCGACGTCGGGCGATACGGGAAAGGCGGCTATGGCGGGCTTTGCGGACGTTGCGGGGACGCGGATCATCGTTTTTTACCCGAAAAACGGCGTAAGCCCAATACAGGAAAAGCAGATGCTCACGCAGCGCGGCGGCAATACCTGCGTGGTCGGAATCGACGGCAATTTTGACGACGCGCAGACGGGCGTTAAAAATATGTTCGGCGACAAGGAGCTTGCAAAGGAGCTGGACGCGGCGGGCTATCAGTTTTCCTCCGCCAACTCGATCAATATAGGAAGGCTTGTTCCGCAGATCGTGTATTATGTTTACGCGTACACAAGGCTTTTGGCAAACGGAGAGCTTTCGGACGGCGAGCCCGTGAACGTCGTCGTGCCAACGGGCAATTTCGGGAATATTTTGGCAGCGTTTTATGCCAAAAATATGGGGCTCCCGATCGGAAGGCTTATATGCGCCTCCAATGAGAACAAGGTTCTTTACGATTTCTTTTCCACGGGAACCTATGACAGGAACAGGGAGTTTAAGCTTACCTCCTCGCCCTCGATGGACATACTTATTTCGAGCAACCTTGAAAGGCTCATATACAGGATTGCGGGGAACGACGCCGCTGCCACGGGCGCGCTTATGGAAAGCCTTAAGACCGAGGGAGCGTATTCGGTAACTCCCGCGATGAGGGAGAACCTGAAGGATTTCTACGGCAATTATGCCGACGAGAGCGAAACCGCAGAGGCGATTCGCGCAATCTACGAGGACACGGGCTATGTGATTGACACGCATACTGCGGTCGCCGCCGCCGTGTACAAAAAATACAAGTCTGCCACGGGCGATACTGCCAAGACGCTCATAGCCTCCACGGCAAGCCCGTTCAAGTTCACAAGGAGCGTGATGAACGCCATCGACGGCGAAAGGTACGGCGGTATGGGAGATTTCGAGCTGGTGGACGAGCTTGGCAGGCTTTCGGGCGTAAGGATCCCGCAGGCGATCGAGGACATAAGGACCGCCCCCATACTGCACGAGCGCGTGTGCGGCGCGGATAAAATGCGCGAAACCGTAAAAAATATACTCAATATTAACTAAAACAACACCTTGCCGTCACATTCGCGTCTTAACATATCGTTAGGCGCGATGCGGCGGCTTTTATTTTGTATCGGAGGCTTTGCGCGGAAAGGAATTTGTATATGAGCAGACTTTTGGTGGTTGACGACGAGGAAAAAATAAGGGTGATAATCCGCAAGTACGCCGAGTTCGAGGGCTATGCGATAGACGAGGCGGAGGACGGAATGCAGGCTTTGGCAAAGATAAGGGACGGCGATTACGATTTGATTATTATCGACGTTATGATGCCGGAGCTTGACGGCTTCACGGCGTGCCGCGAAATCCGCAAAATCAAGAATATCCCCATAATTATGCTTTCGGCGCGCGGAGAGGAGTACGACAAGATACACGGCTTTGAGCTGGGTATAGACGATTATGTGGTAAAGCCCTTTTCGCCTAGGGAGCTTATGATGCGCGTCAAGGCGGTTCTTGCCAGAGGCGCGGCGCAGACGGAGGAGCAGGAGAACAGCCGCGAGGTATATAAGGCGGAGGGGCTTGTCGTGGATTTTACGGCGAGAATGGTAATTGCCGACGGCGTTCAGGTGAATATGACGCCGAAGGAATACGATCTTTTGTTTTATATGGTGAAAAACAGGGGAATCGCCCTCACAAGGGAGAAGCTGATTACCGAGGTATGGGGCTACGATTATTACGGCGACGACAGGACGTTGGACACCCATATAAAGCTTCTTCGCAGCAGTCTTGGAGAGTACCGCAAATTCCTTGTGACGCTGAGAGGGGTGGGCTACCGTTTTGAAGCGTAAAAAAATGAGCGTAAAATGGCGGCTTTTTCTTGTGATGTTCGGATTTACCGTTTTTTTGCTCGCGCTGATATGGTTTTTCCAGATAGCGTATCTGAATAATTTTTACAAAACGATAAAAAAATACGAGCTGCGCAGAGCGGCGTCCGAGCTTTTGGAGAATTTCGGCTCCGACGGGCTTGAAATGCGCATAAGAACGATTGCGTCCGAGTACGATATAAGCGTCAATCTTACCGACGGCTGCGGAAGGAGCATATATAACGCCAATATTATGGAGAACAGCCATATTTATATTTTTTCCGACGAGCAGTTTAAAATAATGTACGATAGGGCGAAGTCGGCGGGCGGCACGGTTATGTACGAGGTCGGCGGGCGCTACCGCGAAAAACGCCGAGGGCATTG
>JAMPDT010000115.1 GCA_023665525.1 Butyrivibrio sp. | reverse complement strand
CGCCGGTAAGCCCGATATATTCGGAATGCACGGTATGCGTGAGCAGGACGCGAAAAGTATGGTCTACACCAAAATAATTACGGACGCGGACGGAAACGAATATGTGCTTTTCGCCAATTCGCTGATTACGCCGGTGGACGCCACGGTTCATACGCTGCGCGTCCAGTTCGTATATATTTCCGTAATTTTCGCGATAATAACGCTGGCAGTCGCGCTTGTAATATCGCGCTATATTTCAAAGCCGATTGCGAATGTCAACGAGTCGGCGAAAAAGCTTGCGGAGGGAAATTTTGACGTAAGCTTTGAGGGCGGCGGGTACAGGGAGGTTTGCGAGCTTTCCGAAACGCTTAATTACGCCGCCCGCGAGCTGGGGCGCACGGGACGGCTGCAAAGGGATTTGATCGCCAACGTGTCCCACGATCTGCGGACGCCGCTTACGATGATTACGGCGTATTCGGAGGTTATGCGCGACCTGCCCGGCGAGAATACTCCCGAAAACGCGCAGGTAATCATAGACGAGAGCCGCAGGCTCACGACGCTTGTAAACGATATGCTCGATTTGTCCAAGCTTCAGGCGGGCGTGACGGAGCTAAAGGCGGAGAAATTCGATTTTACCGCGAGCATACTGGCGGTTATGAAGCGTTTTTCAAAGCTGACGGAGCAGAGCGGCTATACGATCAATTTCGAGTATGAGGACGACGTAAAGGTTTGCGCGGATGAGTTTAAGATACATCAGGTTATTTACAACCTTATAAACAACGCGATAAACTATGCGGGCGAGGACAAAACCGTAATCGTCCGTCAAAAGGTATTCGGTATGATTGTCCGCCTTGAGGTGGAGGACCACGGAATCGGAATCGCGGACGACGAGCTTGCGAACATATGGGACAGGTATTACAAGGTTGACAAGAACCACAGGCGCGCGATCCAAGGCTCGGGCATAGGGCTGTCGATAGTACAGAATATCCTGAAGCTTCACAACGCGCGCTACGGCGTCGATTCGACCGAGGGCAAGGGCTGCGTTTTTTGGTTTGAGCTGCAAACGGCGGCAGACGAGGAGTGAGCGCGCGCCGCGGCACGAACCCCAATATTTGGAAAAAATTAATGGACTTATCACTATATCTAGTGCTATAATATAGTGATAAGTCCGTTTTGACGTAAAAACGGAGGGATTATGTCACAGCAATATCGAAAGGGAGATATAGGAATGGCGGGAAATAGGGAGCAAAAATACGACGCGTCAAGCATATCCATTCTCGAGGGGCTTGAGGCGGTCAGAAGACGCCCCGGAATGTATATCGGGAGCGTATCTGCAAAGGGGCTTAATCATCTGATTTACGAGATTGCCGATAATTCGGTGGACGAGCATTTGGCGGGCCACTGCGATACGATAAGCGTGACGCTTAATAACGACGGCTCGGCGACCGTTACCGACAACGGAAGAGGCATTCCCATCGGAATGCATCCCAAGGCGGGGATCCCCGCGGTGGAGGTGGTTTTTACCATGCTTCACGCGGGAGGCAAGTTCGGGGACGGAGGCTACAAAATATCAGGCGGTCTGCACGGCGTGGGCGCGTCGGTGGTGAACGCGCTTTCCGATTGGCTGGAGGTGCGGATTAAATCGGGGGGCGTTGTCTACGAGCAGCGCTACGAAAGGGGCAAGGTCTGCTATCCGTTGAGGGAGTGCGGGACCTGCCGCAAAAACGACACGGGAACGACCGTGACTTTTCTGCCCGACGCGACAATTTTTGAAAAAACGGAATTTAAGGCGGAGAGCGTAAAAAACAGGCTCCATGAGACTGCGTACCTCAATCCGGGGCTTACCATTGTTTTTGAGGACAAAAGAAAGGGCTTTGAGGATTCGGAAACCTTCCACGAGGAGGAGGGAATCACCGCGTACGTCAAGGCGCTCAACGCGGGCAGGGAGACTGTGCACGAGCCTGTATATTTTAAGGACACCAAGGAGGGCATTGAGGTCGAATGCGCCTTTCAGTTCGCGGACGAGTTCCAGGAATCCCTGCTGGGCTTCTGCAACAATATTTACACGCAGGAGGGCGGAACGCATATAACGGGCTTTAAGACGAAATTTACGATGGTTATCAACCAGTACGCGAGGGAGCTCGGAATCCTTAAGGAGAAGGACGCGAATTTTACGGGGGGCGACGTGAGGAACGGAATGACGGGAATCATCGCAATCAAGCACCCCGAACCGCGCTTTGAGGGACAGACCAAGACAAAGCTTGACAATCAGGACGCGGGCAGGATCGTGGCTGATATAGCGGGGGACGAGCTTGTAAGATATTTTGACAGGAACCTCGAAACCCTCAAGAACGTAATCGCCTGCGCGGAGAAGGCAGCCAAGATCCGCAGGCAGGAGGAGAAGGCGAGAACGAATCTTCTTGTCAAGCAGAAATTTTCCTGCGACACCAACGGCAAGCTTGCCAACTGTGAAAGCCGCAATCCCGAGGAATGCGAGATTTTCATAGTCGAGGGAGATTCGGCGGGAGGCTCCGCAAAGAGCGCGAGGAACAGGCGCACGCAGGCGATACTGCCGATCCGCGGGAAGATTCTCAACGTCGAGAAGGCGACTATGGACAAGGTGCTCGCAAACGCCGAGATAAAGACCATGATAACGGCGTTCGGCTGCGGCTTTTCCGAGGGCTACGGCAACGATTTCGATATATCAAGGTTGCGCTACAACAAGATAATTTTTATGACCGACGCGGACGTGGACGGGGCGCATATAGACACGCTTCTGCTCACCTTTTTCTACCGCTTTATGCCGGAGCTTATCCAGGAGGGACACGTTTATCTTGCAACGCCGCCGCTTTACAAGGTCGTGCCCAAAAAGGGCGAGGGGCGCTACCTGTACGACGACAAGGCTTTGGAGCGTTACAGGAAAGAGCATGAGGGCAGCTCGTTCACCCTGCAAAGATATAAGGGACTTGGGGAGATGGACGCGGACCAGCTTTGGGAAACGACGCTGAATCCCGAAACGAGAATTTTAAAGCAGGTTGAAATCGAGGATGCGAAAATGGCATCGGACGTGACGACGATGCTTATGGGAACCGAGGTTCCGCCCAGACGCGATTTCATATACGAGCACGCGCACGACGCGGAGCTTGACGTTTAAGGAAAGTTAGGAGAAGATATGGCAGAAACGATATTAAAAACAGAGTATTCGGACGTAATGCAGAAATCTTACATCGACTATTCGATGAGCGTCATAACCGCGAGAGCCGTGCCTGACGTGCGCGACGGTCTTAAGCCAGTGCAGAGGCGCGTGCTTTACGCCATGGACCAGCTCGGTCTTAATTACGACAAGCCGCACCGCAAGTCGGCGCGTATCGTCGGCGACGCTATGGGTAAATACCACCCCCACGGAGACAGCTCCATATACGAAACTCTTGTTGTCATGGAGCAGGATTTTAAAAAGGGCATGGCTTTGGTGGACGGACACGGCAATTTCGGCTCGATAGAGGGCGACGGCGCCGCCGCTATGCGTTATACCGAGGCGCGTCTTAAGAAGTTTACGCAGGACGTGTATCTTAAGGACTTGGACAAAGACGTGGTGGATTTCGTCCCCAATTTTGACGAAACGGAAAAGGAGCCGTCCGTTCTGCCGGTGCGCATTCCGAATATACTCGTAAACGGCGCCGAGGGAATTGCCGTCGGAATGACGACGAGCATACCCACGCACAATCTGACGGAGGTCGTGAACGCGGTGGAGGCGTATATGGACGACGAGGACATAACGACCGAAAGGCTTATGGAATATATGCCGGGTCCCGATTTCCCGACGGGCGGCAGGGTAGTCAACAAAAGCGAGCTTCTCGCCGTATACGAAACGGGAGCGGGCAAAATAAAGCTGCGCGGCAATCTGGAATTTGAGGCGGGCAAAAAAAAGTCCGACAGGGACAAGCTTGTGGTCACGGCGATTCCCTACACGATGATCGGCGCCGGCATCAGCAAGTTCATATCGGACGTCGTGGAGCTTATCGAAACAAAGAAAACGCAGGACATTACGGATATTTCCAACGAATCCTCCAAGGAGGGCATACGGATTGTTTTGGAGCTTAAGAAAAACGCCGACGTTAAGAAGCTGGAAAGTCTTTTGTACAAAAAGACAAAGCTTGAAGATACCTTCGGCGTGAATATGCTTACAATTGCCGACGGCAGACCCGAGGTTTTGGGCTTAAGGGAGATAATAAGGCATAACGTCGAGTTCCAGTATGAGATAAACACGCGCAAATACAATACGCTTCTTAAGAAGGAATACGACAATAAGGAGGTTAAGGAGGGGCTTATCAGAGCCTGCAACATAATCGACCTCATCATAGAAATACTGCGCGGAAGCACGAATCTTAAGCAGGCTAAGGCGTGCCTGATTTCGGGAGAAACCGACGGGATTAAATTCAAGTCGGCGCAGTCGGAAAAAGCCGCCGCAAAGCTCCATTTTACGGAGCGGCAGGCTTCGGCTATCCTTGAGCTTCGCCTGTACAAATTAATCGGGCTTGAAATAGAGGCGCTTGAAAAGGAATATGAGGAAACCTTGGCAAGGATTGCCGAGTACGAGGATATACTCGGCAGCAAAAAAGCCATGAAAAAGGCGATTAAAAAGGACCTTGAGAGAATCAAGAAGGAATACGGCGTTCCGAGGCTTACGGTTATTGAGGACGCGGAGGCGGCGGTCTACGAGGAGCCGCAGATAGCGGAGCAGGAGGTCGTCTTTATAATGGACCGCTTCGGCTACGCGAAAACGGTTGACGTAGCCGCCTTCGAGCGCGGCAGGGAAACCGTTTTTGCCGAGAACAAATATGTGTTTGCCTGTATGAATACCGAGAAAATCTGTATTTTTACGGGCAACGGAAATCTTCACCAAATAAAGGTGCGCGACATACCCTTTACCCGCGTCAAGGACAAGGGAACGCCGATTGACAATCTCGGGAATTACAGCAGCGCGGGAGAGGAAATCGTTTATTTATGCCCTTCTGGACAGCTTAAGGGGCGGCGATTCCTTTTTGTTACGAAAAACGCCATGATGAAGCTTGTGGACGGCTCGGAGTTCGACGCCGCCAAGCGGACGATTTCCTCGACAAAGCTTGCGGAGGGAGACGCGGTGCTTTCGATTCTGTCAACCGACGCGGAGCTTTTGGGCGAGGGTGAGGAGGCAAGGCTTGTCAGCAGCCGTCAGGTAGTGCTTCAAAGCGCCTACGGGTACTTCCTCAAATTCCCGCTGGAGGAGGTTCCCGAGAAAAAGAAGGGCGCGCTCGGAGTAAGGGGCATGAAGCTTGCCGCAGGCGACAGGCTCGACGACGTTTACCTGATTCCCGACGGCGCGGATATTACTGTGGATTACAAGGGCAGAAGCGTATCGCTTAAGAAGCTTAAAACCGCCAAGCGCGACGGCAAGGGAAGCAAGCTTCGCGCCTGATGCCGCGCCGTAAATTTTAAGAGGTGATATGAAAATGCGCAAAAGATACGAAATAGATATGTGCAGCGGTCCGATTCTCAAAAAAATGCTGCTGTTCGCACTTCCGCTTATGCTGTCAAGTATGCTTCAGCTCCTTTTTAACGCCGCCGATATTATAGTTGTCGGCAACAACTGCGGCGACAATTCCTTGGCGGCGGTCGGCTCAAATACGGCGCTGATCAATCTTTTGACCAATGTGTTTATCGGGCTTTCTATCGGGGCAAACGTGCTGATGGCAAAATTTTACGGGGCGGGACATAAGAGCAGCATGGACGAAACGCTCCACAGTGCGATGCTTTTAAGCCTTGTGAGCGGAATTATACTTACAGTCGTAGGCGAAATATTCGCAAGACAGCTTCTTATCCTTATGAGAACGCCTGCCGCGATTTTGGACCTCGCGACGGTGTATTTAAGAATATATTTTATCGGAATGCCGTCGATGATGGTTTACAATTTCGGAAGCGCCGTAATGAGGGCGGTCGGAGATACGCAAAGACCCCTTTATTTCCTCCTTGCGGCGGGCGTTATCAACGTCGCGCTGAACCTTCTGCTCGTAATCTGCTTTAAAATGGACGTTGCGGGAGTTGCGATCGCCACGGTAATATCGCAGACGGTTTCGGCGGCGCTTGTCGTGATTTGCATGATGCGCGACAAGGGAGCGATTCATTTTGAGCCTAAGCGTATGCGCCTTAAAAAGGACAAGGTTCTGAGCATTATCAGGGTCGGGCTTCCCGCAGGCTTCCAAGGCTCGATTTTTTCGCTGTCAAACGTGTTTATCCAGTCCTCGATCAATACCTTCGGGGAGGTGGTGGTTGCGGGGAATTCCGCCGCCGCCAATATCGAGGGCTTCGTCTATATGGGAATGAACGCGTTTCACCACGCCACGCTTTCCTTTACGGGGCAAAATATGGGAGCGGGCAAATACGACAGGATTAAAAGGGTTCTTTTTACGGGGCTTGCCTGCGTTTCCGTGACGGGACTGGCGCTGGGCTGGCTCGCGGTGCTTTTCGGAAAGCCGCTTTTGGGGATTTATACGGACAATCCCGCGGCGGTTGAGGCGGGAATGGTGCGCCTGCTTATGATTTGCGGACCCTATATGCTCTGCGGGCTTATGGACGTTATGGTCGGCTCGATACGCGGAATGGGCTATGCCATTCTTCCGATGAGCATTTCGTTAATCGGCGCGTGCGGACTGCGCCTTGTATGGCTCGCGACGGTTTATCGGATTCCGGGATTCCATACGACGCGGATCATTTATATGTCGTACCCTGTGACATGGGCGATCACCTTTTTGGCGGACGTGATCTGCTTTGCGCTTATATGGCATATTAGGAAAAAAAGAAGGCGCGGGAACGCGGGATAGCAAGGTGCAAAGTTTTTGCCAAATACCGAAATATGCGGTATAATTTTGAAAAATAAAACGGAGGTACAGTAAACCATGAAACATTTGTCAAAATTACTGCTTGTATGCGCGCTGCTTGCCGCCGCATTGCTTGGCGGCTGCGGAAAGAAGGACCCGGGAACTCCTCCCGAGGTGCTTTTGGACGGAACGGCTGTGGTCGTGGGGCAGAGCACGCCCGAGGAGCTGGAGGAAAAGGGCTTTGAAACGGACGCGTCCCAAAAATTGATAGTCACGCTGCCCGAAAGGTCGTGGACCTCCTCAATTTACCTTAAAAAGGACGGCGTTTCTTACGCGAGGCTGACCTTGGTAAATTACGACTCCGACGACAAGCGGGTCTCCAAATGCATGATTGAGGAGCTTTGCTTTTACTCCTTGGAAAAGGAGGACAGCAAGGAGCTTAATATCTCGATAGACGGTGTAAATCCCATCGGAATGACGAGCGACGATCTGAAAGCGGCGTATCCCGATTTGGAGCTTGACGACGAGGAGGGCGATTATCAGTTCCATTATTTAAATAACGGGGACTATACGGTGCGCTTTGAGTACGCAAACGGAGCGCTCAAGGAGATAGTGATTAAGCATTCGTTCCCCAAGAGCTATGAGGAGAAATAATATGGAGCTTTCACAGTATTTTAAAAGCGTAATTGACCAAGACCGTGCGGCAGTTGTTATCTGCAATCTGAGCCACGAGATAATTTATATGAATCCCGCAGCCGTTATGCGCTACAAAAAACGCGGCAGTCTTATCGGCAAAAGCCTGCTTGACTGTCACGGAGAAGATTCAAAGGATAAAATCAAGCGCGTGCTTGAGTGGTTCGCCGAGGATATTTCGCACAATATCGTCTATACCTTTCGCAATGAGAAAGAAAAAAAGGACGTCTATATGGTAGCGCTGCGCGGCGGTGACGGCGGGCTTATCGGATATTACGAAAAGCACGAGTATCGCGCGGACGAAACCATGAAGCCGTACGATTTTACCTGACGGCAGGCTTAATAGCCCGTGCTCCCGAAGCCGCCCGCGCCTCTTACGGTGTCGTTAAGCTCGTCGGCTTCCTCAAAGTCGGCGGTTAT
>JAMPDT010000114.1 GCA_023665525.1 Butyrivibrio sp. | reverse complement strand
GGGTAATTTACCGGCTTGAAAAATCCGGGCAGGCATACCGCAGGGCAGCTTAACTATTTTCTGTAATATCTCCTTTTTGAGTGCCGAAAATGGCACTCTGTTTGTCATGCAGTTTTCAAGGTTCTAAGAACTGTTTTTTAGTTTTCTTTTATCTGAAATGCATTTCTGCAATTCATTCAAAATAATTTCATTTTAGGTCTTGACTTTTAATAGTTAGTCTATTTGTTGATTGGATTTAAATAAAATTCCCTTATGTCGGCATAGCCCTCGTTCTCAAGCTGTTCCTTTTGGAATTTCTTGTTTTTGTTCATTCTCACGGTGAGCACGCTCCTGCCCTCGCCGCGAAGCCTCTGCGCCTCCCCGAGGATTTCACAGAGCCTGTCCGAGCCGATCCCCTTTTCGATAAGGAACGCCGTTTTGTCCGCCCTCCTCGGAACCTCAAAGCCGTTGTCGAGAAGAATCGTCACTATTCTTTCAAAGCCGATTGAAAAGCCGCAGGCGGGAGTATCCTGTCCCGTAAAGCGACCGACCATTTTGTCGTAGCGTCCGCCTCCGCCGACCGCCGCGCCGAACTCCGGCACCTCGATTTCAAATACGGTTCCCGTATAATAGGACATTCCCCGCACAAGCGACGGCTCGAACTCCACCTCGAAATCGTATCCCTTCGCCGCGTTCACGCTGTCAATGATTTCGCGGAGATTTTCCTCCGTACCCGGCTCCAGGCAGTCCTTTATTGCGCCGCACGCATATGAAAGTCCGTCGGGCGCGTTTTTTATGCCCTCAAAAAGCTTAACGTAGCGTGCTACGCTTTCCTCGGAATAGCCCTCCTTAAGAAGCTCCTCCCTCACTCCGTCAAGCCCGATTTTGTCCATCTTGTCGAGGATAATGAATACCGTGTCGTACTCCTCCTCGGCAAAGCCGCTGTACGCCGCCATTGCCTTAAGTATGCGGCGCTCGTTTATTTTTATCCTAAAGCCCTTAAAGCCTATTTTGCCCATAGTCGAGGCAGTCGCAAGTATAAGCTCGATTTCGGCAAGATTTCCCGCCTCTCCGAGTATGTCTATATCACACTGGTAAAACTGTCTGAAGCGTCCCTTCTGCGGTCTGTCCGCGCGCCATACGGGACCTATCTGAAGCGCCTTAAAGGGCGAGGGCAGGCTTGCCGAATTGTTGGAATAAAAGCGCACCAGCGGCACGGTCAAATCATATCTTAAGCCGCCGTCCGTAATATCCTCCTCGCTTGACGCCTCCTCGAGATTGAGCCTCGCGCCCCTTTTGAGGATCTTAAAAATAAGCTTTTCGTTCTCGCCGCCCTGCCTGCCGGTAAGGTTGGCGATATTTTCGACGGCGGGGGTTTCGATTGCCGTGAAGCCGAAAGAGCCGTAGGTTTCTTTTATAAGGGAAATAAGATAATCCCTTATCTCCATTTCCTTGGGTAAAATATCCTTCATTCCCGTCATGGGTTTTTTAATCAGTGCCATACAATATCCTCGTTTCCTATAAAATGTGCAATGTCGTAATCTATCAGGAGCCTGCCCTGCGCGATTACGTCGAGAGCCTCCTGCCTGTGAATTACCTTTTGGAAGGCTATGAACACCTCCATATCGTAATTGTGTATCTCCTCAATCATTATACTCATAGCCGTGTCAATGTCAAACGCCTTGCGGTACGGACGGTCCGAAACCAGCGCCGTAAACGTGTCGGCGACCCTCATTACCCTGGCGCCGAACGGAATGTCCTCTCCCTTAAGGTTCTCGGGATAGCCCGAGCCGTCGTAATTCTCGTGGTGGTAAAGCACCGCCTGCAAAACAAAGGGCGAAAAATCGTAGTTTTGCAGTATGTCGTAGCTGATTTTGGAATGCATTCTCATGTACTTCATATTTTCCATGGCGAAGCTGTCCTGCGCCCTGCCGTAAAGATAGCCCGAAAGCCTGAGCTTGCCTATATCGTGCAGCAGCCCCGCGAGCGCCAGCTCGTAGCATACCGTGCCGTCAAGCCCCATTTCACGCGCTGTCATATACGTCAAATTGCTGACGCATATGCCGTGAATCAGATTATCCTTCAAATCCGTCAGCAGAGTTTTCTCAATCCGCTCATTCATTGCCTTCTGCATCAATATATCTTCTCTTTCTGTCAATCATTTCCTCGACCCTGCATATATAGTCCGCCGCGTCCTTGACGTTCTCTATCCTATCGACTCTCTTGGGCTTTCTGCGGACTATTTTGGACTGCGCGCCCGCGCCCGCCGCCCATACGGACTGCTTTTCCTCCATTATGAGGATATTGTACAGTCCCTCCCTGCCCGGCTTTGCGTAGCCTACGTTTTCAAAATTCCCCGCCATATTTTTCTGCCTGTACAAATAATACGGCTCAAGCCCCATCCGGGCTGCCGCCCCGCGCGTCAGCTCCATTATCTCGTCGGTATTTTCGATACGGTGCTTCGCGTACGCTTCCCTAAAAATATTAAGCCCCGCCGCGCGCTTTATCGCGAGCGAATGAACCGTCAGGCTGTCGGGCTTAAGCCGCGCCGTTTCCTCAAGCGTACGGCTTACCTCGTCAATACCCTCGTCGGGCAGTCCCGCTATCAGATCCATATTTATATTGTCAAAGCCGCATTCCCTCGCCGCTTCAAACGCCCTGACGGTCTGCTTTGCGGTATGCCTTCTGCCGATCAAATCAAGCGTCCTTTGGTTCATGGTCTGCGGATTTACGGATATGCGTCCGACGCCGTGAGCGCGCAGAGCCTTAAGCTTCTCCTTATCAATGCTGTCGGGGCGTCCCGCCTCCACGGTAAATTCGCAAAGACTGCCCAAATCAAAATTATCTTGTATGCAGAGCAGCAGTCTGTCAAGCTGATAGGGCAGAAGCGTTGTCGGAGTGCCTCCGCCTATGTATACCGTATTTATTTTTTTGCCCTTAAGAATGTCCCCCAAGGCGCGAAGCTCCTTTTCAAGCGCCCCTATATATTCGTCCACTCTGCCCTGCCACATCGAAAGCGGATACGAGGTAAAGGAGCAGTACAGACAGGTGGTCGGACAAAACGGGATCCCGATATAAAGATTGCAGCCGTCACGAAGGTCAAGCCCCGACAAAAGCGAGTATTCCTTTTGCGCCACCGAGCAGGAAAGCTCCGCCTTGGCTTTGCTCATAAGGTACTCGCTCTCAAGCCTCTCAATAATTTCATCGCGTCCGACGCCGTTTTCGAGCATCGAGTACGGAATTTTGGTGGGGCGGATCCCCGTAAGCGTTCCCCACGGAAGCCTAATGCCCGTAAGCCCGCAGTACACGGCGTAAAGCTCTCTTTTAAGCCTGTCGCGGACCGCCTTGCGCTCCGTCGTTCCCGCGTCGCAGTCTATCTCGCCTCCGCCCGCGTCCCCCTCGATATGCGCCCTAATCCTCGGACCGTTCACGATGACCTCGGTGCGCAGCCTGCATTCGTCCGCTTTTTCGCGGTCGGTTATTATTTTCTCCTTGGGATAAAACGCCTGTATCATAACCCTGACGTCGTTTTCGTAGTCATGGGTGTTAATACTCATATATATCATTTCGCTTCTCCCGCGTTACCTGCAAAAAGGATTGTAACGCTTTTCATAGCCTATCGTGGTTTCGTCCATATGCCCCGGCAGGACCCTCGTTTCCTCGGGCAGAATATAAAGCTTTTCCTTTATTCCGCGGCAGAGAGCCGATGCGCTCCCTCCCGGGAAATCGCTTCTTCCTATCGACTCGTTAAAAAGCGTATCGCCCGAAAACAGTATATTCTCGTCTTTAAAATAATAGCACATTCCGCCGGCGGTATGTCCCGCTATCTCTATCGCGCGCGCCTTATATCCCGCTATCTCAAATTCCCGATCGTCCTCAAGGTACACGTCGGCGTCGAGCGTAAAGGGGCGTCCCGTAAACGCCGCCGTAAGATTAAGCTCGGGGCTGTGAAGCACCTGCTCCTCGCCGCGTCCTATATACGCCTTGATCCCGTAGCGCTCCCTGACCTCCTCCACGGCAAGAATATGGTCGAAATGACCGTGCGTCAGAAGTATCGCCTCGGGCGTAAAGCCCAGTGCCTCAACCCTGCCGAAAATCCTCTGCGCGTCGTCCGCGGGGTCCACTATAAAGCCTCTGCGGCTCTCCTCGTTATACGCATAATACGTGTTGGTTGCGCACATACCGATAATACTGTGTTCCACTCTCATCATACAATCAGCCCGTCGTTCTTTCTATATCAATAATTCCCTCGGCTGCCCGAAGCTTCGCCATAAGCTCGTTAAGCTGCTCGACTCCGCTTATTTCAAAGCCCACCTCGATGGTAGCCGTTCCCTGCTTGCTCGTCCTGCTGTTTATGGACTTTATGTCTATTTTTTTCTCGGTGAAAATCTTGGTCACATCGACAAGGAGCCCCGTTCTGTTATTGGCGTAAATTCTTATGTCCGCGATATATTTTTCGTCGGAATCGGAATTGTCAAGCCTCTGCCACTCCGCGTCCATGAGCCTTGATTTGTCAAGCTCTGACATATTTATTACGTTCACACAGTCCGTCCTGTGTATCGAGATTCCTCTGCCTCTCGTTACAAAGCCCACTATCTCGTCGCCCGGAAGCGGACTGCAGCATTTTGAAAAGCGCACCGACAGATCCCCGATTCCCTTTACGACGATACCGCCCTTTATATCCTGCTTCTTCTGCCTGGTCTTAGCCTCGTCGGCATTCTGCTGCAAAATATCCTCGTCAGTAATCTCCTCGCGGTGCTTTTTGTCGTATTCCTCAAGAAGCTTGTTTACGACCTGCCCCTCCTTAAGACCTCCGTGCCCGACCGCGGCTACAAGGGAATCCCAGTCCCTAAAGCCGTATTTGGTCATAGCCTTGTCCATAAATTCGGGCTTGAGCAAATCGCTTATGGCTATGCTCTTGCTTTTGCAGTACGAGTTTATAAGCTCCCTGCCCTTGACTATATTATCCTCCTTAAGCTCCGCCTTGAACCACGCGTTGATCTTGGAGCGCGCCTGCGGGCTTTTGACTATGGAGAGCCAGTCGCGGCTGGGACCTCTGGAATTTTGAGATGTTATAATATCTATCCTGTCGCCGTTCTTGATTTTGTAATCTATCGTGACAAGCTTTCCGTTGACCTTTGCGCCGACCATCTTGTTGCCGACCGCGGAATGTATGCTGTACGCGAAATCAATCGGCGTGGAGCCGTTTGGCAGCGTCTTTACGTCGCCCTTGGGCGTAAAGCAGTACACGCTGTCCGAAAACAAATCAAGATCGCTCTTTATGAGGCTTAGAAATTCCTTGTTGTCCGACATATCCCGCTGCCACTCGAGAATCTGCCGCAGCCATGTAAGCTTTGCCTCCTCGCTGTCGTCGCCCTTGGTGCCGTCGATGTTCTCCTTGTATTTCCAATGCGCGGCGATACCGTACTCCGCCGTCCTGTGCATTTCATAGGTTCTTATCTGTATCTCAAAGGGCTGACCCGTCGAGGATATAAGCGTCGTGTGAAGCGACTGGTAGCGGTTGGGCTTGGGCATCGCTATATAGTCCTTGAAGCGCCCCGGAATCGGCTTATACATTTCGTGTATCACGCCCAGCGCCGCGTAGCAGTCCTTTACCGTATCGACTATGATCCTCACCGCGAAAAGGTCGTAAATCTGGTCGAGGGTTTTGTCCTGATTGACCATTTTTTTGTATATGCTGAAAAAATGCTTGACGCGACCGTCGATCTCACAGCTTATTCCTGCGTTGTCGATATGCTGCTTTACCTCAGCCACAATGTCCCTTACGAATTTCTCCCTTGCCTCCTTGCCGAGCGTAAGCTGCTTTTCAAGGTCGTTATATACCTCGGGCTGTAAAAATTTAAGCGCCAAATCGTCAAGCTCCACCTTGATCTTGGAGATACCGAGCCTCTGCGCTATGGGAGAATAGATCTCCATGGTTTCCCTTGACTTCTCGATTCTTTTCTCCGGCGACTGGTACTGCATGGTCCTCTGGTTGTGCAGCCTGTCCGCAAGCTTGATAAGGATTACCCTTATATCCTTTGCCATCGCCAAAAACATCTTGCGGAGGTTCTCCGCCTGAATCTCTATTTTGTCATGCTCGTAATTTATCTGCGTCAGCTTCGTAACGCCGTCCACGAGCAGCGCCACCTCCGAGCCGAATTCGCGTTCGAGTTCCTCTCCCGTGACCGCCGTATCCTCCACAACGTCATGCAAAAGCCCCGCGATGATGGTTTCCTTGTCAAGCTCGAGCTGCGCAAGCATTATCGCGACGCAGAGCGGGTGAATTATATACGGCTCGCCCGACTTGCGCTTTTGGTCCTTGTGCGCCTCCTTGGCAACCTTGTACGCCTTCTCCACCTGCGATAAATCCGTTGACGGATGATACCTGAGAATATATTTTTTAAGCTCCTCAAACAGCTCGTCGGGCGTGCTGCCGACGGGCGGATTAAGCGGAGTTTCGTCTATTTTGAGCCGCTGCTTAAAATTTTCCTCTTCAGTCATAATTTTCCTCCCTCCGCCCACGTCAGACAATAAGCGCAATCCTTTAGGTAATAATATTTATTGTAAGACTAACCGAAAAAAAAAGCAATAATAAATATTACGCGGAAACTTAAGCTCGTATTTTACCACAAAAAATCGGGGCTCCGTAAGAAGTCCCGATTGCTTATTTTTATCCCCTTACCAATTCTTTTTCTCCTTGCTGCTGTCGTGCCGGTGCCTGCGTTCCTCCACCATATTCGCGAACCATTCCACCATGTTCGGGTCGTAATGGGAAAAGAAGGAGCTTGTCGCCGTGTCAAGGGCGGCAATCGCCGCCATATCCTCATCTGACAGCGCAAAATCGAATACGTCCAAATTCTGAACCATACGCTCCTTATGTGTGGATTTGGGAAGCACAACCACTCCGCGCTGAATGTTCCAGCGGAGCATAACCTGTGCGGAGGTCTTGCCGTACTTTTCACCGATTCCGATCGGAACTTCATTGGTAAACAGACCGCCTCGCCCCTCGCCGAACGGCGCCCACGCCTCAATCTGCACGCCGTATTTGTCCATCCACTTCTTTGCCTCGGTCTGCTGGTTAAGAACGTGGGTTTCCACCTGATTTACCATAGGACGAATACGGGCAAAGGAAGCAATGTCTACCATACGGTCGGGATAAAAATTGGAAATACCGATGGCGCGGAGCTTTCCCTCTTCATACATATCCTCCAATGCACGGTATGCGCCGTAGTAGTCGGCAAAAGGCTGGTGCAGCAGCATAAGGTCAATATAGTCGGTCCGAAGCTTTCGCAGTGATTCCTCTACGGATTTTCGGCATTCCTCATAGCCGTAATGCTCCACCCATACCTTTGTCGTCAGAAAAATATCCTCGCGCTTCACGCCCGATTTCGCGATAGCGGAGCCTACCTGTTCCTCGTTAAAATAGCTTTGCGCCGTGTCAACGGAACGGTAGCCGACTTCCAGCGCGTCCAAAACGCACCTCTCGCATTCGTCGGCAGTCACCTGATAAACGCCGTAGCCTAAAATCGGCATTTTCACACCGTTTGATAATGTTACGTACTCCATTCTGATTCCTCCTCAATCCAACTCAATTTTTGCTCCGTCCGAAAAGGCGCTGCCGACTCTCTCGCCCAGCACGAAATAGCCGTTGTTCACAGGGTCAAAGGAAATGGGGCGCAGCCTTGCGGGGTCAACCGTACCGTTTTCGCCCAAAATTGATTCCTCGGCACTGACATTGACAATCTCACCAATCACATTGCCGTCCTCGTTAAATTTCACGAGCCTGCATTCCAAAGCCATCGGCAGCTCATTGATAACGGGGGCGTCCACATACGCGCTTTTTGTTACGGTAAAGCCTGCCTTTTTCAGCTTGTCGGGTTCCTTGTTCCCCGACACGATTCCGACATAATCACAGGCGGCAGTATGCTTCTCGTCGGCAAAGCTGACGGTAAAAGCTCCCTTTGTCCTAATGTTCTTCGTGGTCTTGTGGTCCGCACTGAGACAAAGGACCACCTGATTTGTGTCATAAAGACCGCCCCACGCGGCGTGCATGGCGTCAGCGTTCC
>JAMPDT010000113.1 GCA_023665525.1 Butyrivibrio sp. | reverse complement strand
TTTGAGACGGAGGATATTTACAATTATCCCTCAATGCTCGACGAAAAGCTGCTCAGGGCGTTTACGGCGGGCAACAACGGCAGGGCATACGAGCTTTTGGGAGCGCATATAACCAAAGTAAACGGGGTAAAGGGAGTGTTTTTTGCAGTTTGGGCGCCGAATGCCCTCCGCGTCAGCGTGGTCGGCGATTTCAACGGCTGGGACGGAAGACGGCACCAAATGGAGAAAAACGACGAATCGGGCGTTTTCGAGCTTTTTATTCCCGGAATAGAGGAGGGCGCTGTTTACAAGTACGAGCTGAGGATAAAGGGCGGAGCCGCGGTGCTTAAGGCGGACCCCTACGCCTTTGCGGCGGAGCTCAGACCGAACACGGCTTCGGTGGTTTATAATCCCAAGTCTTATAAATGGAACGATAAGGAGTGGCTTAACGGACGCGACAGGGACAAGTACAAAACGAAGCCCATGTCGATTTACGAGCTTCACGCGGGCTCGTTCAAAACTCCCGATGGAGAGGGTGAATTTCTCAATTACAGGGAGCTTGCCCCCGCAGTCATAGAGTATGTTCTGAAGATGGGCTATACCCATGTAGAGCTTATGCCCGTCATGGAGCACCCGTTCGACGGCTCGTGGGGCTATCAGGTCACGGGCTACTACGCGCCCACGGCGCGCTACGGTACGCCCGACGACTTCAAATATTTTATGGACGAGCTGCATGGAGCGGGGATCGGAGTGATCCTTGACTGGGTTCCCGCGCATTTTCCCAAGGACGCGTTCGGTCTTGCGCGCTTTGACGGCACCTGCCTCTATGAGCATTTTGACAAAAGACAGGGCGAGCACCCCGACTGGGGGACGCTTATTTATAATTTCGGAAGACCCGAGGTTGCGGATTTCCTTATTTCCAACGCCGTCTTTTGGGCGAGGGAGTACCATGCGGACGGCATAAGAATGGACGCGGTGGCGTCGATGCTTTATTTGGACTACGGCAAGCGCGACGGAGAATGGGTCGCGAATATGTACGGCGGCAACGAGAACCTTGAGGCGGTGGATTTTCTTAAGAAGCTCAGCAAAACCTTTGACAGACAGTGCAAAAACGCAATGCTTATAGCCGAGGAATCGACCGCGTGGCCGCAGGTGACGGGCGATGTCGAGGACGGCTCGCTCGGCTTCGACTACAAATGGAATATGGGCTGGATGAACGATTTTCTTGACTTTATGAGGTGCGACCCGCTTTTCAGAAAGGGACGCTACAATGAGCTGACTTTCAGCATGATTTACGCGTACAGCGAGGACTTTATACTGACGCTTTCGCACGACGAGGTTGTTCACGGGAAATGCTCCATGCTCAACAAGATGCCGGGAGCGGGCAAAAAAGAAAAGCTTGCCAATCTGCGCGCGGCTTACGGCTTTATGTTCACGCACCCCGGCAAAAAGCTGCTCTTTATGGGACAGGATTTCGGAATGGAGAACGAATGGTGGGAGGCGCGCCAAATTGACTGGGAGCTTACGCAGCTTGAGGAAAACAGACAGCTCATGGATTATGTTGCGGATCTGAACAGACTTTACAAAACGGAGCCTGCCCTCCATAGGCTCGACTACACGCCCGACGGTTTCGAGTGGATCAACAATATTTCCGCCGACGAATGCATTGTTGTTTATGTCAGAAAGACCTCCGAGACGGATATGCTTTTGGTTGCCGCCAACTTCACGCCCGTGCGCCGCGACAAATATAAGGTAGGCGTTCCGCATATGGGCAAATACAAGGAGATTTTCAACAGTGAGGACGAAAAGTACGGCGGCAGCGGGGCGGTCAACAAGCGTGTTATTCCCTCCAAGAAGGACGAGTGCGACGGACGCGAGGATTCAATACGTCTTACGGTTCCGCCGATGGGAGTGACAATACTGCGTTATACGGAGGCGGACACCACTCCGAAGAAGCGGGATCCGTCCAAGGCGGCAAACGCGGCAAGGGACGGGGCGTCAGCCAAAAAAACGGGACGAAAAACGGCAAATACTTCAAAGAGGACGAATAAATAATTATGAACGGAATGATTTCGGCGTCGGGCTTTTGGAACGGCGATAAATTTAAGGAATATCTCGACATTGCGATTAAATGGTGCATGACTGTCGGTAAAAATATCCTTATCGCGCTGGTCGTTTTGATCGTAGGCTCAAAGCTCATCAAATGGCTGGTGCGCCACATAGGCAATTCCTTCAAAAAAACGAAGATGGAGCCGATAGTCGCCAAATTCCTTGTGTCGCTGATAAAATTTGCGCTTTATTTTATCATTGCAATCGTAATCATAGGGCTTTTGGGGATACCAACCACCTCGTTTATCGCGGCGCTGAGCGCGGCTGGGCTGACGGTGGGGCTTGCGCTTCAGGGGAGCCTTTCAAATTTCGCGGGCGGCGTGCTGATTCTTTTATTCAAGCCCTTTAAAATCGGGGATTATATAAAGGAGGACAGCCACGAAAACGAGGGCACCGTAATCGGGATAGATTTGTTTTACACAAAAATTCTTACGTTTGACAACAAAACCGTAGTCGTGCCGAACGGCACGCTTGCGAATGCCAGCCTCACGAACTACACCTCGGAGCAGAAGCGGCGCGTGGATATAAAGGTCGGGATCAGCTACGATTCCGATATAAAGCTTGCGAAAAGCGTGCTTCTCAGTGTTATAGAGAGCAACGAGGACGTGCTTAAGGACGAGGAGATAACCGTTTATGTGGACGCGCTTGACGACAGCCAAATTACCATAGGCACAAGGGTATGGGCTGCCACGGAGAATTACTGGAGCACGAAATGGGCTTTGCTGGAGGGCTTTAAGGAGGCGCTGGACTCCAATGGCATAGAGATTCCGTTTAACCGGCTTTCGGTAACGATTAAGGATTGATACATAGACGGCGACAGGGAGAGTTTGGAATTGAACAAGAAAAAAAAGGACCGTTTTCTTGAAATACTTTTAGTGCTGAGCGCGCTCCTTTTGGGCGTGCTTGTGGTTATTTTGGTTTACCGCGGAAGAACGGAAACCATCATATCGGGACCCGGCAACGGCGGGACGGAGGAACGGAGCCTCGCGGGCAGCTATCCTCTGCCGTCCGAGATAATAGACTCCGATATAACGACTTATTTTGCGTATACGGAGATCCCCGACCTTATTTTTAACAGAATGAGGGGAGTGTCCTTCGGCGAGGACTCGCCCGTCGCAAGAGAGGATTTGCGCTACATGACGGTGCTTTACTGGGGCACCGACGGGACGGCGCACAAGGGCGAGCTTATCGTCAACAAGGCGATTGCCGCCGATACGGCGGAGATTTTTTACGAGTTGTACCGCGCCTCGTATCCCATAGAAAGCATAAGGCTGATCGACGAGTTCGGCGGCAGCGACGAGGTTTCCATGGCAAAAAACAATACGAGCTGCTTTAACGCGCGTAAAATGACGGGGAGCGAGGCATGGTCGCTGCACGCCTACGGGCTTGCCATAGACATAAATCCGCTCTACAACCCCTACGTCGGCGCGGACGGGACCGTTCTTCCCGTGACGGCGGAGCAGTACGCGGACAGGGGCAACAGCTTCGTCATGAAAATAGACGAGCAGGACTATGCGTACAGAGCCTTTGTAAAGCGCGGCTTCACATGGGGCGGAAGCTGGAACACGGTCAAGGATTACCAGCATTTTGAGAGGACGGCGGAATGATATGAAAAAATAATATTATCGGCTTTTATGTGTATTCCGCCTCTTTTCTTTACCGCCTGCGCGCAGGGAACGCCCGATTTGTCGTCGGACGCGGTTGAGAAATATTTGGAGGCGGATTATTACAGCGCGGGATTTGTAATCAATGTCGGGGACAGAGCTTCGGCGGAGAACGCCTATAAAACGGCGGAGGAGCTGTTAAAGCAGGAGTTTCCCGTTTTTGAAAATCCGAATATCAAAACGGGGAGCCTCCAAGCCTCCCTGCTGTGGTATTCAGCCGCGCCCCGGCTCGAAATCGTGAAAAATACGGACGGAAGCATGCAGACGCTCGGCTGTTATTTCTTTTTGTCGGAGGAAAAATACACCGCCCCCGATTGGGGGCGGGAGCTTTCCGAAGCCTTGAATAAGCTTTAATTCAGCGCGCTGAACCTGAAGTTTACAAAATCAAAGTCGCAGCCGGGCAGGAAATCGAACTTCACGTCAGCCCTGCCTTCAAGGCTGTGGATTTCAAAGGTTTTTTCAATATAATCCGCGCTTTGCGGAAATTCGAGGATCTCCTTTATTTCCGTATCGCCGCCGATAATGCGAAGATGCACCGAATCGTTGGCGTTGCGGGTTCTTCCTTTTACGGTGACGCTCTTAATTCCCCTTGTAAAATCAAAGCCGTCAAAATCAAGAAATACGTTGTTGCCTATCCGCTCGATGGCGTTCGGCGTTTTTTTGAAGCTGTCGCCGCGTATATTGGAGCTGTCGGCGGCGCTTATTTCCGAGTACGCCTCCTCGCCGCCCTCAAATATGAAGCCTCCGAAATAAATTCTTTTTTCACCCGGCTCAAACTCAAAGCATAAATCCTTAACGCCCTTGAGCCTTTGCTCCAGCCTGAAGCTGTTGGGAATGTAGGTCTGCCACACGAAATCCGCGCGGTAGGTAAAGTCGCCGAGCTTCTCGGAGCCGTCCGCGTGAGGGAGCCCGCTCCAAAGAGAGAAATTGATTTCGTCGTCGTTGTGCCAGTTTATGATATTTACGGAAAAGCTGTCCGAGCCGCCTCTGCCGAAGTTCACGTTTTTGAAGCCGACGGTGTTCCTTTTGTCCTTTCCGATTTTAACGCCGCCCTCCGAAACCTCATCGAGCGTATCGAGGCTTAGGTTGTACAGGCTTCCCATTACAAGGGAGGAGTACGGGTTGATCACCGCGCTGCCGAGACCGCTTACGTCCATTTCAAGCTCCGAAATAACGTCGGGCCGGGGTCTGCCGTTTCTGCAAAAGCAGCGCAGTCGGAAGCGTCCGTCGCCGCAGACGCGGACATAAGCGCCGTCCGTATCGCCGTTTACGCTTGCGATGTTTGTCACAACGCCCGTTTCCGTGACCGCCGCCCACTCTATGCCGTAATTCGCGTTTTTGGGCAGGATTTCAGCCCTTACGCGCGTTTCGGTAAGCCCTTTGCTGAAATGACGCTCGTCGGCAAAAAGCTCGATTTTGCGGACGGGAACGTCCTTTATTTTGGGGGAGGCGCAATTTTCCTCAAATGCGTCGGAGGCTCCCTCGGGGAAACCGCCGTCGTATGCGTCAAGCGTGAGCAGGGCGTCGGGAAGCCCGTCCGAGCTGACCCTTATGCTTATTGCGCCGCCGCTGTTTTTGCCCGCAATCATGGCGAGAAGCTTTCCGTTAAAAAGCCTTTTGGAGTCTGCCTTGTATTCGTCGTAATCCGTGCTGTCGCCGCTGTCGAGCCCCACAAGCCTGCCCGCGCCGCCGACCTCTACGGTCACGCGGTTCTTGGCGTTCGCGACAAAGGTTCCGTCCGCGTCGTATGCCGAAATGTCGAGGAAAATCATATCCCCGCCGTCCGCTCTTAGAGCGGATTTGTCGGGGGAAAGTTTGATTTCGCAGGCTTCGCCGAAGGATTTTTGACAGTCCGCTGCGGTTACGTTTCCGTCCATGTCGTAGGCGAGAGCCTTAAGCTCGCCCTTTTCGTAGGGCAGTTGCCAGTCCGCGCTGTAAATTCCCTCGACAGCCTTTTTGCCGAGAGATTTGCCGTTAAGGAAAAGCTCCGCGAACGGCTGATTCGTATAAACCATAACGTCTACAAGCTGACCGTCGTTGAAGTCCCAGTAGGGCATAAGATGAAGCACGGTCTTGTCGCTCCATGCCGCTTGATACAGATAATAGCTGTCCTTTTTAAAGCCCGCCGTGTCAATCTGTCCGTAATAGGAATTTTTGGTGGAATAGGGGCTGGGCTCTCCGATATAATCGCTGCCCGTCCATATGAACTGTCCCGCGCAGAACGGCGTGTCTCTGTCGTCGATTATCGAGGTCTGCGCGGTCCGCTCCGTCAGCCCCGCGCGGCAGTTTTCAAGCGAGGAGCACTGCAAATCGTCGTGGGTTATGTATGCCGCCGATTTCGGGAAGTGGTACACGCCGCGGCTTTGGACCCTTGATGCGGTTTCACTGCCGTAAATGCACCATTCGGGATATTTGGCGTGGTGCTCGTCGTAGAGGTATTCGCCGTAGTTGTAGCCGACCAAGTCTATTTCACGGGCGCAGCTTTGCGCGCCCTCCCACGCTATGTAATTGGAGCCGATGGTCGTGTAGGCGTTGCGGTTGTAATCGTGCTTTCTGACCTCGCCGCACAGGAGTCTTGTCACCTCCGCGCCGCGCTCGGACACATGGGTGTCGTAAATTTCGTTTCCGACGCTCCACATTATCACGGAGGGGCGGTTCCTGTCGCGCCTTACCCATGACGCCACGTCCTTTTTGTACCAGTCGTCAAAAAAGCGCGCGTAGTCGTAGTCCGTTTTTTTCAGCTCCCACATATCGAACGCCTCGCTGTCAACGAGAATGCCCATTTCGTCGCATAAATCCATAAGCTCGACCGAGGGCATATTGTGCGAGGTCCTTACGGCGTTTGCGCCCATTTCGAGCATGGAGGCAAGCTGCCGCCTTGTCGCGGCTTTGTTTACCGCCGCGCCCAGCGCGCCCAAATCGTGGTGCAGGCATACTCCCTTGAGCTTGATATTTCTGCCGTTGAGCCAAAAGCCGCTGTCGGGCTTAAATTCCGCCGTCCGAAAGCCGACCTTGCAAATATGGCTGTCGGTTTCCTTTCCGCCGTCAAAAAGCCTTGTTTCCAAGGTATAAAGGTTCGGAGCGTCAATATCCCAAAGACGGGGATTTTTGACGGCAGCCGAAAGCTCGGTACCGGGATCGCCCGAAACGGCAAGAAGCACGCCGCCGTCCGCGTCCTTTAACGCGTAGGAGACGGAAAGCCCGCCGTTTCCCACGGCTTCGCCAAAAAGCTTAATCTGCCAGTCCTCGCCGTCCTGCTTTGCCGAAAAATAAACACTGTCGGATTTTATGTACGCGCCCGAATGCTCGAGCAGCCAAATATTTCTGTAAATGCCCGCGCCCGAGTACCAGCGTGAATTGGGGGCGCGGTGTGAAACCTTTACGACAATTTCATTTTCGCCCGCAAGCAGAAGCGGGGTTATGTCAAATTCAAACGTGGAATAGCCGTATTTCCATTCGCCCGCTTTTTTGCCATTGACAAAAACCTCGGTGTCCATATATACGCCCTCAAAGCGGATAATGCGCGCGGAAGCCGTGTCCCGCACGTCAAATACCTTTCTGTACCAGCCCGCGCCCGTTTCGTAGAGCCTTTCGACCTGATGTATAAGCCAGTCGTGCGGAATGTCAACGCGCGCCCAGCCAGTATTTCGGAGCGCGTCCTCATAGGAGCAGTCAATATCGGTTTTTTTGAAGCTCCAGCCGTCGTTAAATAATTTTTTCATATACCGTGACCTCCGTAAAATCCGGCAGAGCAGGGCGGTACGGTGATTATTCCGTCCGAAGCGCTTGCCGCGCCGCCTATTGAATATATGGCTTCCGATAAGGGGAAGGAGCAGGCGAATTTTTGCTCCCTGCCCGAGGGGTTTATTATGACGAGGATTTTTTCACCGCCGCCGCTTCTTATGTAGGAAAGCGGATACGCGTTTTTTTCGGCGTAAACAAATTCTATTTCGCCGCGGCTTTGCAGCGCCTCATGGGCTTGGCGGATTTCGATGAGCCTGCGCACCTCGCTGTAAACGGAGGCGCTGTCAGCCGCCTGCTTTTCGACTGTCGGTCTGTCCTTGTCCGCGTCGATCGGAATGTAAAGCTTTTCGGGCGCGGAGCTGCTAAAGCCCGCGTTAGCTGAGCCGTCCCATTGCATGGGGGAGCGCGAGCCTGTGCGGTTGTAGCCGCCCTCGACCGAGGTGAGGTTTTCGACATATCTTATTCCGATTTCGTCCCCGTAGTAGATGAAGGGCGCGCCGGGCATCGAGAGCAGGAATGCGAAGGCTATTTTTATTTCGTCCTCATTCAGGCTGCGCGCGAGCCTGTCCATATCGTGATTGCCCGAGGGTATGCAGATAAG
>JAMPDT010000112.1 GCA_023665525.1 Butyrivibrio sp. | reverse complement strand
CCATACTGTTGGCGGACGAGCCGACGGGAGCCGTGGACAGCAAAACGGCGGATATGATTTTCGATTTGTTCAGGCGGCTTAACGAAAAGCACGGGCTTACGATTCTTATAGTAACGCACGATATGAGCCTTGCGGACAAGGTACAGCGCACCGTTATGATAGCCGACGGCAAGATAAGCACCGAGAAGGTCCGCCGCGAGCTGTATGAGAAATCGGAGGGAAGCTTTGCCCCCGTAAGCGGTGAGGACGAGGAAACGCATGAGGAGTTTTCCGTTCTCGACAAGGCGCACAGGCTCCAACTGCGCGACGAGGTTCTCGCGCAGGCGGGGATAACCTCCAACCGCGTGAAGGTCGAGGTGGTTGACGGCAAGGTGGTAATAAGCAAGGAAAATTAAGCGGTAAGCACGTCAAAATATTCCGCCAGCAGATACCAGTTGGCACGAAAAAGATTCATAACCGTCCAGTAGCCCGCGCCCCTGAGCCCGTATTCGGTTATCAGCCCGAATTTGGCGCGGACGCTGCGGACGTCCTCAAACCATACCTCATGGTTTTCTCCGTCTTTTGAATAATAAAAATAAGGCGCCATTGCGGTTTCGTCAAAAAGTATCTCGGCGTTGTTTTCAACGGCAAGCTGCGCCGCCTCCACGCTTCCGAGCGTTACCGCGCCGCGTCCGCCGCGGACAAAGGGAAGGGTCCAGTCGTAGCCGTAATTCGGCATTCCGAGGTGGATTTTTGCGGGCGGAATCACCGAAACGGCGTAATCGAGCACCTCGCGCACCTTGTTTATGGGAGCGACCGCCATCGGAGGTCCGTATTTGTAGCCCCATTCGTAGGTCATAAGCAGCACGTAGTCCGCGACGGCGCCAAGCGCGCCGTAATCCTTTCCCTCATATAAAAGTCCCTGCTGCGCCGCGGAGGTTTTGGGTGCGAGAGCCACCGAAACGGGGTAGCCGAGAGCGTGTACGGCTTCCGTTATGTAGCTTACAAAATCCGTGAACGCGTCCCGGTCCTCCGCTTTAATATATTCAAAGTCGATGTCCGCGCCGAAAAAGCCCCTTTCCCGTATTGCGCCGACAATATTATCCCTCAGGCGCTCCCGAGCCGCCGTATCGTTTACGACGGCAGATATGAGATTGTTGTTGAAATTGCCGTCCGCGCCGAAGGGCGTAAGCGTAAGCACGGGCTTTGCGCTGAACTGAGCCGCCGCCTCCGTCATAAAGCTGTCGTCGAGCCTCGGCGGAATAAGCTCCCCCTCCTCCGTGAAGCCGTAGGAAAAAACATACAGATAGCTGAGATACGGGAGCGTTTCGTTAAGCACAAAGCGGCTGATAAAGGGATAGGCGTAGCCGCCTATATACGCGCCGCGCCGCTCCGAAGCCAAGGGCGCGCCGTACTCGAGCAGCAGAGACTGTCCGACCGCAAGACGGTACGGATACGGAATCTGATTGACGTATATGACGGAATCGGCGCTTACGCCGTAGGCGGCGGCTATCGAATCGACGGAATCGCCCGCCTGCACGGTATATATTGTCATTGCTTTACTCCCAAATATTTTACGGGCGCGCCCGTGATAAATAATTCTATGCGGCGTGAGAGAAAGATATGCCGTTCACGCTTCACAAGACCTTCAAAAAATGTTATAGTATAAGCACATATTATCGGACGGGACGGCGGTAAAAATGGATTCGGAACAGATAAAGCGGGAAAAGCCCGATACGGACAGGATTCTGAATATTGCCATCGAGGCGGGACATATCCTGCTCGAAAACGGAGCTGAAATATTCAGGGTTGAGGAAACCATGGAGCGGATAGCCGGACATTACGGCGTTGACGAAAAGGATTTTTTTGTGCTTACCAACGGGATTTTCGCGACGGGAAATTCCTTTGCGGCGGTAAGGCAGATTTCGGTGAGCAGCGGCTCCAGACTGGACAAGATAGTTGCGGTCAATCGGCTTTCACGCGAGATTGCGGAGGGAATGTATACGCCCGCCGAGGCGGAGGAAAGGCTTGAGCGGATACGTAACATGAGGGACAAAAGACCGATTATGCAGATTCTCGCCTCGGGAGTGGGGAGCGCGGGCTTCTGTATGCTTTTCGGGGGCGGCCTTAGGGACGCGGCGGTTGCGCTTGCAGCGGGAATTATTCTGTATATTTATGTGCTTTATGTCGCCAATCCGCATCTGTCCAAGATTCCGGGCAATATTTTCGGCAGCGCGGTGGTGACGCTCATATGCATTGTATGCTATCGGCTCGGCTTCGGCGAGGGCTTGAGCCATATGGTAATCGGCTCGATAATTCCGCTGATTCCCGGCGTGGAGTTTACGAACGGGGTGAGGGATATTGCCTACGGCGATTATCTGTCGGGATTTATAAGGCTGCTTGATGCTATACTGGTGTTCGTCAGCATAGCGATCGGAGTGGGAGTTGTTTTTCTCATATACGGACACGCGTTCGGAGGTACTATTATATGATTGTAAAAATTGCGGCGGCGGCTGTCGCCACGGTTGCCTTTGCCCTGCTTTTTCGCACGCCCTCAAAATATTATATTCACTGCGGTATCATAGGCGGACTGGGCTGGGCGCTTTATTATACGCTGAGTACATATACGTTTTTCAGCCCGACGGAGGCGACATTTTTTGCCATGCTTTTTGTCAGCTTGGTCTCGCGCTTTTGCGCCGTATGGGAAAAATGTCCCGTGACCGTATTTCTTATATCGGGGCTTCTGCCCTTGGTTCCGGGAGCGGGCATATACTGGACGGCGTATTATTTGGTGACGGGTCAGATCTCGACGGCTAAGGACAGCGGCTTTGAGGCATTGAAAATAACCGTGGCGATAGTGCTCGGAATCGTGATGGTGTTCGAACTGCCCCAAAAGCTTTTCAGAGGGCGCAAAGGACGTAGATACGCCAAGTAAAGCGGCAGGGGCGGCGAGTGATTTTAAGGCTGTTTTCATTTTATGGGAACGGTCTTTAAAATTTTTTGCTTTTTTGAAAAAAATTGTAATTTTTTGTAACAAAAAAGATAATTTGCTGAGAATGTAAGTATAGGCACGTTAGGAGGAGGCGCAGGTGGACGACAGCAAGATTGTTGATTTGTTTTTGGAACGCTCGGAAAAAGCAATAGTCGAACTGTCAAACAAATACGGTTCCATGTGTATGAAGCTGGCGATGAATCTGCTGAATGACAGGCAGGACGCCGAGGAGTGCGTGAATGACGCGTATTTTGGCGTATGGAACTCGATTCCTCCTCAAAAACCCAAAATTTTGGTTTCGTTCGTAAATCGGGTTGTCCGAAATATTTCTATTAACCGCTATAAGAAGAACAATGCGGATAAAAGGAAGGGAAATTACGATTTGTGTATTGAAGAACTGGAGGGTTGTATAGCCTCGCAGAATTCGGTTGAGGACGAGATAGCCGAATCTGAGCTTTCCTCCTACATAGACGAGTTCTTGGATTCGCTCAATAAGGTGAACCGAATGCTTTTTGTGAGAAGATACTGGTATATGGACGATTATGGGGACATATCTGAGATGTCGGGCTTGAAGGAGGGCACGGTTCGGGTGCGTTTATCGAGAATCAAGGCGAATTTGAAGGTGTTTCTTGAACGGAGGGGAGTATTTGTATGAGCGCGGAAAAATTGATGAACGCCATAGGCGGGATCAATGATAAGCATATTGCGGAATTCGCCGGGATAAAGGAGCGCCTTTCTGTAAAATATATGAGAATTAATGCGGCGGCAGTCGTGCTCTTTTTCTGCGCTGCTGCAATGAGCGCCATGCTGTTCGCCAAAAGCAGTATGGGAATTCATAATATTGTAACGGAGGAAGCTACGCAGAAACGCGTGAAAACGGTTTGGTGGGGTGGTTTCAAAGATTTTGGGGATACCGACTCTGCCGAGCAAGTCGTGAAGAAAGCCGAAAAGGGCGTCGTGACTTTGACCGATAAATTAAAAAAAGCGATTGAAGACTCGGACGACGCGTCGAATATATTCGCGGTTCAGGTATGTAAGATTGAAGAGGTTCCGAAGGAAACGGTATATGATATGTTTGTGAAGCCGTCGGGAGTCGAAGAGCAGTATATGGAGAACGGATGGATTTTTGCCACCGCGGAGCAGATAGAATCGCTTGTCTGCCCCCCGGAGTTTGCCATTGTACTGGAGCTTGCAGACCTTCTCGATTAGGATAATATTAAATCATTATAGGAGGTGGTGCATAGGGACTGATATAAATTTTGCTTATTACCAAATGGAAAACCTGCATATTTCCAATCTAATGCAGAATATGGGAGAGCGATATCCGTAAGCAGGTTTCTCTCCCAAACCTCACACACACTGCAATAGAAAGGCGATCAAGGCACGGCAATCCGCCGTGCCTGTCGTCGTCTTACGACAGGGAATTTTGCGCAAGGGGACTTTGATTACAATTCCTTTATGGAGGTCATATATGAGAAAATTTAAATCCATGGTAATTGCCGCAATGCTAACGGCGGTTCTTTTGTTTGTTTTGACACAGGCGTCAGCCGACGTCGGAGGCGGAGCGGCTTCAGAGGAGGAAACGACCGTTTCGGGGATTATAGAGGATAAGCTGAGGGATTATTTAACCAGGGCTGCCGAGGACGAGCTAATATCGGTGACTATTGAGTTGGTCGATCACGTTGACCTAGACGAGGTCGAGCGGATTGCGGCTTCCCGCGCCGGGGTATCCGATATGCTGGAGGTCGTGAACGGCTATTTGCATGGAGGGGAAATCGACGATTCGGCGCAGGAAATAATGGCTGAATTTTACGATCTTATCGCGGAGGAGAAAAAGAAGGTACTTGAGGAGTACTACAAAAGCGAAAATGCCAAATTCCTTTTGTCCGTGGGAATTTCGGAGGAACAGTGTGAAAGCATCGGGATTTACATGCCGTATATCAGAGGAGTTTTGCTCACTCCGTCTCAGATAATTGAGCTTGCCGCAAATCCTGAGGTCTGCGCCATAAGCTGGGGCAGTCCTTACAAGTTTACGGATTTTGCTCCCATAGACGATACATACTATATTATAAACGGCAATGTCAGCGTCGAGGCTGCGTATACGGGCAGCGGAATACGCGTTGGCATGGTTGAAGCGGGGCAGCCCAAGCTGGGCGTTATGGGCAGCGATTTTAAGAATATCATAAAAACCGATACCGGCGATGACACGGACCATGCTACAATAGTGGGGGGCATCATTAAAAAGATGGTGCCCTCCTGTACTTTGTACAGCCGCAGCGCGAGCTCAAGTGATGATGCGATTGCCGCTTGCGAAACGCTGATCAGCAAATACAGCGTCAAGGTCATCAATATGTCATGCGGGAGCATAGGCTCGGGGACATACGATACGTATTCAGGACAGCTTGACGCGCTTATAAAAAGCACGGGAGTTCCCATTGTTGTAGCAGCGGGATATGGCAGCGCCTCCTCGCAGTATATGAATAATCTTGCAATCAGCGCCAATGCGATTACGGTCGGATCCGTAACCTCATCCGGCAGAAATCAAGGAACTACGGGAGCGTACGCCTTCCCAAGCAACAGCATTTATTTGGAAAATATTTCCGCAATGAACAAGCCCGACGTATGCGCGCCCGGTAATGTGCAGATTTATACATACAGCTCGCAGCAGAGGAGCAGCTTTGCAGCCGCCCATGTTACGGGCGCCATCGCGCAGATGCTTTGCAGGGACAGCGGATTCGCGGGGAAGCCGGAGGCGCTGAAGGCGGCGCTTATGGCAAGCGCCTCGTATAACGCGGGAACCTCCATGACGTATGTCACGGGAACGAGAGCCTCCAATCAGGAGGGCGCGGGCGTTATCGACGCGGGCTTCTGCTATCGGGTGGCAAAGAACGGAAGAAGCAAAATTTATACCGCAACAAGCAGCTCTACTCCCATTACCTGCGACATTACCTGCGATTACACCTCCGTACCGCTTCGCATTGCCTGCGCGTGGGGCGTGATTTCCTCGGGCAGCACGACAAAGGTAACGGACTACGATATTGTGGTATATAAAAACGGAAAGGTGGTTGCGTCCTCGAATGCATGCTCAAATTCTACCACTAAGCCGAACGCGAATTATGAGATTATCGAGATACCCGTGTCAACGCTGAGTACCTATGGGGCAGGCACCTATCAGGTTAAAATAAGCAGGTCAGGCACATACAACGGAAGCGAAAGCATAAGAATCGGACTTGCCTGGGAGCAGCGCTGATAAAAAACAGAAACCGATGAGAGAAAAGCATTCTCGGCGGTTTCTGTTTTTATTG
This sequence comes from Butyrivibrio sp., assembly GCA_023665525.1. Taxonomy (GTDB): domain Bacteria; phylum Bacillota; class Clostridia; order Lachnospirales; family Lachnospiraceae; genus Eshraghiella. Next base: position 2,000 of record JAMPDT010000112.1, on the reverse strand, counting down.
TTAAAGGACTGCGCGGCGGCTTTAGTGGTGGAACAGCCTTATGCCCGTGAAGCACATGGCAATGCCGTATTTATTGCAGACTTCGATAACATTGTCGTCGCGCACGGAGCCTCCCGGCTGAGCGATATATTTTACGCCGCTTTTGTGGGCGCGCTCGATATTGTCGCCGAACGGGAAGAAAGCGTCGGAGCCAAGACATACGTCCTGCATATTGTCAAGCCATGCTCTTTTTTCCTCGCGGGTAAAAATATCGGGCTTTTCGGTGAAAACCTTTTCCCAAGCGCTGTCCTCAAGCACGTCCATGTATTCGTCGCCGATATATACGTCTATGGTATTGTCGCGGTCGGCTCTGCCGATTCCCTCCTTAAAGGGAAGCGAAAGCACCTTCGGCGATTGGCGCAGGAACCAGTTGTCCGCCTTCTGCCCGGCAAGACGCGTGCAGTGTATTCTGGACTGCTGTCCCGCTCCGATTCCGATTGCCTGTCCACCCTTGGCGTAGCATACGGAATTGGACTGCGTATATTTGAGGGTTATCATTGCGATTGCGAGGTCAATTTTTGCCTGCTTCGGAATTTCCTTATTGTCGGTAACAATGTCGGCAAAGAGCGCGTCGTCTATTACAAGCTCGTTGCGCCCCTGCTCGAAGGTTACGCCGAATACGTCCTTTTGCTCGATCGGCGCGGGGACGTAGCCTTCGTCAATTTTGATTACGCAGTAATTGCCCTTTTTCTTCGAGGAAAGGATTTCAAGCGCCTCGGGCTCGTAGCCGGGGGCGATTATCCCGTCCGAAACCTCGCGCTTTATAAGTCTTGCGGTATCGGCGTCGCAGACGTCGGAAAGCGAGATGAAATCTCCGAAGGAGGACATCCTGTCCGCGCCCCTCGCCCTTGCGTAGGCGCAGGCAAGCGGGGAAAGCCCGCCCATATCGTCAACCCAGTAAATTTTGCGCTCAATCTCGGTTAAGGGAAGTCCTACGGCGGCGCCTGCGGGCGAAACGTGTTTGAAGGAGGCGGCGGCGGGGAGTCCCGTTGCTTTTTTCAGCTCCCTTACAAGCTGCCAACCGTTAAAAGCGTCAAGAAGATTGATATATCCCGGTCTGCCGCAGAGTATTTCGATAGGCAGCTCGCCGTTTTTCATAAAAACGCGGGAGGGCTTCTGATTGGGATTGCAGCCGTATTTCAATTCAAATTCTTTCATATTTTTATCCTCGTATTATTTGTTTTTGTTGACTATTTCGGTTTCATATTTTCCCGACGCAATATCAATGTAGCGCGTGAAAAGAGATACCTTGTTGTCCTCGTTTAAGTTTTCCCAAACAAGCTCGGTAAATTCGTTAAGATCGTTCGGAATGTCTATCAAGGCGGGCTCGCCCTCAAAGCTTGGAAGCGGGTTCCCGTCGCCTGTATAGGTATGGATATAGCGTCCCGCGCCGAGGGCGGGATTGGAGTAGGCGAAGGTGTAGCGGTTGCAGGAAGCGGGATTTCCGTTGTCGCTCTTTAGGATTGACATGGCAAAATTGAAGCTCCCGTCCTCGAAATGGAGGATTCCCGAAATTCGGGGGGTGTAGTTGGGCGCGTCAGGCTCAAATTCCCTGTTCCTTAAGGACTGCTCAAACGTGTACTGCTTGTCCATCAAATCATATACGGTGTCCGTCTGGTCGCCGTTGGTGACGATGGTTTTATTGCCGAGGACCCTCACAGGGGCGTAAATTATAAGGCTGGGATCCTCAAGCTTCGACGGGTCGAACGCCTGCGTGCGGATTCCCTCCCCGTCCTCAACAAATATGCGGTTGCGGCTGTTTTGGCTTCTGCCCATAATAAAATAAGCTATTGCCGCCTTTGTGCCGTCGGGCGTTCTGCCGATAATAATTCCCCTGCCGGGGTAGCTTGTGGAGCCAAGCTCCTGCGCGAGTGATTTTTTTTGCATGATAGCCTCCTTTTTAAAGAAAAAACGCCAAGGTATCTATTATTTTACAGGATAAAAATAAAAATGCAAGGCTT
>JAMPDT010000111.1 GCA_023665525.1 Butyrivibrio sp. | reverse complement strand
CAGCGGAGCTACGATATACCGCTTTCGCAGATTACGGTTCTTGTCACCTTTAATTTCGGCGTGCAGCTTTTGATAGACCTGCTTTCGGCGGGCTTTGTCGATAAAATCGGGTACCGCGCGGCTATGGTTGCGGCGCATATTTTGTCGGCGGCGGGCTTGCTCCTTCTCACGGTCCTGCCCGAAATCCTGCCGTCGCCGTTTGTCGGAATTTTGATCGCGGTTATGCTGTACGCCATGGGCGGCGGTCTTTTGGAGGTGCTTGTCAGCCCCGTGGTCGAGGCGTGTCCGTCGGACAATAAGGAAAAGTCAATGAGCCTGCTGCATTCCTTTTACTGCTGGGGACACGTGGGCGTGGTGCTTTTTTCGACGCTGTTCTTCCGTTTTTTCGGCGTTGATAACTGGAGGATTATGGCGGCGTTGTGGGCGGCGGTTCCTCTTTGCAACGCTCTTGTCTTTTTGAGAGTACCCTTTGCGCCTCTGCTTGAGGACGGCGAAAAGGGGCTGAGCCTTAAGGAATTATTCGGAATGAAAATATTTTGGGTCCTGCTGATTATGATGATCTGCGCGGGGGCAAGCGAGTCGTCGGTAAGCCAGTGGGCATCCGTCTTTGCGGAGCGGGGACTGGGAATCTCCAAAACGGCGGGCGATTTTGCGGGACCGATGGCGTTTGCCGTTCTTATGGGCTTGGGCAGAACCTTTTACGGAAAATACGGAGAGCATATAAAGCTTGACCGTTTTATGATTTACAGCAGTATTCTGTGCATTGCCTCGTACTTGGGAATATCCCTGCTGCCGATTCCGTGGCTGAGCTTGGCGGCGTGCGCGCTCTGCGGGCTTTCCGTCGGCATTATGTGGCCCGGAACCTTCAGCAAGGCGGCAAAAGCGCTTCCGGGAGGAGGGACGGCGATGTTTGCGCTGCTGGCGCTCGGAGGCGACGTCGGCTGCTCGGGCGGTCCCACGCTCGTGGGCTTCATATCGGGCAGATTCGGCGGCAATCTGAAAACAGGGCTCCTCGCGGGGAGCGTATTCCCGATTCTTTTGCTGCTCGGGATCCTGCTGTGCAAAAAACAAAACGCAAATATTCGTTTAAAATGAAAAGCCGACTTATGTGCATAATTCGTCATTTCTTACAGATACTAGCAGCAAAGACAAAAACAAAACGATTAACTATGCGCCCGCATATTGTTTGGTTTTGTGCGGGATTGATAGCTAGCGTGGAAAACGGAGGAATTTTTTATTATGAAGGCAACCGGTATAGTTCGCAGAATAGACGACCTCGGCCGCGTCGTTGTTCCCAAGGAAATACGCAGGACGCTGAGAATAAGGGAGGGCGACCCGTTGGAGATATTTACCGACAGGGAGGGCGAAATTATTCTTAAAAAATATTCTCCAATAGGAGAACTGGGGGATTTTGCGAGACAGTATGCGGAGGCGCTCGCGCAGACCACGGGAAACGTCATATGCATAACGGACAGGGACCAGATTATCGCGGTGTCGGGCGGCTCCAAAAAGGATATGCTTATGCAGCCGATAAGCCGGCAGCTTGAAAATGTGATTGACGGCAGGGAAAACGTTATGGCGACCAGGGAGGAGCGGAAGTTTATCCCGATCACTCAGGGCGAGGAGGAATTTCAGGCTCAGGCGATAAGCCCCATTATCTGCGAGGGGGACGCGATCGGCTCGGTTATAATAACCACGAAGGAGCCCAAGACGAAATTCGGCGAAACGGAGCAGAAGCTCACTTCGTCGGCGGCGGGCTTTTTGGGAAAGCAAATGGAAACCTGATATACAAAGAACCCTTCGTGAAAACGGAGGGTTCTTTTTTGCGGCATTTTTGCGGCGGCGAATTATAATATTTGACTTGCGGGGTTTTTTAGAATAATATATAGATATAAGACTTAGGAGGAATTTTAATGGCATTCAAATTTGATTTTTTGAATTCTAAGGAAAATAAAACACAGCACGAAAAGGATACGAGGGAATACAAGGAGCAGAGGCAGGCGAAGGAGCCCAAGCCGCTTACGGCGGAGGAAATCAGGGGCATTGTGAACCGTGAGATGAATAACGCCACTGCCAAGAATCAGGTGATAGGATATTTCGACAGCCTTGCCGCAAGCAGCGTGCGCACGGAGGCTATGCTCTCCGAGCTTAAGGAGGAGCTTGAAGCAAGCCTTGCCGTAATAAAGGATACGGTGCGAAGCAGCGACAGCTCCGAGAAGTTGGAGCGGATCGACGAATCGGTGAGGCGCGTCGTTGAGCTTACGGGAAGCATAGGACAGATAGACGAGTCGGTGAAGCGTGTCGCGGCAATGACGGGGAGCATAGAGCAGATTGACGAATCGGTGAAGCGCGTTGCGGCAATGACGGGAAGCATAGAGCAGATAGACGAGTCGGTGAAGCGCGTCGCCGCCATGACGGAAAATATCGAGGGGATCAGCGGCAGCATTGAGGAGATGGACAGATCGGTCAGGCAGGTCGCCGAGGCGGCGGAACGCTTTGAGGAGATTGACCGCTCGATTAAGCGGGTTGAGGCTATGAGCGAAAGCCTCGGACAGATAGACGAATCGGCAAGGAACGCCGCGAGGGCAAGCGAGGACCTTGAGGCTGCCATACATAAGGATAACCTCATAATGTACAAGACCATTAAGGACGAGCTTGAGGATTTAAAGGAGAAGAACCGCAAGGGCAACGGCGCTTTGCGGAGCGGTTTGGTTGTGAGCCTTATTTTCAACGCGCTCACGGTTATAATTCTCGCGGTTATGTGGATTTTGTATTTTTTGTAAAACAGTGAGGTGCCTTTAATGAGCAAGGTTTATGTGGTGGGACACCGCAATCCCGACACGGATTCGGTGTGCTCCGCCTTGGCGTACGCCAATTTTAAAAATAAAATTACGGGGACAAGCGACTATTATCCGTACAGGGCGGGACACCTGAACGAGGAAACCCAGTTTGTGCTTGAAAGCTGCGGAGTAAGCGCGCCGCCGCTTATAAAGGATCTGCGCGCGCAGGTCAGCGATTTGCATATAAGAGAAACGGAGAGCGCCAAAGCCTCCATTTCGATAAAGAAAGCATGGAATATGATGAATGAGGCGGGCGTGGTGACTCTCCCCGTCGTGAAAAACAAAAAGCTTGAGGGCATAATCACGATTACCGATATAGCGACCTCCTATATGGACGTGTACGACCACCATATTTTGGCGTTTTCGGAAACGACCTATAAGCAGATAGCCGATACCCTCGACGGGTGCATTGTCTGCGCGAACGATAAAAATACCGTGGTGCGCGGCAAGGTCCTTACCGCCGTCGCAACTCCCGAAATAATGGAGGAGAATATCGAGGCGGGTGACATAGTGATTCTCGGGAACCGCTACGAGGCGCAGCTTTGCGCAATCGAGATGGGCGCGGGCTGCATTGTCGTGTGCGAAAAGGCTCCCGTGTCGCTCACCATTACGAAGCTTGCGCAGGACAACGGCTGTACCGTTATAAGCTCGCCGCACGACGCGTTTACCGTTTCGAGGCTTATTTATCAGAGCATTCCCATCGGCTATGTTATGAAAAAAGAGGGGCTTATAACCTTTAAGCTTGACGATTATGTGGACGATATACGCAAGGTTATGACGGAGAAAAGGCACAGGGATTTCCCCGTGCTCGACCGACACGGCAGCTATGTGGGAATGATTTCGCGCCGCAGTCTTTTGGGCGCGCCCCAAAAGAAGGTTATTCTCGTCGATCATAACGAGGCGAAGCAGTCTGTCGCGGGGATCCAAGCCGCCGAAATAACCGAGATTGTAGACCACCATCGTCTCGGAGCGATAGAAACGATGGCGCCCGTTATGTTTATGAACCGACCCGTCGGCTGCACCGCGACCATTATTTACGGAATGTACCGATCCGCGGGCGCAGAAATAGACGAGGTGACGGCGAAGCTTATGTGCGCGGCGATAATTTCGGATACGCTGATCTTCAATTCGCCCACCTGCACCGACGAGGACAGGGAGGCGGCGCAGAGCCTTGCAAGGCTTGCGGGCATAGACATAAAGGCATACGCTCATGAAATGTTTTTTGCGGGGAGCAATATCAGCGAGAAATCGGCGCGGGAGCTTTTTACGGGCGATTACAAAAAGTTTTCGATCGGCGACGTTACCTTCGGAATCGGTCAGGTTTCCTGCATGGACGGCGACGAGCTTGCGCAGGTTAAAAAGAAGGTTTTCGCGTATATGAAGGAGCAGTACAAATCCCTCGGAGTGGGTATGCTGTTTTTTATGCTTACGAATATTATGCAGCCCTGCACCGAGCTTCTGTGCGTCGGAGAGGGAGCGGAGCAGCTTGTCGAGGACGCGCTGGGAGCCGCGCCCAAGGACGGCGCGGCAATGCTGCCCGGCGTGGTATCGCGCAAGAAGCAGATAGTGCCGAGGCTTATGATAGAAATCGCGCAGTAATAAATTTTGAGGAGCATACTATGAAACGTCCCGTTATTTTTGTGACAGCCGCGCATATCGCGGCGTGGATAATTTTTACAATCGCGGATTATTTGGACGAAACCACCGAGAGCGATTTGGCGTTCGTGCTGTTCTTCGCGGGACCTGCGCTTGCCGTCGTCGCCTACCTTATTTTCAGAAAAAAAATATGGACCAAAAGCCCTCTTTCGTGGTGGCAAAAAATGCTTATCACGGCGGGAATGTGGCTTGTCTGCTCGGCTGTGCTCGGAATCCCAATCTGCAATCTTGTGAACTATAATAAATGGATAATATATCAGCGTCCCGAGGAGTTCATTTTGGATTTAAACGGCATTGAATATATAGTGTTCGCCATGTTCTATGCGGTGATTCCGTTTGCCGCAATCCTTCTATCGGAAACCGTGATTTTCCTGCTCGGGCTGGTGCGCAAAATTACGGCGCGCAATCAGGAAAGGCGAATGAAGGAGCTGGAGGAAATGAGGGAGAAGAAAGAGGGGGAATAAGGCTGTTTTAACCTCCAATTTGGATCTCCACCAAAAGGGAATCTCAACAGCTATCTTGTGAATATTGACTGACAGGCGGAAGAAAGATAATTTTTTCTTCCGCCTTGTATTTTTGTCTTACAGCAAATCATTCAACAAATTCATACAGATTGTTTTCTGACGCAGATTTGCGCTGCCGTATACATTTAGTGTAAACGACACATTTTTATGACCTAAAATTTCAGAGAGTGATTTAATATCGAACTCAGGTATCTCAATAGCACGAACGGCAAAGGTGTGTCTTATTTCGTGGAACTTCACCTTTTTCAAATTATTCCTTTTCAGAAAGCGAGCGAAAAACTGCCGATAAGTTCTGGGCTCTGTCGGTTCGGATTTTTCGGTGAGAAAATAATGGGTGGGCTTATCCGTCAGGAATTTCTTTATGATATTCCCCAATAAAGAAGGAATCGGAATAGTCCGAGCTGAACTTTTCGTTTTGGGTGTGCCGACATTTATGTATGTTGTGCCTTTTCGCTTGTCGTAGATTCGCTGAACAGTTCGGTTGACGGTAATTGTGTTTTCCGTAAGGGAAATATCTCCCATCTGCAATCCACACAGTTCACCGATACGAAGTCCTGTCATCAGAGCTACAAGAATACCCGCCGTTTTGCGGTTTAAGTGCAGATAGATGCATTGTATCAATTCTTGCTCCTCTTCCTTTGATAACGAAATTACCCGATGAATGCCGAACTCTTTAGGGTATTCAATCATCTCCCAGTTCAACATGGGAATTATTTTTTCCTTATAGCCGTATGTCAATGACAATCGAAGCACAAGTATAATATCCCGAATGGTTTTGACAGTTAAGCCGCCTTTTTTGTCTAACCTGCCTTCTTGACTGAGGTACATAATATACCTCTGAATGTCGGGCTCGGTGATAATCCCGATCTTTTTTCGCCCGAACTGCGGTATAAGATGATTTTCCGCAATCAGAACAAAATTTGCGTGTGTTGACGCTGTAATCATGGCTTGTTTAGAATTTAGCCAAGTATTCAGCAGCGTTTTGTATTGAGTATTTTCAGTCATATAGACCACCTCCCGAAAATATATTACGGAGGTGTCTGACTATCCTCAAGTAATAGTCAAGCGGTTCGTGTACCTAAGCTGAGATTTGCAGGGTTTGAGGGAGAGTGGGAAAGTCAAAAACTTTCCGATTTTGCTGTTCGTGTTATGCGAAAGAACTCAAATAATGAAACCGAGCTACCCCTTACTATCTCGTCAAAGGACGGGCTTGTAGACCAAATCACATATTTCAATAAAACCGTCGCAAGCAAGGATATGTCGGGATATTATCTCTTAAAAAATGGCGAGTTTGCTTATAACAAGAGCTACTCGGTTGGTTACGATTTCGGCTCTGTGAAACGGTTGGATCGTTATCCTATGGGAGCGTTATCTACTTTGTATATCTGCTTTTCCCTGACCAAGCACGATTCGGATTTCATTAAGGTATATTTTGATTCGCTTAAATGGTACAAGGAAATCTATATGATTGCTGCCGAAGGTGCAAGAAATCACGGATTACTGAATGTACCTACGGACGAGTTTTTCAATACGCAGCACATTCTTCCTACGGACACCAAAGAGCAACAGAAAATAGCTGCTTTTATGCTTCTTATCGAAAAGCGTATCGAGAAACAACGCCAGCTTGTGGAAGCCCTTAAGTCATATAAAAGAGGGGTATTATCAAAGCTATTTCCGCAAAACGACGAAACCACACCGCAATACCGTTTCGCTGGATTCACAGAGCCGTGGAAGGAACATAAGGTAGGAGATATTGTTGATGTATGTAGCGGTAAGGATTATAAACATCTTTCAGAAGGAACTATTCCGGTCTACGGTACAGGCGGTTATATGCTAAGCGTAAGTGAAGCACTATCTTATGACAACGACGCAATTGGTATTGGTAGAAAAGGTACGATTGACAAACCATTTATTTTGAATGCCCCGTTTTGGACGGTAGATACTCTATTCTATGCCGTGCCAAAAGAGAAAGTGGATTTGAATTTTGCCTATGCCATATTCCAAAATATCGACTGGAAAACAAAGGACGAATCAACAGGAGTTCCGAGTTTGTCAAAAGCGGTAATTAATGACATTGATATTTTTGTTCCTGACTATGATGAACAGCAGACACTCGGACTTGTACTCTCAGAAATTGACCTCCTTATTACCCTTTATAAAAATAAACTGGACGAGTCTCACAAAGTGAAAGCAGGACTGTTGCAACAGCTCTTTATATAAAAAGCTGTTGCAGCAAAGCGGACTTTTGCACTTGAAGTTCATCTACCTTATGTTGGTAAGCAATAATAAGACAATCGAGATTTGAAATGAAATTGCCAATAGCCATTTGTTCATCGAGCTTAGGCAAATATATTTTGATGTTCATCATCGTATCCGCATTTAATTTTGCTCTGCCACCTCCAACTAAGAGTGACTCAATATCTGTCTGACCTATTGAATAAGCTAAAAAACTGTTGTCACAAACCCCTTGTTTACCCTGCAATACATGAGCGTGATTATTAACCCAAATCTTTCCCTGCACACGCCTTACAGGATAGTTTTGCAGGTCATTAGCTCCATCTTCGGCTACAAGGACAAATTCGCCATCGTGCGTGAAACCTTCGACATAATCCTGTATTCCATTTGCCCCATAGTAAGGCGTGTTTCCTGCAATCCTTAGATTGGATGTAACGGGAATACGAAGATTATCGAATCTGTCTGCAATATCATTGATTTTTCGGCATTCCCACGGCTCTGTGAATCCAGCGAAACGGTATTGCGGTGTGGTTTCGTCGTTTTGCGGAAATAGCTTTGATAATACCCCTCTTTTATATGACTTGAGGAGTTCGACAAGCTGGCGCTGTTTGTCAATTCGTTTCTCCAAAGTAGATAGAAACTCACTAATTTTCTTTTGCTCATCAAGGCAAGGAAGATGAACAGGAATACCGTCCATAAGTTCAGTAGTCATACCCACTCTGTCGTGTCGAGCACCGCCCTGTGCGCCGTTATGATAAATGTATGAGTACCAAGCAGGGGATTTGAAATACCAAAGAAGATACTCCGTGAAATCTCTGTGTAACGGCTTTAAGCAGGTATAAAGCGGTGAAACAATGCCTTCTTTATCTCCTTGATAGCAGTTAAAGGGACCATATGGCGCAGTTGTGGATTTCCGTGGATTATAGACAAAATCGCCTTGTTCTATGATATAGTATTTTTCCGTGTTTCCCTCCACAGCAATGTCCTTATCAAAGAAATCCCGTTGTGGAATCAATCCGTATTCCGCAGAATTGGTTATTACATTGCTGTTTTCCATAGTCGTGTTGCGGCGTGAAATGTGCTTGAAAAGACTTCTAACTGTTTCAGCCTGATATTGTGGAAAGTCGCAACCACTTTCATCCTTAAATCTCAGCTTGGGTACACGAACCGCTTGACTATTACTTGAGGATACATTAGACATAAAAATTA
>JAMPDT010000110.1 GCA_023665525.1 Butyrivibrio sp. | reverse complement strand
GGACTGGCAGACAAATTACTATTACGAGATAAAGGAGCTTCCGAGGATCAGACTGGAGTTTGAGCCTGTCATTTCATAAAAATAAGGGCATACCGCGTCGTGAAAAACGGACGGCGGTATGCCCTTTTTGTCACATGGGAAATTTCTTTGAATTCCCCATACGACAAAAAATGATCGCACTGCGCGGCGCGGCTATTCTTCCGACGCCTCGGAGGGCTCGGGATCGGCGCCGTCAGCGCGTTCGGGCTCCTCGGGGACCCACGCCTGCCCGAATTTTATATCGCGGAAAAGCGCGGCAAGCCCCGTAATCTGCTTAAGGCGCAGGATTTCGTCCTTGTCCATGCCGAGATGCTTGGAGATCCACGCGTCGGAGCGTCCCAAATCGTGAAGCTCGCGGACGATATTTCCCATAAGGTCAACGTCGTGCGCGCCCCTTGCCCTGTTGTGGCGCACGGTGCTTGCCATTCGCTGCGCCAAGGGCTTGTCGATCACGGACACGGGCAGCATTCCGTTTTCGCGCTCGTAAATATCGCGGTGCTCAAGCATTACGCGGTAGCGGTGGAAGCCGTCCACAATTATGTACAAATCCTCCTTGGACGAGTAATAGCACACGATGGGCATGGTGTAGCCGTCCTCCTTAATGCTGTCGTACAAAAGCTTAAGCTCGGGCGGCGCGACCGCGTTGGGGTTATAGGTGTTAGGCACGATTTTTTCAATCGGCACGGGCTTTACATCATATACTGGACTGGTAAATTCCATTTACAGAGCCTCCAGACTTAAATATTTTTTCTTGATTCTTTCAATGCGCTCCCTTTGCTTCTTTGTTTCTCCGAAGCCCATTGACTTGCAGGCATGGTCGTTTTTCAGAATGCATATGCACATACGCTTCCAGCTCGGTATTTCCTTTGTGGTAAGAATATCGTCGGTGTCGTCGGGGATTTTTTCGGTAAAAACAATCCGCGATTTTTTGTCGAGCGTGTAGTTGGACACGCCGTTGCGCTTTATTTTGTAGCCCTTTTCGGTAAGCTCCCGTATCGTTTCCTCGGACAGTCCGCCGCCCGTTTCGTGCCAAAATTTTATCGAGGTCCTGAATCTTTCCACATAGCCCTTGCGCAGACGTTTCGGGAGCGTGCTCAAAAGGAACTGCGTGTAGGATTTCCATGTGTGTCCCTCGGGCAGCTTGATCCCCCTGTACGCCATCGCCGTGGTTTTGCCGTATATCGCGGTGAAATTCGCGCCGCGTACGCGCCCCAGAAGCCGCACCCATGTTTCGGGCTCCAAAATCCGATAGAGATGGAGGCAGTCCTTTGCGTAATCGTTAAAGGGCGAGGCGACGCGCATCTGCTCGGGTCTTAAGCCCGCCTTGTAGTACAGATCGTAGAGCGGGTTGTAGGAGTAGCCGAATTTGTAATTCGCCGTCCATATGTCGCTTACGCTCCAATCGTAGAGCGGAGAGGCGCACCACACGTTTTTGAACATCTTGGAAATCCAGCAGGCTCCGTCGTAGCCGTTTTTCTTGTTTATTATCGCGTTGTAGCGGTGCAGGGATTCGGAGGCTCTCGTACCCAAAAGGCAGACGGTTTTCCTGCCGCGGTGTATTTCTCTGTACCATCTGCCGAACTGCTTGGCGAGGTTTTCCTGGTGCATTCTGTATTTGTAGTAATAAAAAGGATTGCGTTTGAGATTGATGACGTAGGGCTTGTCGGGCATTTTCCTTATCCATATGTCCTCCTTCGTATCGTCCCACGGGTACCAGTACATTTCGTAGCTGCTCAGAGCCGTCCGCGTAGCCATGGGGAGGCACACCCAGTACGGCTCGATACGGTCAAGATTTTTTTCAAAGGTTTCCTCGACATATTTGGTTGTGACGGAGTACTGCGCCTCAAAGTCCTGATGGAACACGCCTAGCTTCCTGTCGATATTGTGCTCCTTCATATAATCGAGGACAAGGTTTAAAAGCAGTCCGCTGTCCTTTCCGCCGCTGAACGATATATATATATTTTCAAATTCCTCAAAAATATAGTCCATACGCTGTTGAAAGGCTTCGTATACATTCATATCAAGATATTTTCTGATCAATTTTTTCACCTGCCTTCGACCATTATATGACAAAATTCTCCAAAATGCAATTTTTAATACACTGTGACGACATTTGCGCATAAAAAAACAGGGTACGAAAAAACCGTACCCTGAAATTGCCTTATTCGGTTAAAGCTCAAGCTTTTGCTGTATCTTTGCCGCGCCCGTTTCCAAATTGCTTTCGTCGTCCGCGTCGGTTCTGAACGGTGAGGCGGGCAGCCCGTTCGCGCCGTAGAGCGTCGGCGTGCAGTAATTGCTCCAGCAGTACCTTGCGTATGCGGGACTGCTTACCTTGTCGGACGAAAATTGCACGGAGCTTCCGTTAAGACTTATATCCGCGGGATAAAAAACCTTGTCGCTTCCCGCGATTTCAAAGCATTCGGGCTTCCCCTTAAGCGTCAGTCCGCTGTCCGCGTTTTCAAAGAAAACCTCAAGAGCATTGCCGCGTATCTCCTTACGCGAGTATATCGGACCGAACGCCTCGGATTTGTCAATTAAGCCGTACGCGCCGTACAGAGCCTGAAGCGCAAGCCTTTCGCCGACGGGAGTTTTGTTTGTCGGGTGAATTTCGTTGAACTGTCCGCAGTCGGGAATTACGGCGATGCCTGTGTGCGGCAGCGCTTTAAAGACGTTGAGCTGCGCCTCGCGTATAAGGGGCCAGTTCTTGAAATCGGGATCCGCCTCGTAGCGGTGCATGGGGAGCTGGGTGATTATAAATTCAAGTCCGTCGTCCTGCCAGTCCCGGCGCCACAGCTCTATAAGCGCGGTGAGAAGCTTTTGGTATATGCGCGGACGGAAATCGTCGTTTTCTCCCTGATAATATATGAAGCCGCGCAGAGTGTAGGGACATATTTTTTGAATCATTTGGGCATACTGACCACAGGGTCTGAACGGGTTAAAGCTGTTGATCGGTCCGGGCCACCTGCATTCGCCGCATATTTTTAACGCCTCCGACCATTCCGTCGCGGGATTTTTCTCATAAAGCTCAGCGCATTTCGCGTCCCATTCCGAATGGTATGCGGCATATTCGAGATACTCCTTTTTTTGCTGTTCAAGCGGAACGCCGCGGTTGAACTCGTCAAATTCGTCGATATATATGCGTATGTCCTCGTCCGAGGAAAGCGCCTCGCGGCTCATCCATACGCTTGCCGAGGTTCCGCCCCAGTTGCAGCCTATAACGCCGACGGTCACGCCGAGCGCGTTTGCCAGCCTTTGCGCGAAAATATAGCCGACAGCCGACCATGTGCCAAATTCCTCGCTGTCGGTAAGCTGCCATTCTGCGTTTTCCCAAGCCTCGAAATAAGCCTCGTCCTCAAAATCATGCTTCGGCGTATAAAAAAATCTTACCTTGGAACAGGGCGCGGAGCTTATCCGCTCCCAGTCCGTGCATCGGGAAAGCTCGAACGCCATATTGGACTGTCCGCCCGCGAGCCATACCTCGCCTACGGCAATATTCGAGAGGGTAACGCGCGATTCCCCGTCCGAGGCGGTGAGGGTAAGCCCGTCCTCTGCCTGCATGGGCGCAAGCTCAAGGCTCCAAGAGCCGTCATTGTCCGATACCGCTTCGGCGCTTACAACTCCGAGCGTTACGCTGATTTGGGAATCGGGCGCAGCCGTCCCCCAAAGCTTTATTTTTTTGCCGCGCTGCAATACCATATTGTCGGTAAAGACGGGCGCAAGTATTTTTTTGCTCATAGCTTGATCTCCGCGAAATTTATTTTTGCAGTTTGTAAAAAGCCTCCTCAAGTCCGTCGATTACGTTTTGGGCGGTCGTCTCGTCCAACACGAGGCTGTCCCGAATGCCGCTTACCGCGTCTGTGAGCTGCGCCTGCTGCTCCTGCGTCATCAGGGCGGGCTTTAGGCTGTCGTTTGAAGTATAAATATCCGAAACCGCCGCCGCTATATTCGAGAAAATAACCGCCTCGTCCTCCGCCTGAGCCTTTGTAAGCGAGGAAAGCAGAGCGTCGGAGCTGTAATTCTCGGGCAGCTTCGCGCCTATTTCGTCAAGAGCCATACCGACGCCCGAATACACTATGTCGGGTATGATTTCCTTGAAATCGGGATTTTCGCTGAGCGAGGTGAAAATTTCCTTGGCGTACTCCCTGTCGGCAAAGGCGTTTAAAAGCTCACGCGCCGAGGCGTCGGCGTTCAGCTCCTTGCCTTGCAGCAGCTTCATAAGCTCCGCGAGCAGTGAAAAATCCCTTATGACCTCCTCGGCGCTCCAGCCGCTTATTTTTTCAAGGAGCCTGCGCACAAGAATGCCCGCCCTGCCCTTGGGGATATTGACCTTAATGCCCATGCACGATTTGCCCTCAAGCCATTGGGACGCCATATAGGGAACCGCGGCGCCCATCGAGGGAGCAAGAAGTGCGGAGCCGTTGAGCGCTCCGTCAATTTTAAGGAGCGAGCTTTCGGTTTCGTCCGCATCGGTGCGTTCAAAGGAAAATATGTCGTAGGAATTAAAGGCAAATTCCGCCGCGTATCCGATTTCGTCGGAGGGATTTATATGTACGCCGCCGTCGTCAAAGACCGTGAGAGCGTCAAAAAACGCCCTGCCGCCGACCGCGGAGGCTGCCTTTACCACGGGATAATCGGCTACCTTCTGTATCTCCTTTGCGGGAGCCGCCGAGGCGTACTTGTACGAATCGATCCTGCCGCCGTCAAGCGCGCCGCAAAGAGCGGCTGCGGGGGACAGAAGCAGAATAAAGGTCATCAGTCCCGAAAGGACGCGCAGTATCGGGGAAACCGCCGAGGCGCGCGTCTTGTTCCCGTCGCCGCCGTCGGGGAATTTTTTGACTATAATGCCGATAGGTATTTTGAGCAGGAGAAAAAAAGCGAGATAGAAAAGCGCGAACGCCGCCACTCCCGTGATAACCCGTCCCGCGGTGAGGTACCACGCGGATATTTCGGGCAGCCTGAGAATTCCCGCCGTGTCCCGCGCCACGGAGGAAACAAGCCTGTCGGATAAAGCGGAGCCGACCCTTTGACCGAGCCGAGCCGAAACAAGCCTTGCAAGCCCGAACGCGGACAGAGCCGCAAGCACGTTGGAGGCAAGGGACAGCGCGGAGCGCTTAACTCCTTTTTTAATTCCGAGTATTACGCCGAAGGCGGCGATTACAACCAAAACCAGTGTGATAAATATATTATATATGTTCATGGGAATAATTATAAGGCTAAGTGGGTTAATTGGCAAGAAAAATATCACGGCAAAACTCGCAAGCCGAAAAAAGCTGTTGACATTTGGAGGATATGTGTTATATTACAAATAGAACAACAGGCAACACGACAAAAGACAGCGCCCCGGACGCAGCATGAACGCTTCGGCGGAGGCGGAAAATCTTCGGAAGGAAGGGATTGATATGAATATACAAAAATTTACGCAAAATTCGGTTGAGGCGCTTGAGGACAGCCAAAAGCTCGCGTTTGAATACGGCAATCAGGAGGTGGACGAGGAGCATTTGCTCTGCGCGCTGCTCGATTTGGACGAAAGCCTGATAAGCGGACTTCTGACAAGGCAGGGGATTGCGGTTGAGGAGCTGCGGGCTGACACGGACGCGCTGCTTGGCAGAAAGGTCAAGGTTTCGGGCGACGTGCAGCTCCATATAAGTCAGCCGCTCAACAAGGTGCTGCTCTGCGCCGAGGACGAGGCGAAGGCAATGGGCGATATGTATGTGTCGGTGGAGCATATTTTCCTTACCATGATAAAATATCCCAATCAGGGAGTTAAGGAGCTTTTCGGACGCTATAAAATAACAAGGGAGGGCTTCCTTAAGGCGCTCAGCGAGGTGAGGGGCAGCAGACAGGTGACCTCGGACAATCCCGAGGCGACCTACGACACGCTGAACAAGTACGGAGTTGATTTGGTAAAGCGGGCGGGAGAGCAGAAGCTCGATCCCGTGATCGGAAGGGATTCGGAAATCCGCAACGTGATCCGCATTCTTTCAAGGAAAACAAAGAACAATCCCGTGCTTATCGGGGAGCCGGGCGTCGGCAAGACGGCGGTCGCCGAGGGGCTTGCGCAGAGGATCGTGCGCGGCGACGTGCCCGAGGGACTTAAGGACAAGACGATTTTTTCGCTGGATATGGGCGCGCTGCTTGCGGGCGCGAAATACAGAGGCGAGTTTGAGGAAAGGCTCAAGGCGGTGCTTGACGAGGTGCGCAAAAGCGAGGGCAGGATAATTCTTTTTATCGACGAGCTGCACACGATAGTCGGAGCGGGCAAAACCGAGGGCTCGATGGACGCGGGAAATATGCTTAAGCCCATGCTCGCGAGAGGGGAGCTTCACTGCATAGGCGCGACGACGCTTGACGAGTACCGCAAGTATATCGAGAAGGACGCGGCGCTTGAAAGGCGCTTCCAGCCCGTTATGGTCGATGAGCCGACGGTGGAGGACACGATTTCGATTCTGAGGGGAATAAAGGAAAGATACGAGGTTTTCCACGGCGTTAAGATTGCCGACAACGCGCTGGTTGCGGCTGCCGAGCTGTCGCACCGCTATATTTCGGACAGGTTTTTGCCCGACAAGGCGATTGACCTTGTGGACGAGGCGTGCGCCCTGATCAAGACGGAGCTTGACTCGATGCCCGCGGAGCTTGACGAGCTTTCGAGAAAGGT
Organism: Butyrivibrio sp.; assembly: GCA_023665525.1. Lineage (GTDB taxonomy): Bacteria > Bacillota > Clostridia > Lachnospirales > Lachnospiraceae > Eshraghiella. Next base: position 1,901 of record JAMPDT010000110.1, on the reverse strand, counting down.
AATGCAGCTTGAAATCGAGGAGGCGGCGCTGAAAAAGGAAACCGACGAGATAAGCAAAAAGCGTCTTGCCGAGCTTCAGTCGGAGCTTGCGGAGCTTAAGGACGAATTTAACACGGGAAAGGCGCAGTGGGACAACGAGAAGGCGTCGGTGGATAAGCTGAGCAGGCTGCGCGAGGAAATCGAGGACGTGAATAACCGCATTCAGATGGCAAAGCGCGAGTACAATCTCGAAAAGGCGGCGGAGCTTCAGTACGGCAGACTGCCCGCTCTTGAAAAGGAGCTTGCCGATCAGGAAAAAAAGGTCGGCGCAAGGGAGCTTTCGCTTGTGCACGAGTGCGTGAGTGACGAGGAAATTTCGAGGATCGTTTCAAGGTGGACGGGAATCCCCGTGACGAGGCTCAACGAGAGCGAGCGCAGCAAGATACTGAACCTCGCCGATGAGCTTCACGCGCGGGTGATCGGTCAGGACGAGGGCGTAACCAAGGTGACGGAGGCGATTATGCGTTCGCGCGCGGGCATAAAGGATCCCTCGCGGCCGATCGGCTCGTTCCTTTTCCTCGGACCTACGGGAGTCGGAAAGACAGAGCTTGCCAAAACGCTTGCCAAAAGTCTTTTTGACGACGAAAACAATATGGTGCGCATCGACATGAGCGAATATATGGAAAAATATTCCGTGTCGAGGCTTATCGGAGCGCCTCCCGGCTATGTGGGCTACGAGGAGGGCGGACAGCTTTCCGAGGCGGTAAGGCGCAAGCCCTATTCGGTGGTGCTGTTCGACGAAATAGAAAAGGCGCACCCCGATGTGTTCAACGTGCTTTTGCAGGTGCTTGACGACGGAAGGATCACGGATTCGCAGGGGAGGACGGTCGATTTCAAGAATACGATTATCATTCTGACCTCCAATCTCGGCTCGGGCTTTCTGCTGGACGGGATAGAGGCGGACGGCAGCATAAGCCCCGAATGCGAAAGGCAGGTTATGTCGGAGCTGAGAAACAGCTTCAGACCCGAATTTTTAAACAGGCTGGACGAGATAATTATGTTCAAGCCACTGACGAGGGAGAATATCGGCAGAATAATTGGGCTTATGATCGAGGAGCTGAACCGCAGGCTTGAGCCCAGGGAAATCCGCGTAAGCCTTACCGACGGCGCGGTTGAAAACATCGCCGCCTGCGGCTACGACGCGGTATACGGAGCCCGCCCCCTTAAGCGCTACATTCAAAAAAGCGTTGAAACGCTGTGCGCGAGGCTTATTTTGGAGGGCGGGGTCGGCTCCGGCGATACGATCCTCATAGACGTGAGGGACAAGGAGCTTTTTGCCGTCAGGCAAAACGGTTAGCGTCGGGACTGTATTTAAAGCCCGACGAGCCGAGCTTTTCAAGGAGCGCGGTTTTGTCGGCTCCGTATCTGTCGCAGAAATCGTCAAGGCTTTCGCATTCGTCGCGCAGCTTTGTGTTGACATAGCTCAGCAGTATAAAGGGATCCTCGGGAAGCGCCATAATTAATAACCTCCGTTTGCGTTGTGGCTTTTATTTTAACATATTTATTTTAAGGTTGAAACTGTTTTTGTATTTTGGTACAATAATGCAAAAGGAACCGAAAAAGGACAGGATTATGGCACGGAAGAAAACAAAGGCGGAAACGGCGCTTTTTGACATAATTATATACGCGATGATGATTGCGGCGGTGCTGTATGTGATCGTACAGTCGATTCTGGGCAACAACAACAGGCTGCATTTCAAGCTTACGCTCGGGCTGTGGATACTGGCGGCGGTCGCGGTCACGGATTTCATAGCGCCGCTGTTCCAGGGAAAGCTTGACGGCTTAAGCCCCAAGGCATCGCTTATGTACGGCGTTTACGCAGCCGCCGACGCGGCGATGTTCGTATGCCTCTATATTTTCAT
>JAMPDT010000010.1 GCA_023665525.1 Butyrivibrio sp. | reverse complement strand
CTTTCCGTGAACGACAGCAGGCTCCACCACGCGATATGCGAGGCGGCGGACAATAAGGTGCTTCTCAAGGTTATGCGGGAGCTGGAGGCGCTGGTGTTAAGGTACAGGGTGGAATATATCAAAAGCATAGCCTCCTGCGGGGAGATTCTCGACGAGCACGACGCCATAATAAAGGCGGTCGCGGCAGGCGATGCCAAAACGGCGGAGCGGCTCGTGACCTCGCATATTATGCGCCAGAAGAACTGTATCTGCGAAATAATTAAGCGGCAGGACGTATAAGCTCCCGAAGAACGGTAATAATCTCTGATATAAAATTCAGGCGCCATTACGGCGGAAACGGAGATTATTATGAAAAAATTGCTTGCGGTTGTTTTGGCGGCGGCTTTGGCGGCTGCGCTCGGTACATATTTTTACAAGGGAACGGACGAATATAAGACGCAGAAGGAAATTGCCGAAAATATAATACGCTTTCATGTGCGCGCAAACAGCGACAGCGAGGAGGACCAAAGTCTTAAGCTTGCGGTCAAGGACGAGATTGTGCTGTTTCTTGCGGACGAGCTTTCGGACGCAAAGGACCTTGACGAAGCAAGGAATATTTTATATTATGACATAGACCGAATCGAAGAAATCGCGCGCGGTGTAATCGAGGACAGGGGATATGAATATAATGTGAGTGTGTACTTTGAAAGGGCGTATTTTCCGATGAAGGTATACGGAGATATGAGCTTTCCGCCCGGAGAGTACGAGGCGTTTCGGGTGGATATAGGCGGAGCGGAGGGCAAAAACTGGTGGTGCGTGCTTTTTCCGCCGCTGTGCTTCGTCGATTCCTCGTATTCGGTGGTGCCCGAGGACACGAAGGAGCAGTTTAAGAATATTCTTTCCGAGGACGCGTACAGGGCGGTCACGCTCGGAGATTTGGACGAAAACAATTACAGAATAAGGTTTAGGTTCCTTAAATTTCTGAATAAATATTTTGAATAGAAGGCGGTAGCATAATGGCTAGGATTAAGGCAGCGGTTTTGTTCGGCGGGCAGTCGTCGGAGCATGAGGTGTCCTGCGTGTCGGCGGTCACGGTTATCAAAAATATGGACGCGGATAAATACGACGTCGTGATAGTCGGAATAACAAAGGACGGCAGATGGCTGAGGACGGAATCGGTCGCGGATATTGAAAGCGGACGCTGGAGGGAGAGCCGCGTCACGGTGATTCTTTCTCCCGACAGGAGCCACGGCGGTTTGGTGGAGATGACGGATAAGGGCTGTAAAAATATTCCCGTGGACGTTGTTTTCCCCGTACTGCACGGTCTTTACGGAGAGGACGGAACGGTCCAGGGAATTTTGGAGCTGGCGGGAATCCCGTATGTGGGCTGCGGCGTGCTTGCGTCGGCGGTTTCAATGGATAAGCTTTATACCAAAATAATAGTGGATTCGATAGGCGGGATACGCCAGGCAAAATACATAGCCCTGAGACGGCACGAGCTTAAGGATATGAAGCGCTGTGCCGAAAGGGTTGAAAGCGTACATAAATATCCCGTATTCATAAAGCCCGTGAACGCAGGCTCGTCAAGAGGCGTGAGCAAGGCAGACAACAGGGCGGAGCTTGAGGCGGGGCTCCTGCTTGCGGCGTCCCACGACGAAAAAATCCTTGTCGAGGAAACGATAATCGGCAGAGAGGTCGAGTGCGCCGTGTTCGGCGGCTTGGAGCCCGAGGCGTCGGGCGTGGGCGAGGTGCTTGCCGCGGGCGGCGCGGCATTTTACGATTACGACGCCAAGTACAACAACGCGGAGTCAAGGACCGATACCGCCCCGACGCTGCCCGAGGGCTGCGAGGAGGAAATACGAAAAAGCGCGCTTGCAATATTCAAGGCGGTGGACGGCTTCGGACTTGCGAGAGTTGATTTTTTCATAGAAAACGGAACCGATCGGGTCGTTTTTAACGAGCTGAACACAATGCCGGGCTTTACCTCGATAAGCATGTACCCCATGCTTTGGGAGGCTTTGGGAACCGACAGGAGAACACTGGTGGATAAGCTGATACGGACAGCTTTTGACAGACATAAGCAGGTATAGAAAATGAACAAAAAAGTAAGCATTAAAATATCGGGGCTTCACAGCATGGAGGACGCCGACGAGAACGAGACGATCGAGGTGATCAACATCGGCTCGTATTACAAAAGAAGCGGCAAGCATTACGTGCGCTACGAGGAGCTTACGGAAAACTCCTCCGTGGTGAACGTGAACCTTTTAAAAATATCGGACAACGAAATAGAGCTTATAGCCAAGGGGCGGACGGGAACCCATATGATTTTTACGATGGGCAAAAAAAATATGACCTATTATTCCACTCCCTTCGGCGGAATGAATATCGGAATAGATACCTATGACGTCAACGTGAACGAGGAGGAGAACCTCATAACGATTGACATTTATTACGGTATGGAGCTGAATCTTGACTATGTGGCAGAGTGCCATGTACATATGGAAATCGAGTCTTTGGATGACTAGGATAAACACCGTTTCGGCGGTTATTGAATAGAAGAAGGAGATGCGCACTGATGGAAGGATACAAGGAGATAAGGCGGGAATTTCTTGAAGGGGAAAGGGCTTTGTTTCACTCAAAAGACCTGAGAATATACAACACGATTTTTGACAACGGGGAATCTCCGCTTAAGGAGAGCCGCAATATCGAGCTGTACGAAAGTATGTTCAGATGGAAATATCCGCTTTGGTACTGCAAGGACGTAAAGCTTAAGGACTGCACGCTTTTTGAGACAGCGAGAGCGGGAATTTGGTATACGGATAGTATATCCGTCGAAAATACGCTTATCGAGGCGCCCAAAAATTTCAGGCGGTGCCATGGCGTCGCGCTGCGCGGCGTGAATTTTTACAACGCGCAGGAAACCCTGTGGGGCTGCGACGGCGTGACGCTGGAGAATGTAAACGCCAAGGGCGATTATTTTGCGATGAATGCCGAAAATATGAAAATAGACGGCTTTGAATTGCTTGGCAACTATTCCTTTGACGGCTGCCGCAATATCGAGATGCGCAATTCGAGGCTTATTTCAAAGGACGCCTTTTGGAACACCGAGAACGTCACGGTGTACGACTCATTTATTTCGGGCGAGTATTTGGGCTGGAACGCAAAGAAGCTTACCTTGGTCAACTGCACGATCGAAAGCCTCCAGGGGCTTTGCTATATAGACAGCCTTGTGATGAAGAATTGCAGGCTCATCAATACCACGCTTGCGTTCGAGTATTCCGACGTGGACGCGCAGATCGAGGGTAAGATTGACAGCGTTATGAACCCGCGCGAGGGAAAAATAAGCGCGGACTGTATCGGGGAGCTTATTCTCGAAAGGGATTTGGTTGATACGGGCAAAACAAAAATCCTGTGCTCGGACATTGTAAGGCGCGCGGATATAAGCCCGTGGAGAAAGGACGTTTAGCGTATGAGGTACGACTTTGACACACCCGTTGACAGGCGCGGCACGGATTCGTATAAATGGGACGTTAAGGACGGGGAGCTGCCCATGTGGGTGGCTGATATGGATTTTAAAACGGCTCCCGAGATAACAGCCGCAATCCAAAAAAGGGCTGCGCACGGCGTTTACGGATACAGCATAGTTCCCGACGAGTGGTACAATGCGCTGATCGGCTGGTGGCAGAAACGCCACGCCTTTAAGCTTAAAAGGGAATGGCTCATATTCTGTACGGGAGTAGTGCCCGCAATTTCAAGCGCGGTGAGGAAGCTGACCACGCCCGCCGAGAGGGTCGTCCTGCTTTCGCCCGTATACAATATTTTTTACAATTCAATCGTAAATAACGGGCGCAGGGTGCTTGAGTGTCCGCTCGCGTATAAGGACGGCGTTTATGAAATAGACTGGGCAGCCTTTGAGCGCGCGCTTTCCGATCCGCAGACGACAATGCTCATCTTCTGCAATCCCCACAATCCTGTCGGCAAAATTTGGGACAGGGTCACCCTGATCCGCGTGGGCGAGCTGTGCGCGAAGCACCATGTGACGGTGCTTTCCGATGAGATACACTGCGATTTGACGGATCCCGGACGGGAGTACGTTCCTTTCGCGTCCGCCTCAGGGCTTTGCGAAAGCATAAGCGTGACCTGCGTAGCGCCGACCAAATGCTTTAATATGGCGGGCTTGCAGACGGCGGCGGTCGTAGCCCCCGACGAGGCGCTGAGGAACAGAATGAACCGCGCCCTCAATACGGACGAGATTGCCGAGCCGGGAACGTTCGCGGTTACGGCGGCGGTGGCGGCGTTTAACGAGGGCGGGCAGTGGCTTGACGAGCTTCGCGCTTATTTGTACGAAAACAAGCTTCGCGTAAGGGAGTTCATAGACTTGGAGCTTCCGAGGGTGCGGCTCGTTCCCTCCGAGGCGACCTATCTTTTATGGCTTGACTGTATGGAGTTTGCAAGGCACAGGGCGCGGGAGCTGGCGCATTTTATACGCGAAAGCACGGGGCTTTATCTGTCGGACGGTGCTCAGTACGGCACGGGCGGCGACAGCTTTCTCAGGCTTAATATCGCGTGCCCGAGACAGGTGCTTGAGGACGGACTTTGCAGGCTCAAAAGCGGAATATTGAATTTTACTTAAAAAAATGAACAGAGGAAAAGGATTTATATGTTAAAAGCAATTATCTGTATGCTTCTTATAACTGCCGCCGCGCTTGCGGCGGGACTTTCTGTGCGCAGGCTTATGAGAGGCAAAAAAAGAGCGGCGCGAAATGCGGCGCTTGTCCTTATCGCGCTCGCGGGCTTTATCGGAATTAATTTTGTCGGCGGCTATATGCTTGCTCCCGCCTGCTTTTTAAAGGATTTTCCCGACGCCGAGGCTCATCGTGAGGTTGAGGAGCTAGCGCTTGCGACGCCGATTTCCTTTGACGCGAAATCGGGGAAGCTATCGGGCTGGCTTATGGAGAGCGGGAATAAAAGCGCTCCGCTGGTTATTTATTTCGGCGGGAACAAGGAATGCTCCGCGCTGAGAATGAAACGCCTGGCGGAGGGAAGCGTAAAGGAGACGTTCGGCGGCTTTGATTTTGCCTGCGTGGACTATCCCGGCTACTGTGAAAGCGAGGGAACGGCGGGTGCGAAAAGCTTCAAGCGGTACGGACTTGAGGTATACGATTTTTTGACAAAGGAGCGCGCTTACGAAAGAGTATACATAATGGGATACAGTATCGGTACGGGAGTGGCGAATTACGTCGCTTCGCAAAGGGAGTGCGACGGTCTTGTGCTCCTTGCCCCTTACTCCGACGGAAGCGATTTGTACAATACGGTGTGCAATATTTTTCACGGTCCGCTAAGGCTCTTGGTCGGCTTTAATATGGATTCCGCCGAATATGCGAGGGACATTAAGCCAAAGCCGCTTATTTTGGCGGCGGGAGAGGACGAGGTGATCCCGTGGGAATGCGCGAAAAGGCTGTCCGCCAATTATCCCGACGGAGCGGAATTTACGCTCATAGACGGCATAGGGCATTCGGACCTATGGACGGACGAGAGGGCGCTCGAGCTGATAAAAAAATATCTTAGGGAGGAATGATTTTATGAAGGTTTTAATGATTAACGGCAGTCCGCACAAGGAGGGCAACACCTACATAGCGCTTCGCGAGATGAAAAAAATTTTCGACGGGGCGGGCGTTGAAAGCGAGATCCTGCATATCGGCGGCGAGGACATACGGGGCTGTATCGCCTGCGGCGGCTGCGCCCAAAAGGGAAGCTGCGTGTTCGACGATATTGTGAACGAAGCTGCGCCCAAGCTTGAGGAATGCGACGGTCTTGTGGTCGCAAGCCCCGTGTATTATGCTTCCGCCAATGCGACGCTGATAGCGTTTTTGGACAGACTTTTTTACAGCTCGCATTTCGACAAGACGATGAAGGTGGGCGCAAGCGTTGTGGCTGCCCGCCGCGGCGGACTGTCGGCAACCTTTGACGAGCTTAACAAGTATTTTACGATTTCGGGTATGCCGATAGCTTCAAGCCAATACTGGAACAGCATTCACGGCAGGGCGCAGGGCGAGGCGGCGCAGGACGGGGAGGGTCTGCAAACCATGCGTGCGCTTGCGAGGAATATGGTGTTCCTTATGAAGAGCATTGCGCTCGGCAGGGAAAAATTCGGACTTCCCGAAAAAGAGGAATTTTGCAGAACGAATTTTATCAGGTAGGATAGGAAAGGGACGCTTCGCTGCGGAAACGTCCCTTTTTAAACGCTGTTTTAAATTTTGCCTCCGATGGGTGCAAAATTATGCGTTAATTCTGCTTTCAATATCTTCAATGGTCGGTAAATTTTTCTGCAAATCATCGGAAATCCTGTCGGAAAGCTTATAATCACTGATACCCATTGGTTTATTTACATCTTTTAGGGCATATTCAGCGACAACTTTATCCTTTCCTTTGCATAAAAGCAAGCCTATTGTCGGATTGTCATTTTCTGTTTTAAGCTCCCCATCTATTGCGGAAAGATAAAATGATAATTTCCCCGCAAATTCAGGCTCAAATTCAACAGTTTTTAACTCTACAACAAAATAACAATGCAGCTTTACATTGTAAAATAAAAGGTCAATGAAAAACTCCCGATTACCTACTTTTAACAGGTATTGACGCCCCATAAAAGCAAAGCCGTTTCCAAACTCTAATAACAATTTCGTTATTTGCTGTACCAATTTTCCCTCAAGCTCAAGCTCTTTTAATTTACTTGCACTTGGTACAAAGTCAAAAATGTATGGGTCTTTTATAATTTCTTCCGCTTGTTCTCCTAAAGGCTGTAATAATTGTTCTTTGAAATTAGTTGTCTTTGCAGCTAATACCTGTCTTGAATATAAGCCGCTTTCCAGTTGATGTGCTAAAACAGTGCTTGACCAACCGTTTTTAATACATTGTGTTGTATACCAAATATGCTCATCCTCTGTTTTGGTTTTATCAATCAGCAGTTTTATTGCTTTCCAACTGATTTTTGAAGCTGTTTGGCGCAAAATTTCTTAATCTGATATACGCATTGCAAATTGTTTCATATAATTCAAATTCCTAACCGTATAACCTGTGGCGTTAGGATATTCTATTCTCAAATCCTTAGACAGGTTTTCAACAAATTTATTTCCCCATTTGCTGTATTCGAGAATGACCTTTCCTATATTCCAGTATAATATATTTCTCTCCACATTTGCAGAAGTCATTACTCTATACTGCGAATTAACAATACATTCTTTTATGTTTTCCAATGCATCGAAATAGCCCGCCATTGTAAGCTCTTTATTTTTAACCATTTTCTTACACTCCTCAAACTTTTTTCAGATGTATCCGTGATTTTGTTTGTCAAATCATCATATTCTGGTACTCTATGCTATATGTACACACCAAGGGCAGAGCCGAATTTCGGCTCTGCCCTTATCTGTCGTGTAAAATACGGGATTACGGTTATTTCTTTTTGCCCTTCTTCGGAGCATCGCCCTTTGCGGCTGCCTGCGCGTTGGCTGCCTTTTGAGCGAGCTTGGCGCGGAATCCCTTTTTCTTGGGCGTCGGCGCGACCTTGCCGCGCGTGCTTATGAGCTCGGTTATATAAATTCCGCTTACCTTTGCCTTGATCTCGCTTTTGAGGGGCAGGCTGTCAAATATTTTGACATCGGAGATAAGCGTCATGACCTTGGGACCGATTTTGGCTTTGACGAGAGGCATTTTTGCCATTCGCATATATTTGGGAATCTGGTCCATAACCACCTTGGGCAGATTCGCGTCCTTCAGCTTCATTCTTTTTTTATCAATGATTAGCATCGAGAGGACTTGGGACGCAGCCTCAATATCCGCCTGAGAAGCCTCCTGCTTTTTCTGCATTTTGCTTCCGACGATAATCAAAACTATAAAAAGAACGAGAATTACGCCTAGCACAATCAGAATTATTTTGACGGGCAGCGGCATTGTAAATAACGGCATCATTAGCTGCATCGTTATGTCCTCCTCTTTTTTCTGTATCAGAATTTATTGTAACATCTTTTGAAAAAATTGCAAATAATAAATTTATGGTGTATACTGTTTACAGAAAATTACCGACGCGGAGATTTTGAAATGATTAGATTGGTTTTGGTGGCGCTTTTCTTGCTGATATATTTCATATGCAGCCTGCCGATATTTCTTGTTGAGCTTATTATAGGCAAAATCAACAGGCGCGCCCGCGACATAAGCTCGCTGCGCATTGTGCAGTTCGGCTTTAAGGGAATACTTTTTTTTTCGGGAACGAAAACCACGGTAATAGGCTTTGAGAATATACCTAAGGACGAGCCTGTGCTTTTTGTCGGGAACCACAGGAGCTATTTTGACGTGATAATCTCGTATTCGATGATGCCGAACCTCACGGGCTATGTTTCCAAAAAAGAAATCGAAAAGGTGCCGATTCTCAGCACGTGGATGCGCTTCGTGTACTGCCTCTTTCTTGACCGCGACAATATCAAGGAGGGTTTAAAAACCATTCTCAAGGGAATCGAATACATTAAAAACGGCATTTCAATAACTGTTTTTCCCGAGGGCACGCGCAACAAGGAGCCCGACGGAGTGGCGCCCTTTAAGGAGGGCAGCCTTAAATTTGCGGAAAAATCGGGCTGCAAAATCCTACCCATAGTGCAGAACAATACCGAGGCGTGTATGGAGAGCCATACGCCGTGGATTAAAAAAGCGCACACCGTAATCGAATTTTGCGAGCCTATCGACATAAAGCTTTTGGACAAGGAACAGAAGAAGTTCCTCGGCAGCTATGTGCATGACGTGATTGAGCAAAAATATGAGGAAAATAAGAAATTAGTATAAGTGGGAGGAATATTAAATGGGAAAGAGCGTAAGCTTTGATATTGCCGCACTTATTTTGCTGATTGTGCTCGTGGTTTCGCGAACCTCAAGCAAAATGACGCACGACAGGTCCAATCGCGTTTTTTTGGGCATTATTTTGGTGTCCGTCGCTTCGACGGTGTTTGATATTGCCTCGGTTATTTTGGACGGAAAGCAGGCGGTAAGCCTGTCCTTGCTTTATGTGGCGCACACGGGGTATCTGATTACGCATATTATGACCGTGCCGCTGTGCCTGCTTTTTATAATAAGTCTGACGGATACGTGGCACAAGCTGCGAAAAAATCCCTTGCTTTGCGTCGTTATGTCGCTGCCGCTTACGGCGGTGCTTGCCGCTTTTGCCGTCAACCCGTTCAATAACATTATGTTTTCGGTTGAGGGAGGCTATGCGCGCGGACCGATGTTTTGGCTGATGTACGCGGTTACGGCGCTGTATGTTGTTTTCGTAATCGTCTATATTGTGTACTACCATAAATTATTCGGATTTGCCAATATAGTCGCGGTCGTCGCGGTCATTCCGATTGACTTGGCAGCTATGCTTATTCAGCTTTTCTTCCCCTCGGCGCTTATCGAAATGTTTTTCGGCGCAATCGGTCTGCTGATTATGAGCCTGGGGCTCCAGCGTCCCGAGGACTACGTCGATACGTTTACCAATCTTATGAAGTTCAGCGCGTATGCTCACGATATGAAGCGTTCCTTTTACAACAACAAGCATATGTATATCATTATGCTCAATATCGCCAATTTTCAAAAAATCAGCTCGATGATAGATTTTAACGCGACGACAGACGTGCTTAAAAAGGTTGCCGACACGATTCGCAGGATCAACAAAAAAACGCGCGGCTACGCCGATTTGTACTACCTTGACAGCGGCAGGTTCAGAATGGTTTTCCGCGAGGAAAATCATGACAAGGCGGAGAGCATGGCGGAGCTTCTTAATCAGGAGCTGAAAAATCAGATCAGCATAAGAGGCTTGAATATCGGGCTTATGCCTTTTATCATACTGGCGCGCTGTCCCGAGGAAATCCATGACTTTAAGGCTCTTATGTCCTTCGGAATGGACTTCCACGAAAGAAATTACTATACGGGACAGGTTATGGTTGCTGGCAGGCTTTACGATGAGAAGCAGCTTGATATTCAGAACAATATCGACGTTATTATAGAGAGGGCGCTCGACAGAGGCAGCTTTCAGGTATATTACCAGCCAATATATTCGACGGAGCGCGGGAAAATAGTGGCGGCGGAGGCGCTTCTGCGTCTGTACGATCCGCGGCTGGGCTTTATATCGCCACAGATACTGGTTGCCGCAGCCGAGAAAAGCGGAGCGATCCACAGGATAGGCGAATTTGTTTTCGAGAAGGTGTGCCGTTTTATCGCGAGCGATGAGTTTGGGGAGCTGGGGCTTGATTACATAGAGGTTAATCTTTCGGTGGTGCAGCTTATGAATGTCGATTTGTCGGACACGCTGCTTTCCGTTATGAAAAAATACGGCGTTTCTCCCGATAGGATTAATCTTGAAATCACCGAAAGCGTTATGGCTTACGAGCAGAAGGTTATGAAGGAGAATCTCGAGAGGCTTGTCGGGGCGGGACTGAGCTTTTCGCTGGACGATTACGGGACGGGCTATTCCAATATGAAGCGTGTGATTCAGCTCCCGTTAAGAATCGTTAAGCTCGACAAATCCTTTGTGGACGAAATAAAAAATTCCAAGATGTGGATCGTCATAAAGAATACGGTTAAAATGCTGAAGGATATGAATATGGAGATTGTCGTGGAGGGCATTGAGACCCAAGAGGCGCTCGACGCATTTTCGGATCTTAAATGCGACTTTATTCAGGGCTATTTCTTTTCAAAGCCGATTCCGAAAAAGGATTTTGTCACATACATATCCAATGTGAACGGGGGAGCCTGAACAACGCGGTATCGGACGGCGGACAAAGATATTGCATATTTTGTCCGCGCCACTTGACAAATACTTTTCTTAACGCTACAATACGTTTAATTGATTAAAGACCGTGAAGGAGACAGTAGTACATTCCGAACGCCAAAGAGAGCCGCGCTTGCTGGGAAGCGGTGCAAGTAGGCATGAAACGAATATCACTCCGGAGTCGCCGACCGAAAGCCGCGCCGTGCAAGTAGGAAACGCCGGGATTCTCCCGTTACAGAGGACGCATATGCTGGTATGCCGATGACGCTGACGCCGCAGCGCGCCGCTTTTACTTATTCTTGAAATAATCGCGCCTCTGCCATCATAATTGGCAGAGGCTTTTTGCCTTATGCCGCAAGGGACGCCGACGCGCGCAAAACAGGCGGCGCGGTAATTAAGGAGGAATTATCATTCATGTACGAAAAAGTGTCAACAGACCTCAAATTCGTTGAGAGGGAAAAACACGTGGAGCAGTTTTGGAGGGATAACCGTATTTTTGAAAAGAGCATGAAAATGCGTGAAAACTGCCCGACCTATACCTTTTACGACGGACCGCCCACGGCGAACGGCAAGCCGCATATCGGGCACGTGCTTACAAGGGTTATAAAGGATATGATTCCCCGTTACAGGACGATGAAGGGATATATGGTGCCGCGCAAGGCGGGCTGGGACACCCACGGGCTGCCCGTGGAGCTTGAGGTGGAAAAAAAGCTCGGTCTTGACGGCAAGGAGCAGATTGAGGAGTACGGGCTTGAGCCTTTTATCGGCTTTTGCAAGGAAAGCGTATGGAAATATAAAGGAATGTGGGAGGATTTCTCGGGGACCGTCGGCTTTTGGGCGGATATGGAGAACCCCTACGTTACCTATGAGAACGATTATATAGAGTCCGAATGGTGGGCGCTTAAGGAAATATGGAACAAGGGGCTGCTTTACAAGGGCTTTAAGATTGTACCCTACTGCCCGCGCTGCGGAACGCCGCTTTCGTCGCACGAGGTCGCGCAGGGCTATAAGAGCGTGAAGGAACGCTCGGCTGTGGTGCGCTTTAAAATCAAGGGCGAGGACGCGTATTTTCTCGCGTGGACGACGACGCCGTGGACGCTTCCGTCCAATACCGCGCTCTGCGTAAACCCGAACGAAGCTTACTGCAAGGTCAAGGCGGCGGACGGACATACCTATATTATGGCTGAGGCGCTGCTCGATAAGGTGCTCGGGAAGCTTGCCGGTGATGAAAGCAAGGCGTACGAGGTGCTTGAGCGCTGTGTCGGAAAGGAGCTTGAGGGAAAGGAGTACGAGCCGCTTTTTGAGTGCGCGGGGCTGGCTGCCGCAAAGCAGGGCAAAAAGGCGCATTTTGTTACAAGCGACACCTATGTAACGATGTCGGACGGTACGGGAATCGTCCACATCGCTCCCGCGTTCGGCGAGGACGACGCGAGAATCGGGCGGGGCTACGACCTCCCTTTCATACAGTTTGTTGACGGCAAGGGAAATATGACGGAGGAAACTCCTTACGCGGGACTTTTTGTAAAAAAAGCCGACCCGCAGATACTAAAGGATTTGGAGGAGCAGGGAAAGCTTTTTGACGCACCCAAATTCGAGCACGATTACCCGTTTTGCTGGAGGTGCGACACGCCGCTCATCTACTATGCGCGCGAGTCGTGGTTCATAAAAATGACGGCGGTCAAGGACGACCTTATCCGCAACAACAATACAATAAACTGGATTCCCGAAACCATAGGCACGGGACGCTTCGGCTCATGGCTTGAAAATGTGCAGGACTGGGGAATCAGCCGCAACAGATATTGGGGAACGCCCCTTAATATATGGCAGTGCGCGGACTGCGGAAAAATGCATTCGATCGGAAGCATCGCGGAGCTTAAGGAAATGTCGGACAACTGCCCCGACGATATTGAGCTTCACCGCCCGTTTATCGACGAGGTGACGATTAAGTGCCCCGACTGCGGAAAAACTATGCGCAGGGTGCCCGAGGTTATAGACTGCTGGTTCGATTCGGGCGCGATGCCGTTTGCGCAGCACCATTATCCCTTTGAAAACAAGGAGCTTTTTGAAAAGCAGTTCCCCGCGGATTTCATATCGGAGGCGGTTGATCAGACAAGAGGCTGGTTCTACTCGCTGCTTGCGGAATCCACGCTTCTTTTCAATAAGTCCGCGTACAAAAATGTAATCGTTCTCGGTCTTGTACAGGACGAGAACGGACAGAAGATGAGCAAGTCAAAGGGCAACGCGGTCGATCCGTTCGACGCGCTCAAAACGCACGGCGCGGACGCTATAAGATGGTACTTTTACTCAAATTCCGCGCCTTGGCTTCCCAACCGCTTCTACGACAAGGCGGTTACGGAGGGACAACGCAAGTTTTTGGGTACGATATGGAACACCTACGCATTTTTTGTGCTTTACGCGAATATAGATGAATTTGACGCGACAAAATATTCTCTTGAATACGATAAGCTCTCCGTTATGGATAAATGGATCCTGTCAAAGCTTAATTCGCTTGTGAGGGCGGTTGACGAAAACCTTGCGGCGTACAGGATTCCCGAAACCACGAGGGCGCTTGAGGAATTTGTCGATGATTTGAGCAACTGGTACGTAAG
This sequence comes from Butyrivibrio sp., assembly GCA_023665525.1. Lineage (GTDB taxonomy): Bacteria > Bacillota > Clostridia > Lachnospirales > Lachnospiraceae > Eshraghiella. The sequence goes on along the minus strand of JAMPDT010000010.1, from coordinate 20,119 downwards.
ACGCTCGCGCGAACGCTTTTGGGCGAAGGGAATGGAGCAGGATAAAATAAACGCATACATGACGCTCTACACCGCGCTCGTTACGCTGTGCAAGGCGGCGGCGCCCATGATTCCCTTTATGACGGAGGAAATATACCTCAATCTTGTAAAGAGCATTGACGCGGATGCGCCCGAAAGCGTACATCTTTGCGATTTCCCCGCCGTCAATGAGGCGTGGATCGACGGCGAGCTTGAGAAAAATATGGATGAGGTTCTTAAAACGGTCGTTATCGGCCGTGCGTGCCGCAACGCCGCGAACATAAAGAACCGCCAGCCCATAGGCATGATGTATGTCAAGGCTCCGTTCGAGCTTTCCGAATTTTTTACGGATATAATCAGAGAGGAGCTTAACGTCAAGAGGGTGGAGTTTACCGACGACGTGAGGGCTTACAGCTCCTACGGCTTCAAGCCCCAGCTTAAGACCGTGGGCCCCAGGTACGGAAAGCTTCTCGGGCGGATCAGACAGGCGCTTTCGGAGATCGACGGAAACGCCGCCATGGACGAACTCAACGAAAAGGGCGCGCTCGTCTTTGATTTTGACGGGGAAAGGGTCGAGCTTGGCAAGGAGGATCTGCTCATAGAGATTGCGCAGACCGAGGGATATGAGTCGGCGAGCGATTACGGCGTGACCGTGGTGCTTGACACAAGGCTTTCCGAGGAGCTGATAGAGGAGGGCTTCGTAAGGGAGCTTATCAGCAAGATCCAGACCATGAGAAAAGAAGCGGGCTTCGAGGTTATGGACAAAATAACGGTTTATGCCGCGGACAGCGACAGGATAGCCGCTCTTTTGGACAAAAACGCGGACGAGATAAAGTCCGAGGTGCTCGCGACTGCGATAGAGCTTGGAAAAACAGAGGGCTGCGTTAAGGAATGGAACATCAACGGCGAAAACGTAACGCTCGGAGTCGCCAAAAATTAATGCGGAATCAATACGGTTTTCAGTACCCGCTATGCGGAAGGACAAGGGAGAAAAAGAAATGGAAAAAATGAATTTTGACAAGGAAGAATTTAAGAAAGAGGTGACTGCCAACGTCAAGAATATGTACCGCAAAACTCTTGACGAGGCGAGCAGACAGCAGGTTTTCCAGGCGGTTGCCTACACCGTGAAGGATTATATAATAGACAGGTGGATCGCCTCTCAGAAGCAGTTTGAAAAGCAGGACGCAAAGACGGTTTACTATATGTCGATGGAGTTCCTTATGGGCCGCGCGCTCGGAAACAGCATGATTAACCTTACCTGCTACAACGAGGTCAGGGAGGCTCTCGACGAGATGGGCTTCGACCTTAACGTGATTGAGGATCAGGAGATGGACGCGGCGCTCGGAAACGGCGGTTTGGGACGTCTTGCGGCGTGCTTCCTCGATTCGCTTTCGTCGCTCGGCTATCCCGCGTACGGATGTGGGATCCGTTACAGATACGGAATGTTCGCGCAGAAAATCGAGAACGGCTATCAGATGGAAATTCCCGACGACTGGCTCAGGGACGGCAATCCCTTTGAGGTGAAAAGACCCGAGTATGCGGTCGAGGTCAAATTCGGCGGCTATGTAAGCACCTATACGGACGAAACGGGAAGAGAGCATTTCAAGCAGGAGGGCTACCAGTCAGTGCGCGCCGTTCCCTACGACCTTCCCGTCGTCGGCTACGGCAACAATGTCGTCAATACCCTGAGAATATGGGACGCCGAGCCGATCCAGCAGTTCAATCTCAGCTCCTTTGACAAGGGAGATTACCATAAGGCGGTCGAGCAGGAAAATCTCGCCAAGACCATATGCGAGGTGCTTTATCCCTGCGACGACCATTACGCGGGCAAGGAGCTGCGCTTAAAGCAGCAGTATTTCTTCGTATCGGCAAGCATTCAGAGGGCGGTCGCCAAATACAAGGCAAGCCACAGCGACGTGCGCAGGCTTTATGAAAAGGTATGCTTCCAGCTCAACGACACGCACCCCACGGTTACGGTCGCCGAGCTTATGAGGATCCTTATGGACGACGAAAAGCTCACCTGGGACGAGGCGTGGGCGGTTACCACCAAGGCGTGCGCCTACACGAACCATACGATTATGGCGGAGGCGCTCGAAAAGTGGCCCATCGAGCTGTTTTCAAGGCTTCTTCCGAGAATCTATCAGATTGTCGAGGAGATTAACAGACGCTTTGTCGAGGAAATAAAGAAGACATATCCGGGCAATCAGGATAAAATCGCCAAAATGGCGATCGTATACGACGGTCAGGTTAAAATGGCAAACCTCGCAATCGTTGCGGGCTTCTCGGTAAACGGCGTTGCGGCGCTCCACACAGAGATTCTCAAGAAACAGGAGCTTAGGGATTTCTACGAGATGATGCCCGAAAAATTCAACAACAAGACAAACGGCATCACGCAGAGACGCTTCCTTCTCCATGGCAACCCCCTGCTTGCGGACTGGGTAACGCGCAAGATAGGCGACGAATGGATCACCGACCTTTCGCACATAAAGAAGCTTGCGGTTTACGCGGACGACGAGCTGAGCCGTCAGGAGTTTATGCAGATCAAATATCAGAATAAACTCAGGCTTGCCGCGTATATTAAGGAGCATAACGGAGTTGACGTTGATCCCCGCTCGATATTCGACGTACAGGTGAAGCGTCTGCATGAGTATAAAAGACAGCTCCTCAACATACTTCATGTTATGTACCTCTACAACAAAATCAAGGCGCACCCCGAAATGGAGTTCTATCCGAGAACCTTTATTTTCGGCGCAAAGGCGGCGGCGGGATACAGAAGGGCGAAGCTTACGATAAAGCTTATAAACAGCGTTGCTGACGTTGTCAATAACGATAAGTCGATTAACGGCAAAATCAAGGTCGTATTCATAGAGAACTACCGCGTGTCCAACGCGGAAATGATTTTCGCGGCTGCGGACGTGAGCGAGCAGATCTCGACCGCGAGCAAGGAGGCGTCGGGAACGGGCAATATGAAGTTTATGCTCAACGGAGCCGTTACGATCGGAACCATGGACGGCGCGAACGTGGAGATCGTAAACGAGGTCGGAGAGGAAAACGCGGTTATTTTCGGCTTAAGCGCGGACGAGGTAATCAAATATCAGAACGAGGGCGGCTACAATCCCCAGGATATTTTCAACAACGACCAGGAGATCAGGCAGGTGCTTATGCAGCTTATAAACGGCTTCTACTCGCCCGACGATTCCGAGCGCTTCAGGGATATATACAATTCCCTGCTCTACGACAAGAGACCCGACGTATACTTTATTCTCAAGGACTTCCGCTCGTATGCCGACGCGCAGTCCAGAATAGAAGAAAAGTACCGCGACAGCGAGGGCTGGGCGCGCTCTGCGATGCTCAACACCGCGTGCAGCGGAAAATTCTCCTCGGACAGAACCATCGAGGAGTATGTCAGGGATATATGGCGCCTTGACAAGGTTAAGGTTGAGCTTTAATTTAATATCGGTGGCATGATGAAAAGATTTTTTGCAGACTTAAAAAAACACGCAAGATTTGTTATTTATGCCGGCAAGTCAGAGCTTAAAGCAGAAGTTGCCAATTCCTACCTGAATTGGCTTTGGTGGATATTGGAGCCCTTCTGCTTTATGTTAGTGTACGCCTTCGTGTTCGGCAGGGTATTCGGTATGAAGGAGGACTACTACGTTCTTTTCATATTTATCGGAATCACGATGTGGGACTTTTTTAACCGAATGCTCCTGTCAGCCGTGCAGATTGTAAAAAATAACAAATCCATAGTATCCAAGGTCTATCTGCCCAAATATATGCTTATCCTCGTAAAGGCGTATGTGAACGGCTTTAAAATGCTGGTTTCCTTTGGCATAATAATCATTATGATGATAGTATATAAGGTTCCCGTGACATGGAACCTGCTGTGGCTCATACCCATAATGCTGACGCTGTTTACGGTGACGTTCGCGATCTGCACGTTTCTGCTTCATTTCGGCGTGTATGTTGACGATTTGGCGAACGTGCTGAGAATTTTCCTAAGGATAATGTTTTATCTGACGGGCGTTTTCTACAACATCGAGCTTCGCGTGGGCAAGCAGTTCGGCGCGTCCGTGGGGCGGCTGGTGACGGAATGCAACCCGATGGCGCTCCTGATTTCGTCGATGAGGGACATTCTTTTGTACGGACAGGCTCCGCATTACAAGTGGCTGCTCGCATGGTTTGCCGGCTCCGCGCTTGTGTCGGCGCTCGGAATCAGGCTTATATACAAGAACGAGAACAGCTATGTAAAGGTGATATAATGAGTGAGTACGCTATTGAAGTAAATAATCTCTGCATTGATTATAAAAGCCTGAAGTCCTATTCCATAAAGAAAATGCTGCTGCGCGGCAAGCACAATACAAAGGACGTTGTGCACGCGGTCAGGAATGTGAGCTTCAAAATACAAAAGGGCGAAATATGGGGGATTATCGGCAAAAACGGCAGCGGCAAATCGACGATGCTAAAGGCGATTGCGGGAATCTTTTCCCCCGACAGAGGCTCGATTGACCTAAAGGGACACAGCGTATCACTGCTTTCCATAGGCGTGGGCTTCCAGACGAAGCTTACGGGACGTGAAAATATTATGCTTTCGGGTATGCTTTTGGGCTTTTCCGAGAAACATATAAAGGACAAGACGGATGAGATTATAGAGTTTGCGGAGCTGGGCGATTTCATAGACAAGCCCGTGCGCACATACTCCAGCGGTATGTACTCGAAGCTCGCCTTTTCGATAACGGCGATACTGGAAACGGAAATTATGCTTGTGGACGAGGTGCTTTCCGTGGGCGACGAGAGGTTCAAAAAAAAGAGCCTCAGCAAGATGAAGAGCCTCATAAACGACGAGAACCGTACCGTCGTCATCGTTTCGCACAGCATTCCCACGCTCAAGGAGCTTTGCACCAAGGTGATGTGGATGCACGACGGCGAAATAAAAATGCTGGGAGAGCCGCAGGAGGTCCTAAAGGAATACGCGGAGTTTATGAAGTAGAGAACCGTTAAGGAGGTTTGGGAAATGCCGATTGATAAATATCTGCTCGAGGATTTGGAAAATATAGCGCAAAGCTCCCTGCCCTTTGAGGAGCTTTACGGCTCTACGGTGCTTGTGACGGGAGCGACGGGGCTTGTCGGCTCGCAGGCGGTAAAGGCGCTGCTTACGATGAACCGTCTGAAAAACGCGGGGATAAAGGTTATTGCGACAGTAAGGAACGAGGAGAAGGCGCGCCGCGCCTATGAGGGCTTTGACGCCGACGGTCTGAGCTTTCTTGTGCAGGACGTGACCGAGCCGATCGACGTCTCGGTAAGCGCGGATTACATTATCCACGCCGCAAGCCCCACCTCCTCCAAATTTTTCGTGGAAAAGCCCGTCGAAACGATCCGCACGGCGGTGAACGGCACCGACAATATACTTTCCTTTGCCGCAAGGACGGGGGCTAAGGGAATGGTGTACCTTTCCTCCATGGAGGTTTACGGCGTGACCGATCCCGCGCTCCCCTGCGTCAGGGAAAAGGATTTGGGCTACATTGACATTCTCAATGTCAGAAGCTCGTATTCGGAGGGCAAAAGAATCTGCGAGTGCCTGTGCGCGTCCTATGCCAAGGAGTACGGCGTTCCCGTGAAAACGGCGAGGCTTGCGCAGACCTTCGGCGCGGGCATACCCTATGAGGAGAACCGCGTATTCGCGCAGTTTGCCAAAAGCGCGATAAACGGGACCGATATTGTCCTTCACACACAGGGGAACTCCGTCGACAATTACTGCTACACGAGGGACGTTATAAAGGCGGTGCTTCTGCTTTTGCTGCGCGGCGAGGCGGGCGAGGCTTACACCGTGACCAACGAGGAATCGAATACGACGATAAGGGGAATGGCGCAGATGGTCGCCGACAAAATAGCGGGCGGCGGCATAAGGGTAGTGTTTGACATACCCAAGGACGCTCTCGCCTACGGCTACGCCCCCGACGTCAAAATGCAGCTTAATGCGGACAAGCTGAGGGCGCTCGGATGGGAGCCCGAAATAGGGCTTCTCGAAACCTACGAGCGCATGATAGGCAGTATGCTCGCGTCAAGGGAAGAAGCGAATGCGTAAGGGAGCGCCCGACGGCGCACATCTGCTCTCGCTTAAGGAAATACAGGCGCGCGAGCTTGAAATGCTTAAGCTTTTTATAGAAATATGCGAAAAAAACGGACTGCGCTACTATATGGCGGGCGGCACGCTCCTCGGGGCGGTGCGCCATAAGGGCTTTATCCCGTGGGACGACGACATTGATCTGCTTATGCCGCGTCCCGATTACGAAAGATTGCAGACGGTTGCGGCAGAACAGCCGCTCGCGCCGAGGTACAGCTTCCATTCGTCCGATTTGGGAAACCTGCACGACCCGATGTGCAAAATTTTCGACACCTCGACATATGTTGACAAGAAATATATAAGAGATAAGTACGACAGATATTTGTGGATAGATATTTTTCCCATGGACGGGCTTCCCGAGGACGAGGGCGAGGTCAGGGAAATATACCGCAGGGTTTTGCGGGAGCGCAGGCTCCTCAAATTCGTCAAGGCAAAGGAGGGCGCGGGCGCGAGCAGGCTCAAGGCGATTGTAAAGCCGCTTCTCAAGCCCTTTGCTCTGCTTGTATTCGGCAGGAAAAGAACGGTGCGGCGCATAGAAAAAATCGCGAAAAGGTACCCGTTCGAGGAATCAAGGTCCGTGGGCGGAATAGTGTTCGGCTACGGACCACAGGAGAAATGCGACAGGGAGGCGTATGTAAACGGCGTTGAAATGCGGTTCGAGGACTGCACGGCAATGGCTCCCGGCTGCTTTGATTACTATCTTGCCTCGCTGTTCGGGGATTATATGACGCCGCCCCCCAAGAACAGGCGGCAGGTGCATTTTATGAAAATATACGGCTGGTGACAAAATGCTCGGAACCTTCGGCTCGCTCAAAAGCTGGGCGGATCATATGGAGGGACATTACACTCTCTCCGACATCGACACAAGAAAAATCCAAAAGGTCCTTCTTATGATGATGGACGATATTCACGCGCTGTGCGCGGCAAACGGGCTTTGCTACGTTATAACGGGAGGCTGCGCCATCGGCGCGGTGCGTCATAAGGGCTTTATCCCGTGGGACGACGATATAGACGTGAGTATGCCGAGGGCGGATTATGACCGCTTCGCGGCTTTGGTAAAAAAAGCCTTTCCCGATAAATACGACGTGCAGGAAATAAGGATCGACAAAAGCTACGATCTGAACTTTATGAAGCTCCGTCTTAAGGGAACGCGCTTCCTTGAAGCGTCCGACACGGACGCGGACAGGGCGGGGATCTTCATAGATATTTTTCCGATAGAAAACGTGTACGACGGCGCGCTTGCGCAGGCGTGGCAGGGAATAAAATCGGACGGCTTGCAGTTTGTATGCTCCTGCGTGAGAATAAGAAAAAAGCTTGGCAGGCTTGGGGCGGTCATGAGGGATAACGCCGCGCTTTCAAGGACCTTGAAGCTCAAGGCGTTCATAGGCGCGCTGTTCGGCTTTAAGAGCCTGAGAGAATGGCTCCTGCTTACGGAAAGGGCGCTGTCGCGCTGTAAGGACGGCGAATCGAGGCGAATCGCCATTCCCGTGGGGCGCGGTCACTTCAAGGGCGAGCGCTATCCGAGAAGCTGGTTCTTTGAGCCTGTGCAAAGGGAGTTTGAGGACAGGAAATATTTTTTCCCCGCTCAAACAAAACGCTATTTGAGAAAGCTGTACGGCGACTACGCAGCGCCGCCTCCCGAAAGCGAGAGGGAGAGGCACGGCGTGCTGGAATTTGATTTGGGAAAATATGAAGCATTGTAGATCGGGAGGAATTTTATATGGTACACGCGATGATTTTTGCCGGAGGCACCGGGACGAGAATGAAATCCGAAAATATACCGAAGCAGTTTATCGAGGTTGACGGAAAGCCCATAATTATAAGGACGCTTGAGAATTTTGCGCTCCACCCGCTGGTGGACGACATCGTGATCGCCTGCATAGCGAGCGGAATCGACCATTTGAAGGGACTTATCGAGCAGTACAGGATACCGCGCGTCAGGGCAATCGTCGAGGGGGGGAGCAGTGGCTTCGAGTCGATTCACAACGGGCTTGTTGAGGTGGCAAGGGACGCCGCCGACACCGACATTGTGCTTATCTGCGACGGCGTGCGCCCCGTTATGTCCGAGCAGCTTATTTCGGAGTGCATAGAGCTTGCGAAGGAGCACGAAACGGCGGTTCCCGTGGTGCGCAGCATAGATTCGGTGCTGGTCAGCGAGGACGGCAAAAGCTGCAAGGTCAATATGCCGCGCGAGAATATGTATATCACGCAGGCGCCGCAGGGCTACACCATGCGCAAAATAATGTGGGCGCACGACGAGGCGGCGCGCCGCGGCATCGTAAATCCGACCTCCTCGGCGGATCTGCTGATAGAGCTTGGCGAAGCGGTCCGTATTTTCATCGGGGAGCGCGACAATATCAAGGTCACCACGCCCGAGGATCTGTACACGCTCAGGTCGCATTATTATTATGAGCATTACAGGAAGTTTGCGAAAGAGGAAATTAGGTACGAGGACTGATAAATAACGGGGAGCGCAATAATTCTATGAACTGTAAAATACAGCTTACGGCAGTATGGATATTAAAGGGCGGAGATGAAAAAAACAAAGCGACGCTTGACTGTCTTAAGGCGCAGACGGCTGCGCCCGAAAGCGTGAAGCTCGTTTTGTGTCCATTGCTTTCGGACGGGCAGGAGGCGGGGCTTCCCGACGTCGGAGGCTTGGCGTATGTCTGCGAGACGGAAAAGGGCGCTGAGAGCCGCGCGGTTCTTTTGAACCGCGCTTCAAGGCATATTGAGGGAGCCCTTGTCACGGTCATAGAGGACGGCGATACTTTCGGAAAGACTTATTTTGAAGAGATGACGGCGGCTATGCGCGATACCTCGGGCTTCGGGCATATTTTGGGCATTCCCGCGAAAAGGTGTCAAAACACCGGTAATCCCGACGCGCTTTCGGGGAGCGCAGGAAAGGGCAAAACGGCGCAGTATATAGATTTTGAGAGAAAATACGACTGCCTGCCTTATTTTGCGGCAGGCACATGGATTGCGGCGGAGTACTTTAAGGAGCATAAATTCCGCGAGGATTTAAGGTACGAATACGAGAAAGAGTATTTCCTGAGGGCGGCGCTTGAGGCGGGAGGAACCGTTTTTGACGGGGCGCAGGAATATGTTTACGACGAGGTGCGCGAGGACGACAAGGTTTTTTTCGCGGGCTGCTACGAAAAGGAATGGTATTATGAGGCGATCGAGGATTTTTGGCTGGTTTTCCTTGAAGAGCTTGACAGCCGTTATAAAGGGAAGCTCCCGCGCATAATACAGTATCAGGCGATGTATGCTCTTACCGTAAGGACGGAGGCGAATCTCGACAATCAGAACAAGCACTGCATTCCCGAGGAGGAAACGGAGGAATATATACTGTCGTGGGGCAGAATGCTCAGGTTCATAGACGACAAGGTTATTATGAACGCCTACGCGCAGCGCGGCTGCACCTCCAATCCCTATATCAAGCGTATGTTCTTAAGAATTAAGTATAATGACGGGAGCTATGACTTTGAGCGCTATTATTCAAAGGGCAAGGTATTTTTCGGCGCGGCGGGAGTTACGGCGGCAGCTCAAAGCTCGCAGTGCGTGAATATCCAGTTTATGGAATACGCCGACGGAAGGCTCCATATAGACGGAACGCTTTCGGGACTTTTCGATGTGGAAAAGGGGCATTTTTACGCCGAAAAGGACGGCACGGCATACGAGGTTAAATTCAATCGGAGATACTCGCACACCAAGCTTTTCGGCTATTCGATTTATAAAAGAACGGCGTTTGAGGTCGATGTGCCTATTGAGGATACGGACTGCCAAAGAATCGGCTTTAAGTATGAAACGGAGGGCGAGGTCTGCTCTGTTGTCATAACCTTCGATTCGCATACGAGCCGCCTCTCGAAGCGCTTTAAGAGCAGCTATTGGACCTTCGGCGGGCATTTTATGGCAATGTACAGAAAGGGCACGATTTCCGTGTACAAGGTCAGGAAGCGCGCCGTTGCCAAGCGCGAGGTTCTGCTGTGGCTCGAGATGTTTAAGACCTTCAACAAAAAGACTTGGCTCTTTATGCTGATGAGAATGGCGTATTTTATAATGAAGCCGTTTTGGAAAAGAAAGCCGATATGGATGTTTATCGACAAAATATACAAGGCGGGCGATTCGTCGGAGTACCTTTACCGCTATGCCTGCGCGCAGGACGACGGAATAAAGAAATATTATCTCGTGGATAAAAAATGCCCCGATTACAGGCGGCTTAAGCGGGACGGCTATAAGCCCCTGCGCAGGGGAACAATAAAGCACAGGCTGATGTTTATGTACGCCGATATGATGATAATATCCAATTCGACGGTATTTGCCTTTAACGATTATTCGCTCAACAGCTCGGGGCATATGAGGGATTTGTTCAATTTCCGCACCGTCTGCGTCCAGCACGGTATGTCGGTTCAGAAGATTGCGATTGCGCAGAACCGTCTGAGGGACAATATAAGCCTGTATTTCTGCGCCTCCAAATACGAGCTTGAAAATCTGAACAGACCGATTTACGATTATGCCGGAAGGGATATTTTAAAGCTTACGGGAGTTCCGCGCTACGACGGGCTGATAAACGACGACAAGCGTCAGATTCTCATCACGCCCACATGGCGTATGCAGGCGGCGGTGCCCGTCACCAAGAACGAGGGCGTTGCGAGGGACTATAACCCGCTGTTTAAGGAAAGCTCCTATTACAAGGTGTACAATTCGCTGATTAACGACGAGCGGCTTATAGACGCGGCGCGAAAATACAATTACAGGATACTCTATGTGCTTCACCCGATCGTCAGCCCGCAGGCGGAGGATTTCGACCGCAACGATTACGTGGATATTGTTCCGGCGACGGGCGATATGAGCTACGAAAAGGTTTTCAGGGAGTCGAGCCTTATGGTGACGGACTATTCGGGAGTGCAGTTCGATTTCGCGTATATGCGCAAGCCCCTCGTTTATCTGCACCACGACGACATTCCCCAGCATTACGAGGAGGGGACCTTTCACTACGACACGATGGCTTTCGGTGAAATTTGCCGCAATAACGACGAGCTTACAGACACGCTTATCGAATATATGAAAAACGACTGCGTTATGAAGGAGCAATTCAGAAAACGCGCGGACGACTTCTTTGAATTTGACGACCATGAGAACTGCAAGCGCATTTATGAGGTTATGATTAATTATGAAGCATAGCGAAAAAGCTCTCAAAACAATAAATACGGTTTTATTCATTACGGCGGGGCTGCTTGTCTGCGCGTATGCCGTTTTGTCGGTGGTTTCGCACAATTACAGGCGTTTTGAGGGAACCTATGTCAGCAGCAGGACGAGTATGAATATTTACGATTACGGATATTCGGATCCATTCTCTTCCTCCTTTTTTATATCTGACATTACGGACTTTGAGCGCAGGGATATTGTCAAAATAACGAGGCGGGAGGGCGGCTACGGAGTGGACTATATTATGTCCGCCGACGGGAGATTTGAGGAGCAATTTGAGGATGAGCAAGAGGGAAATGAGAATCCCACGGGCGCGGCGGACGATGAGGCGACTGCGTGGGACCGGTCCGAATACAGCATAGCCTATGCGCCGTCGGACGAAAAGACGCATTTGATGACGGGAGCCGACGATTACCGCGAATATCACGGCTTTATTTCCGAAAGGGCGGCAAAGGAAGGCGGCGTCGTCGAATGCTATGAAACGGTGACGGGCGGCACGGAGTACATAGGAATTTATTTTACCCAAAACGGCGTGTGCGTGCTGAGCGATATGGACATAGGCTTTAATGAAAACGGGACGGTATACGAGGTTCCCGCCGAGGGGCAGAATTTTGAATACGACGGCGAATATACTCTCGCGGATATGCTGTCTGCGCCCAAAAAGGAGCGGCGATACTGGATTGCGGGGGGTATGGTCTGCATTTGCGAAAGAACGGGGCTTAACGTGAACGCGGTTCTCTTGGCGGCGGGCGGCGCGTCGGGAGCGGCAGGGGCGCTGTTTTTTGCGGCGGCGGTTATAATGGCGGTGCTGCGCGAAAGAAAAAGGGCGGCGGCGCTCGGCTTTGCGCTGTTCGGAGCGGCAGCGGCGGCAGTCTTTGCTTTCGCTCCGATACAGAGCGCGGCGGGAAGATATTATTTGGCGGATTTCGCCGATAATATCTATATAGATTACAGAGACGTGATTCGGGCGATAATCGACAGCGACGTTACCGTGAATTATGTGGAAAAAAATTACGAGTATGTCGATATTGCTCCCAACGGAAATGGGAGCTGCACGGTGCTGTTTTATGAGGACGGCATTCTCGATACCGTGTGCTCGGCAAAGCTCGATTGGCGCGGCAGGCTCAGCTTCGGGGAGGACGGCTTTCTGCGTAATAAGGTAAGGATAACGCCGTCAAGCGGCGGGATTTCGATAAGGGGCAAGGACAGACCGACGGAAACGTCATATTTTTACGACAGGGTAAACAATGAGTCGGGCTTTAATATGAGGCTCAGATATATTTTTGGGCTTTCCTTTGCCGTCTGCGTTGTGGTATTATTGACTGTGTCGGGTTTCAGGAGCAGGTACCGCAGGGCGCACCCCGTTATCAGCGAGGGCAGCTACCGCGTGGCGGATATTTTGTATATGGACGGCGATATGGAATACATGAGGGATTATATGCTCAAAAACTGGCGCGGAGCCGCCGTGGAGCTTAAGGACGGAGCCTTTGTGGTGGACGGCAGGAATATGGGCGTTTACGAATGCGAGCCCGAATACGAAAAAAGGCTCGGAGGTCTCTCGAAGCTGCTGAACCTAAGGCGCGGCGTATGCGTAAGACCGTCCTGCGGCGGGAGTGAGGACGAAGGCTCGAAGCCTCTGTACAGTATGCTTTACGACAGAAAGCGCAGGGTGCTTTTTTACGGCGCGGGAGAGCGGACGCTTGCCGCTTTTTCGCTCAGACCGCTTATAAAAGACGCGAAGGATTGCGGGGTGGGAGTATGAAAAGGTCGGTTTGCTTTTTTTTAACGGTTTGCGCGGCGTTTCTTACCTCCGCCTGCGCTTACAATAACGACGAAACCGCAAGCTATAAGCTGAACGCGGTGGTGAACGGAGTCGAAACCGCGGACGGGGACGTGCTTGTAAGTATCTCGCCCGTTGTGTCGTATTCGCCGTATTCCGATACATATACGGCTTCCGACGTTTTTCATACATATACGGCTTCCGACGTTGCCCATGCCTACGGCTACGCGAGGGACACCCGATCGGAGGATTACAGCGTTGCGGGAAGGCTTTGGTGCATGAAATCGGGGAACGAGCTGACTTATAAGCTCAGGCGGCAGGATCGCGCGGAGGAGCTTACGGGGCTTGACGCCGATGCGATTTTTGAATTTACGGTTATGGACGGCGTTATTTACGGATTTGAAAATACCGACTGCGTGTTCACGAAGTTCGATATAGATGAATGGTATAACGATTTGTATGACGGAGATTTTTTTTACTATGACTGACGGCTGTGAAATGTGCGGATATTACGAATATGACGAGGAGGACGATTGCTGTTACTGCGCCGTGAGCCTCGACGAGGACGAAATGTACCGTTTTGTGACGGGAAAAGTGCGGGAATGCCCGTATTTTCAGTACAGGGACGAGTACCGTGTTGTGCGCAAGCAGATGTAGGCGGGAGGAAGCTATGGATATAAAAGGGACAGAATTGTTTGTAAAGGCTTTGAGAGAGGAGGGCGTGGATACGGTTTTCGGCTATCCGGGAGGAATGGCGATAGACCTTTTTGACGCGCTCTACGACGCGGACGATATAGAGGTGGTTCTGCCGAGGCACGAGCAGGCGCTTGTGCATGAGGCGGACGGCTACGCGCGCTCCACGGGCAGGGTGGGAGTGTGCCTTGTGACGAGCGGTCCGGGGGCGACCAATCTTGTGACGGGAATAGCGACGGCGAATTTCGACAGCGTGCCGCTTGTGTGCTTTACGGGACAGGTGTCGAGGGATCTGATAGGAAACGACGCTTTTCAGGAAATAGATATAGTGGGCGTGACGCGCAATATATGCAAATATGCGGTTACGGTGCGCGAGCGGAAGGACTTGGCGGCGATTATAAAAAAAGCCTTTTACGTTGCGAGAACGGGAAAGCCGGGTCCCGTAATAGTGGATATTCCGAAGGACATACAGCTTGAGCTTGGCTCGGACGAATACCCGTCGGAAATTTTTATCAGGGGCTACAAGCCGAGCACGGGCGTGCACGTCGGTCAGCTCAAAAAAGCCATGACCATGCTCAAAGCGGCGGCGAAGCCCGTATTCCTGATCGGCGGCGGAGTGCGCATATCGGGCGCGGGGGAGGAGCTTACAAGGCTTGCGGAGCGTATGAGGATCCCCGTGATAACGACTATTATGGGAAAGGGCGTGATTCCCACGGACCACCCGCTCTATGTCGGAAATATCGGTATGTACGGCAATTACGCCTCCAACAGGGCGGTTTCGGAGTGCGACGTGCTTTTTGCGATCGGAGTGCGCTTCAGCGACAGGATTACGGGAAGGATAGAGGATTTTGCGCCCAATGCCAAAATAATACACGTTGACATAGATACCGCCTCAATATCGCGCAATATCGTGGTGAACGTGCCGATTGTCGCGGACGCCAAAACCGCCGTCGGGGAAATGCTTAAGCACGCCTCCGAGTGCAGGACGGAGCGGTGGATAGAGGAGATTGGCGCGTGGAAGCGCGAAAAGCCCATAAATATGGATAACTGCGCCGGAATGACGCCCGAGAGGATAATACGCGGAATAAACGAGCTTTTTCCCGATTCAATCGTCGTTACCGACGTGGGACAGAACCAGCTTTGGACGACGCAGTTTTTGGAGATGAACGGCAAAAGACAGCTTCTGACCTCGGGAGGGCTCGGCACAATGGGCTACGGTCTGCCCGCGGCGATAGGAGCGTCGCTTGGCAATCCCGGCGCGCCCGTAATCTGCATATCGGGCGACGGGGGCGCGCAGATGAACATACAGGAGCTTGCGACTGCCTCCGCGCTTGAAATCCCCGTTGTTTTCTGCATATTCAACAACACCTTCCTCGGCAATGTCAGGCAGATGCAGAAGATGTTTTACAATAAGCGATATTCAAGCACCTGCTTAAGATATACGAGAGCCTGCAACAGACAGTGCGAGATCGACGTCACCTGCGCGGGCGCGGACTATCTGCCCGATTTTGTACGGCTTGCCGAAAGCTACCGAGCGGACGGGCTCCGCGTAGCCTCGGAGGAGGAGATTGAGCCTGCTCTCAGGCGCGCGGCGGCAAATACCGCAAAGCCTACGGTCATAGAATTTATTATTGACTGCGATTATGACGTGTATCCCATGGTTCCGGGCGGCAAGGCGCTCACGGATATGCTGTTCGGATAGGAGGGAGCTATTATGGATAAGGTAAAAAAAAGATGGATTTCGATTTACGTTGAAAATGAAATAGGCGTTTTGGCGAGAATTTCGGGTCTTTTTTCGGGCAAGGCATACAATATAGACACGCTTTCCGTCGGGGAAACGGAGGATCGGACGGTGTCACGCATGACGATCGGCGTGACCAGCGACGACAAGACCTTCGAGCAGATAAAAAAACAGCTCAACCGCAGCGTAGAGGTAATAAAGGTGCTAGATTTCACCGATATTCCCATACACATGAAAGAGCTGATGTTCGTTAAAATAAACAGCTGTACCGAAAAGGACAAGGCGGAGGCATTCCGCATAGCCTCGGTTTACGGCGTAAGGGTAAGCGATTATAACCGCAATACCGTGCTTTTGGAGTGCGTCCAGTCCGAGGACAAAAACGAAAGCCTGCTAAAGCTTCTAAGCTCTACCTACGGCTACCGCCTTGAGGTGGTGCGAAGCGGAGCGGTGGCTGTCGAGGCGGTAAGCTATACAGACAGGTGACGGCTTGCGGGCTATTTTTTGAAGCCTTTGCTTAAATTGTTGGTGTACCACAGCGTAAAAACCATGTAAAGAACCGCGATGACGAACCATGCCGCGCGTACCGCGAGGCTGTCATATATAAATTGCAGAACACATAAGGGCGTCCAGACGACAAAAACAGCTATATCAATTATCAGAAGTATTTTGCCGTCGGGGGCGTTCTTTTTAATCTGCCTTACCGCCAAAAAAATCTGAGAGGCAAGCAGGACTGCCATAAGAACAATTATGACTGCATTCATTGTTTTTTCCATTATAAATTCCTCGCGATTTCAAGCAGGCGGCGCGAAAGCTCCGCAGCCTGTCCGTTGCTGTTGCGCAGTACGACGCTGCCGATTTGCCCGGGCGCGGCAAGCAGACCGTGAAGCTTAAGCTGACGCAGGGCTTCCCTTGCCGTTCCGCCGCCTCCGTCGTAAATCTGCGTGCGCTTCCCGAGTGCTTTCGCTATCGGACGGCGCACAAAGGGGTAGTGGGTGCAGCCCAAAACCGCGGCGTCGGGGGGATTCTCGATATAGTCAGCCAAAAGCTCCTTAAGGTACGCGTCAAGCTCCTCACCCTCCACGACGCCCCTTTCGACAAATTCCACGATTCCGGGACACGCCAAGGTGGAAATGTGCGCCATACCGTCATATTTTGCCATAAGCCTCAGGAACTTATCCTCGCCGAGCGTAACGGCGGTAGCCATCACAAGCACATGACCGTTCGGATTGGCAAGCACGGCGGGCTTGATCGAAGGCTCGATTCCGATAACGGGAACGGTCGGATAAAGCTCGCGTAAGGGTCGTACCGCCGCCGCCGTGGCAGTGTTGCAGGCAATCACGAGGCATTTGCAGCGCGCGTCTGTAAGAAGCGCCGCCGTCGCAAGCGTAAGCTCGCGCACAAGCTCGTGCGGCTTGGTGCCGTAGGGGGCGTTGCGGGAATCTCCGAAATATATGAAGTTTTCATTGGGCATAAGCCTTATCAGCTCTCCGAGCACGCTTATTCCGCCCACTCCCGAATCAAAAACCCCTATGGGCCTGTTATCCTCAGCCATCGAAGCACCTCTTTTTCTGAATTATATCAACAGGCGCCCGCTATTTCAAGTGGCGCGCGGCGAATATTTGCTTTGCCCGCGTCATATAATTATCGGAAGGAGCTTATATCATATGAAAAAAACCTTTTTGTATATAATAATTTATATCGCCGCGTGTCTTGTCGTGCCGTATGTGATCACGATGCTTATGACGGGAGTGAGCGGAGGGACGGACGAGGAGGAAAGCGCCAAAAATGTTATTTTGAATTATGATAAGGCTACGGAAATCACCGATGTTGCGGATTACGTCACGCGGACGGTCGCGGCGTACTATAAGGAGGACGACAGCCCCGAATTTCTTAAGGCGTTCTCCGTGGTGGTCAGAACCTACGCGGAATACGCGAGGGAGGACAAAGCTATGCTCGATTCAGCCGACCTTGCCCTCAAAACCCTGACGCAGAAGGATATGCGCAATCTGTGGGGGGAGGACTACGATGAAAATTACGATGCGGTCAGGCTGGCGGTGAATGAAACGGGCGGCGAGTATATGACCTGCGGCGGTCAGACGATTATGCCCTATTTCCACAGCGTCAATTCAGGCAGAACAAGAAACGGCACGGAGAGCTATCTCGTGTCGGTGGACAGCCCCGAGGATTTAAAGTCGGCGGATTACATAAGCATAACAGAGTACAGGGAAACGGAGCTTGCCAAAATCCTTAAGGCGTGGAACGGCGATATTATTCTCGACAAAAGCGCGGCGGCGTCCTTTCAGATCGCGGACAGGGACGAGGCGGGCTATGTAAGGGAGCTTATGGTGGGGAATCTTACAGTCTCGGGCAGTGAGATAGCCGTGCTGCTGGGGCTTCCGTCGTCCGATTTCACGGTTTCGTCGTCGGGGGACAGGGTTATTTTTACGGTCAAAGGAAAAGGCTCGGGCTACGGGCTTTCGCTTGCGGGCGCAAGGGAAAAGGCGGCGGCGGGCGCGGATTACAAGGAAATACTGAATTATTATTATAAAAATATTCGGCTGGAAAATGTATAAAAAACCTCTATTCGGCAAACCTATTAGCAGACATCAATTTGATATGTGCATGGTTTGCACGAATGGAGGTAACTGTGAATAGAAGAAATAAGAGAAAAATTGACGGGGAAAAGATATTTTCAATCGTAGCCAGTCTTGCCATTATCGCCGCGCTTGTGGTTGGGGTGGTATCCATAGTAAAGAGCACGACGTCCGCCCCCAAGCAGAATTACATTGATTTGAACGTCGCGGAGGACGGTACGAATACGGTCGCTCCCACAACAATCGACAGACAGGCGGAGAAGGAAACCGAGAAGCCTACGCAAAAAACGGAGAAGCCGACCGAGCGCGCAACAAAGCCCGCGCAGGAGACGGAAACTGTCACCGAGGCGCTCACGGAGCCTGTCACAAACGAGATTCCCGCGGCGGCGAACCAAGAGCCGACTGCCGCCGAGGTAAACGCCCCGATCCTGAGCTTCGGGGAAAACTCCAATCTTCTTTGGCCTGTTGAGGGCAGTATTTTAATCGGCTACAATATGGACAACACGATTTATTTTCCGACGCTTGATTTGTACAAATGCAGTCCCTCGATAGTCATAAGCGCCGAGGTGGGAACGCCCGTGCTTTCGGCGGCTCCCGGCATTGTCGAGGATATTTACGTCGATTCCGTAACGGGAACGACAATGGTCGTGTCAATCGGCGACGGCTACAAAATCACCTACGGACAGCTCGGAAATCTTTCGGTCGGAATTTCCGACGCCGTTGCGGCGGGGACCGAGCTTGGCAGGATTGCGGAGCCGACAAAGTATTTCTCGGTGGAGGGAAGCAATCTGTACTTCGAGCTTACGCGCGAGGGAACTCCCGTGGACCCTATGCTTCATTTGGCTGAGAGAGAATAAATATGAAAATAAAAGGGAGCCTGCGTTTTCGCGGGCTCCTTATTCGTCCGTATTGCAAGCCGCCCGCGTATATGCTATAATGGCAGAAATTACCGCCCTTGGGGAAAGGGGCGAAAATGAGTCGGGGAGAGGCTTGTATGGGGAAGTCGGATAAAAGAAGGGGCGTATACGGCGTTTTTGAGGCGGCTGCCGTTTCTGCCGCCGTTTTGGTGCTGCTCGTGCTTACGGTTATGAGCCTTGAGGGGCGCGCCTATATGCCTATGGATTGGCACGAGCGTGTTGTTTTCAGGGGGAACGGCATATTCTTTTGGCTTGCGCTCACGGCGGTGGCGGTTCTGTTATTTGCTCTGTTTCGGGTCATCTCCAAAATTCCGCCCAAAACGCTGTTTATCGCGTGCAGCGCGCTTTTTGCGGCGGCGGGTTTTTTTTTGATCATAAACGCGCCTTCTGCGCTCAGGGCGGACGCGGGCAGCGTATATTATGCCGCGTGGCAATTTAACGGCGGCGATTACAGATCCTTAAGCTTCGGGGAGTATATGTATATGTACCCGCACCAACTGGGACTTGCGACGTTTTGGCGGCCCTTGGTTCTGTCGGGCTTCGGGGCATACGCGGCGTTCGCCGCAAACCTTGCGATGGCGATGACAGCGAATTTCTCGCTTTGGGGCTGCGCGCGGCTTGTGTACGGAGAAAACTCTCCGACCGTAAATTATGTGTGCATAATGCTGTTTCTGTTCCTGCCGCATTTGTTTTTTGTGCTGTTTGCATACGGAACGACGTGCGGTCTGTGCTTTTTGTGCCTTTCGCTGTATTTCGGAGTGAAATACCTTAAAGGGAGGGGCGGTCTGTGCGCCGTTTTCTGCGTGCTTTTTTCCGCGCTTTCGTGCGTCGTGCGAAACAACAATTACATAGGCGCGATCGCAATCGGAATCGGCTTCGTTTTTTACGCCGTAAAGGACAAAAAGCCGTTTAGGCTTTTGGTTCCCGCGGCGATGCTCGCGCTGACGGCGTGTATGCTTTTTCTTATAAAATGGGGCTACGGCGCCGCCGCCAACGCTCCGGTCGGCGGCGGTATGCCCAAAACCCTTTGGATTGCAATGG
>JAMPDT010000109.1 GCA_023665525.1 Butyrivibrio sp. | reverse complement strand
TTGAACTTGTCCGAGCCGACATGGCATACGGGACATTCCGCGGGAGCTGTTTCTCCCTCGTAAACATAGCCGCATACGCTGCATACAAATTTTGCCATAGATGTTTTCTCCTTTATAAAATATTTTTTAAAACAATAATGATTATTGTTTTAATATAATACACCGTGAATCGAATGTCAATATGTTATTTTAATTTCTCTCCCTGCTCCCCTTACAGTTTCGGCATTTACCGTAAAAATATGCGGAATGTCCCGAAATTTCGCCGTCAAAACCCTTGGCTGCCTCCTCGTTTATATATTCAAGACGCGGCAGTCTCAAATCTATTATCGCGCCGCACTCGCCGCATATAAAATGATAGTGCGGCGTCGGGTCGCCGTCGAAATGGTCGAAGCCGTCTATTCCCGTCAGCTTGGCGGCCTCGCCCAGATCCACCAAAAGCGCGAGGTTGCGGTAGACCGTGCCGAGGCTTATGCGCGGATAAACAAGGCGCAGGTTCTTGTAGACGACCTCCGCGGTGGGGTGGTCCTTTCTGGTCATCAGAAATTCCCTGACCGCCTCTCTTTGCCGACTGTATTTCATTGCTGATTCGGGCATTGCATTTCTCCTCAAAATAGTAATTGTTATTATTTTAATATAAATTGATTTATTTGTCAAGAAAGTGTATACTGTATTTATGAGGAAAATAAAGGCAATGGTTACGCTTATAATTCTGCTGCTGACGGCGGCGCTTCCCCTCGGGGGCTGCGCCGCCCCGAAGGGCGTTAATTACACCGCCGAGGGATACAGCCTTAACACATACGTTAAAATTACGCTTTACGGCTGCGGCAGCCGCCGAATCGCGGAGGAGGCGGTGAAAATGTGCTCGTACTACGAGGGGATTTTCAGCAGAACCTCAGAAGCCTCGGTGCTTTTCGGACTTAACGAGGCGGGGCGGCTTGATGTTGAAACGAGGGAGGACGGGCTGCTCGCGGACGCGGTGGCGCTTGCTCTGCGGTACGGGGAGATGACGGAGGGCGCGCTCGACATAACGATCGAGCCTTTATCGTCGGCGTGGAGCTTTGGCAGCGGCGACGCCGCCGTGCCGCGGCGCGAACGGCTTGAGGACGCGCTGGAGCTTGTGGATTACCGCAGGGTGGAGGCGGACGAGGAGCGAATCGAGTTAAACGGCGCAAGGCTCGATTTGGGCGCGGTCGCCAAGGGCTATATAGCCGACAGGATTAAGGAGTATCTTATCGGAGAGGGCGTTGACAGCGCGCTGATATATCTTGGGGGAAATGTGCTTTGTATCGGGAATAAGCCCGACGGCGCGGATTTCGTCATAGGGCTTCAAAAGCCATTCGGAGACGAAAACGAGGTGCTTTGCGCGCTTGGAGCGTCGGATTTGAGCGTCGTGACCTCGGGAGTATACGAGAGATTTTTTTACGAGGACGGCAGGCTTTATCATCATATATTGGATCCGCAGACGGGCTTTCCCTGCAATAACGGGCTTTTGTCGGTTACAATAATATCGGAAAGCTCCGCGCTCTGCGATGCGCTCAGTACGGCGTGCTTTGTTATGGGCTATGAAAGGGCGCGCAGGCTTGTGGACGGTATGGAGGGCGTTTACGCGGTTTTTGTTGACAGCGGATATAATGTGCTTTATTCGGAGGGCGCACAGGAGTTTGTAAAGGAGTAGCTTATGGATACTGCAAAAATAAAGGAGCAGGTTGACGAATGCCTGAATGCGGCAGGGGAGATCGAACAGGCGGGAATCATTAAGGACAGGCTGAACACGGGCTTTGGAGAGCACGTCAGGTACGAAATGTTTAAGTTTTTGTCGTACCTTTCCATGGGCGATGGGCAGTACGGCGCAAGGGAGGAGAGCTTTGTCCGGGAAACAATCGGCTTTGAGTCGAGGGCGGGAATGGTTAAGGCGGTAATTATGAGCGAGCGCCTTGACAGCCCCGAATATTCCGAAAAGCCGTCCTTTGCGCTGAAATGCTTCGTGCTTGCGGACGCGGGCGGCAAAATGAAGGACGGCAGACGCAGGACGATGACCTTCATAAACACCTTCAGAGCGCTCGGGCAGGCGTACATAGCCTGCAACGACATAACGACCGAGGCGGAAATTGCGGCGCTTACGTCTTATGTCGGAATGATGGAAAAGTACGCGAAGGAATACGGGCTTATGAGCCAAAAGGGGAGCGTCAGGGAAAGCGATTTCGAGAAAAAGAGCGTCGAGGAGGCTCTTGAGGAGCTGAATTCGCTCACGGGGCTTGAGGCGGTCAAAAACGACGTGAACAGCATTATCAATCTTATGCAGGTCCAAAAGCTCCGCGAGGAGCGCGGAATGAAGCTGCCGTCCGTATCCAAGCACCTTGTTTTCTCGGGCAATCCGGGAACGGGCAAAACCACGGTGGCAAGGCTTTTGGCAGGCGTATACCATTCGCTGGGCGCGCTTTCAAAGGGGCACCTTGTGGAGGTTGACCGCTCGGGACTTGTGAGCGGCTATATCGGACAGACCGCGGCAAGAGTTATGGAGGTGGTTGAGTCCGCGAAGGGCGGCATACTTTTTATAGACGAGGCGTACACGCTGACCTCGGGTAAGGGCGAGGGCGATTTCGGGCAGGAGGCGGTCGATACCCTGCTTAAGGCTATGGAGGACAACAGGGAGAACCTCGTGGTCATAGTCGCGGGCTACACGGACCTTATGGAGCGGTTTTTAAGCTCCAACCCGGGCTTAAGGTCGCGCTTTAACAAGTTCATATACTTTGAGGATTATACGCCCGCCCAGCTTTTGGAGATTATGAAATCAATGGCGTATAAGCAGGATTATGTGCTTTCGGAGCCTGCCAAGAAAAAGGCTTTGGCATATTTTGAGAGCTGTCTTGAGAATAAGCCCGACAATTTCGCAAACGCGAGGGAGGCGAGGAACTATTTGGAGCGCGCTATGGCAAGGCAGGCGGGACGCGTGATTAAGGTTAAGGACGCGGACAGGGACACGCTTATGACCATCGAGGCGGAGGATTTGGAGGACGCGCGGATATGAGGCTTCCTGCGGTCAGCGCCGAGAAGTGAAGCTTTTGTGAATTGTTTTGATTTTTATGGGAAAATATGTTATAAATATAATGCAGATAATGTAATAAATATCGGAGGATTTTTTAATGAAAAAGAAATTGACGGCGCTGCTTCTTACGGGGGCGGCGGTTATGGCAATAGCGGCGGGCTGCGGAAAGGACGCAAGCAGCGAGAACCCGTCGGGCGCGGACCCGACCGAGCAGGGAACGGTTGACCATGTGGAGCTTACCGTGACGCAGAGGGATTACAGCGATATAGTTACCTTGGGGGAATACAAGGGACTTGAGATAGACGTTCAATCCGCGGACGTTACCGACGAGCAGCTTGAGGAGGCGAAAAAATCCGTAATTGCGAGCATGACCAAGCCCGAGCAGGTTACGGACAGAACCGTTGCGGACGAGGATACGATACATCTCCAATACACGGGTTATTTGGACGGCGAGGCATTTTCGGGAGGCAGCACGGGAGAGAGCGGAACCGATTACACGATCGGGGGCGGCTATATAAAGGACCTTAACGATCAGCTTATCGGTCTTGAGTGCGGCAAGGAGTACGATTTGGACTGTACCTTCCCCGACGACTACCACAACGAGGACCTTGCGGGCAAGGCGGTTGTCTTTAAGGTGAAGGTCGATTACATTCACGGCGAGGATATAGTGCCCGAATGGAACGACGAGCTTGTCAAGGAATATACGAACGGCGAGCATACAACCGTCGGGGATTTTGAGAAATATATGAGGGAAACTCTCAGTGAGAACAATCTCAGCCAACAGGCGCAGCTTTACGAGGCGGGGCTTACCTCGACGATTGTCGAGGCGTGCGAGATTTCCGAGCTTCCCGAGGACAGGGTTAAGGAAATCACGGACAGCTATTATAATTATTACAAGTATCAGTATACCATGTACGCCGCAATGTACGGCATGGAGTACGAAGCTTTTCTTAAGGCGATGAACCTTACCGACGAGCAGCTTAAGGAAATGTGCGAGGAGCAGGGCAAATACAGCACGGAGTGCATTGTGGTGTTCAGTGCGATAGCCGCCAAGGAGGGAATAACGGTATCCGAGGAGGAATACAACAAAATGGCGGCGGAGGAGCTTGAGGTAAGTCAGGCGGGCTACAAGACGATAGCCGAGATGGAAGCGGCGCTTACGCAGGAGGCGATATACGAGGATTTCCTTAACAGCAAGATAATGGATTTCCTTAAGGAACAGAACAATATGACAATTTCGGACAGCAGCGAAACGGAGGCGGCAACCGCAGAGTAGCCTCCCGTCCGCGGCGGGACCGACGGCTGAAAGGAGAATACGCATTGAATAAAATTGAGGACGAATTAAGTGTATACAAAACGGTTGCGGCGATGATAGGCAGCATTCTCTACCGCTACGAGCCAAAGACCGATACGATGCAGTTCTTTTTCGGGCGCACGGACCTTTCAAGGTACGGCTCCGTAGTCAACGACTATGTGCAGAGGCTCCAGCGGCAGAGAGCGGTCAATCCCGAGATAGACGCGGATAATTTTATACGCGCGCTCAAGGACGGGGCGGGATATTTTGAATGCAGCTCAAGAATGAACGACTTTATGGGAACGGTTAAGTCCTATACGGTCATAGGCAAGGCGCTTTACGACGACAATAACGAGCCTTCGTATATAGTCGGCAAAATGATTGAGCTTGAGGAGCCCGATCGGGCTGACATAAAAAGAGGCAAGGACGACATATATACGGACAAGCTTACGGGAATGTACAACAAGAACGGGATCAAGAGCAGGCTCGAGGCGCTTTGCGTTGAAAAAAACGGCGGCGAGGGCGCTCTTTTGGACATAACGATAAATAATCTCAAGACGGTTGCGTCGGAGAATTCCTCGCTCAGCGCGGACAGCATAATGATAAACGTTGCTCAGTGCCTCAAAAATATGTTCCCCTACGACGCGTATATAGGCAGAATGCGGCAGGACGAGTTTAACGTAATATATTACGGCGGCGAGATAAACGACAGGTTCATAATGCGCCTCACGGAGCTGGGCGACAGGATAGAAACGCTTCTCGGAACGGACGAGAGCCTGCGCCTCGAGATAAGCGGGGGTATGTATTACGGACCGTTCATACAGGGCGAGGCTTACGATATACGCGAAAAGGCGTATATGGCGCTTTTTTCGTCCAAATACCAAGGCAAAAAAGATGTTGTCGTATACTCCAAGCAGTTGGAGGAGGCGTATGTAAACGATAACTGGGACGCGGTGAACAAGGCGTTCGACGACGTCCAGTTTGACCATAACCTTATCGAAACCGCCTTGCAGATTATGTCCTCGAGCGGCAATATCAGCGACGCGGTGAACCTTATTTTCGGCAAGGTCGGGCGCAAGTACAAAATTGACCGCATTACGGTGTGGGAGCTTAATTCGGAGGACAAAACCCTGAACTCGTCCTACGAGTGGGCGGGCAGCTCGTACATAGGCTGGATCATAGACAGGCACAAGCCCGACGATTACAATATTTTTGAAAAAATATACAGCAACGAGGACATAATAATAGTGCCCGACACAAGCAAATGGCAGTCGGAGGAGGAAACCAAGCTGGCGCTTATGTCGGTCGGGGTAAAATCCTTCGTGCGCTGCATATTTTCGGGGAACCACAGAATCAGCGGCTGTATCGCCTTTGAGTGCTACGAGAACAAGCGCACTTGGAGCGACAGCGAGATAAAGACGCTTAAGCTTATAACGAAATTCGTTTCCTCATACCTGCTCACGGTGCGCGAGTACGAGGGAATGCTCTCCGAAAAGGAGAGCCGGGAAACGCACGACACGCTCACGGGCTATTACAAATACAATACCTTCCTTAAAGAAGCCGCCAAATACGTCAGGCTCGACAAATCCGGCAAGGTTGCGATTATGTACACGGGGCTCAAGCAGCTTACCGACATTAACGCGCGCTACGGCTACGACGTCGGGGACGAGGTGCTTAAGGGCTTTGCCGAGCTTATTTCGGGCTATAAGGACAGGTTCATAATGGGGTGCAGGGTAAACGCGGATAATTTCGTAATACTTGCCAATGTATTCGATTCGAGGGGCAACCGTATTTCGGCTGCGCTCGCCAATATTTTCAGCAACGCGTTTTACGATAAATACGGCGACCTGTGTCCGGGAATAGACATTTCGCCGGATATGGGGATCTCCATAATAAACGACAGGACAAAACCGATCGAGGATTATGTGGAAAAGGCGCTTGAGGCAAGAGGCAGGGCGCGCAATATGGGAATCGAGGGAATATTGGCGGATTAGACGCGGAGAGGACGGAGACGCTGCGATGCTTTTGGCGATAGATATGGGAAATACGCATATAGTTACCGGCTGCATAGACGGCGACAGGACGCTTTTTGCCGAGCGGCTCAGCACGGAGCATACGCGGACGGAGCTTGAATACGCAATGAACTTTGAAGCCGTGCTCAAGCTTCACGGGATTCTGCCGTCCGACATTGACGGCGCGATAATCTCCTCGGTGGTTCCCCCGCTCACCAATACGATAGCCTTCGCGGTAGAAAAAATTATCGGTCAGAGACCCATGGTGGTCGGACCGGGAGTAAAGACAGGGCTTAATATCCTTATGGACAATCCGAGGACCGTAGGAGCGGACCTTGTGGTCGCATCGGTTGCGGGAATCAGCGAATACGGCGCGCCCCTCATAATGATTGATATGGGGACGGCGACGACCTTCGCGGTTATAGATAAGGACGGAAATTATACGGGCGGAATAATCGCGCCGGGAATGGAGGCGTCGCTTTCCTCGCTTGTCGCCAGGACTGCCCAGCTTCCGAACATCAGTCTCGAGGCTCCCGCCTGTGTAATCGGCAAAAACACCGTTGACAGCATGAGGAGCGGGCTGGTGCTTGGCTGTGCGGCAATGCTCGACGGGCTTATAGACAGGATAGAGGAGGAGCTTGGCTATAAGGCGGCGGTCGTGGCGACGGGCGGAATGGCGGGGACCGTTATTCCCGTATGCTCCCACAGTATAACCGTCGATAATGAGCTTCTTTTGAAGGGCTTAAACCTTATTTATCACAAAAACAGAGGAAAAAGTCATAAAAATGCCTAAAACTGCCTTTTTTTCTTGACATTTCCTTTCAAAACAAGTATAAATAATGTGTGGGTAATACGGACGGAATTATAAAACAATAATTTGGAATCTGTTTTACACGATTAATTATATGGTATTAGGAGGAAATAATCCATGAACAAAGCAGAATTAGTTACAGCTATTGCAGAGAAGACCGAACTTTCAAAGAAGGACGCAGAGAAGGCTCTTAAGGCTTTCACCGACGTTGTTACCGAAGAGCTCAAGAAGGGCGAGAAG
The DNA here is from genome assembly GCA_023665525.1 of Butyrivibrio sp. Taxonomy (GTDB): domain Bacteria; phylum Bacillota; class Clostridia; order Lachnospirales; family Lachnospiraceae; genus Eshraghiella. The sequence continues at coordinate 1,217 of JAMPDT010000109.1, read as the reverse complement.
GTTGTTATGGTTGGCTTCGGTACATTTGAGGTTGCAGACAGACCTGCAAGAACAGGCCGTAACCCTCTGACCGGAAAGTCAATTAAGATTAAGGCTTCAAAGGCTCCCAAGTTTAAAGCGGGAAAGGCTTTAAAGGACAGCCTCAATTAATTTAGGTGCAGGTTTTTATTATATTTTTAAAGACGACGTCCGATGCAGAGCATGGGGCGTTGTCTTTATATATGCGGAGGAAAGCGATATGAGATTGGATAAATATCTTAAGGTTTCAAGGCTTATTAAGAGGCGCACCGTCGCCAACGAGGCGTGCGACGCGGGGCGCGTGCAGATTAACGGAAAGACGGCAAAGGCGTCCGCCGAGGTCAAGGTGGGCGACGTGATCGAGATCCGCTTCGGAAGCAAGGACGTTAAGGTGGAGATTACCGACATCATAGAAACGACCAAGAAGGACGAGGCGGGGGATATGTACAAATATCTGTGAGAAAACGGCACGTTCCTTTTGGCAGGTATTTTCCGCCGCTGTCCCGAATATATATTATTAAGTATGCCGGGGAGACGGGCGTATGGACTTTGTGGGAGGCGGCAATGGAGGAAAAATTAATCGGCAGGGCGCACAACGTTGCGTTCTCAAACCGTAAAAGCGGAACGGTTACGGGCGTAAAGGACGTTATTTCGTTCGACCTCACGGCGATTCTGCTTGAAACCGAGTTCGGCATGATGAATATAAAGGGACATGATTTGCACGTCAACAGGCTTTCGGTGGAAAAGGGCGAGATAGATATTTCGGGCACCATAGACGGCATAGCTTATTCTGATGTAAACTCTTACGCCAAAAAGGGCGAGTCCATATTTGCCAGATTGTTTAAATAAAAATGGCTGATTTTGTGACCGCGGAGCTTGTCAGGCTTTGCCTGTCCGTGGCAGTCGGAGCGGGCTTCGCGATTGTGTACGATGTGTTCCGCGTAGCCAGACGCGCGGTGAAGCACAGCTATGCCGCGGTATCGGGCGAGGACATTATCTTTTGGCTTGCGGCGGGCGTGGCTGCCTTTTTTTTCTTTTTGTTCCTCGATGAAGGCAGACTGAGATTATATACGGTTCTGGGGATTTTTGCGGGAATAACGGTATACAGGCTGACGCTCGGGAGACTGCTGGTTCCTTTTTTCGGAAATATTATTGAGAAAATTCTGAAAATTGCGACAAATCTCTTGAAAAAAGTAATA
>JAMPDT010000108.1 GCA_023665525.1 Butyrivibrio sp. | reverse complement strand
CTGTCGGAGCTTAAGGCGGACGGCACGGCAATTTTACTGGTGACGCACGATATTGAATTTGCGGCGGAAACCGCCGACAGAATGGCTCTTTTGTTCGCGGGCGGGCTTGCGTTTTCGGGCACGCCCGAGGAGTTCTGCCGCGGAAATATTTTTTATACGACGGCAAGGGCGAGAATTTACGGGAGAGGCGAATGAAAACCGGTGCTTTCATATTGGTGACGGCGGTAATCGCCGTGTGCCTGCTGTTTTTTATTATATACGAAAAAAAGAAAAGCGGCGTCCACAGCTTGGTGCTGACGGCGGTAATGACCGCAATGTCGGTGGCGGGACGCATTATTTTCGCGCCGTTCCCGGGCTTCAAGCCCGTCACGGCGATTATTGTGCTTGCGGGAATGTACCTTGGCGGCGAGGCGGGCTTTTTTTGCGGCGCGCTGACCGCTCTCGTGTCAAACTTCTATTTCGGACAGGGACCGTGGACGCCCTTTCAAATGCTTGTATGGGGGCTTATCGGCGTTTTGGCGGGCGCGCTTTCCGCCCCGCTCAGGCGCGACAGGCTGATCCTGATGATTTACGGCGCCGCCGCGGGAATCTTGTTTTCCCTGATAATGGACATATACACGACCGTTTGGACGGTCGGCGGCTGGTCTTGGTCTTTTTATCTTATCGCGGTTGCCTCCGCCGCTCCATACACCGTGATTTACGCCGTCTCAAACGTGCTTTTCCTGCTCGCGCTTTCAAAGCCGCTCGGGAAAAAGCTGGAGCGGGCGGCGGAGAAATACGGTGATAGGATATTGACAAAATCCAATCGTTAATGTAAGATGATGATAGGGAAAAACAAAAATCGTATCATAGATTTTGCGGAGGATAAATTATTGAATATAGGGAAAAGGGATATAGAACGGTATCTTTCAGAGCTGAAGGAAGCTGTCGAAAACGATAGGTATCGAATTGACCGAAATGACAAAAGACAGGACAATATAAATTTGTTTTTGGATTACGTTATTGATGAAGCAAAGGCGAAGGACATTATTTTAGGTAATCATTATGAAAGATGTGAAAAGAAAGGATTTCTGCATTGAGTGCAGGAAGGAAACAGAATACCTTTTACGGAAAAAAAACATTGTAAAGGCTGTAAGGGATAAGGAATATACCTTTGAGATTACGGAGGCTGTGTGTGCGGAGTGCGGAGAGGAAATGAGCATTCCCGGACTTATCGACAGAAACGTGAGGGAAATTGACGAGCAGTACAGAACGGCGGAAGGTCTTGTGAAGCTTGAGGATATTGAAAAGCTTATGAAGCTTTATAATATCGGTAAAGCTCCGTTGTCGCTTGCGCTTGGTTTCGGCGAAATTACAATCCCGAGATATATGGAGGGGCAGGTTCCTTCCAAGGAGTATTCGGATATTGTAAGGTCGGCTCTGACGTCTCCGAAGTATATGAAGAAATGTATCAAAGAGAACAGGGAAAAGCTTACCGATACGGCATATAATAAGGCGATGGCGGCGGCGGACAGTCTTGAAGAGCTGTTCTCTGTATCGGAGAAGATGCTCAGGGTTATTGCGTATGTGTTCAAGCAGTTAAATGAGGTGACGCCGCTAATGTTGCAGAAGCTGCTTTATTTTATTCAGGGCATTCACTCTGCGCTGTACGGAAAACCAATCTTTGCCGAGGATTGCAGGGCGTGGGCTCACGGACCTGTTTATCCGAAGGTCTATGACCTGTTCAGAGATTTTAAATACAATCCTATTGACGACGCCCGTTTTGCTTTACTTGAAGGCGCAGAGGATACCCTGACCGCAAAAGAAAAGAAGGTCGCTGACCTTGTTGTAAATACTTTTGGAATGTACGGCGGTAAAGCTTTGGAGCGGATTACTCACAATGAGGCTCCATGGAAAAATGCGAGAAACGGATACGGCGACAGTATCCCCTCGAGTGAGCTTCTGTCCAAAAAAAGCATTATGAGCTATTATGAAGCCGTAAATGCGAAGTATGGAATTGGAAACGAAAAGGGCTTAATGAGCTATATTTATGATATGCTGCAAAAACATCATAATTAAGCTTTGAGGAAAGTGATTATTTTATTGCGGATATTGTTTTTTAAAACAGAAAAACATAATTTGTAAGTTTGTTCTTGTGCCGGCGTGAAGTATATGATAAAATATTCTTGAGATTTCAAGAACATAACGGTGTACCACCCTGTGTTATTGGCAGTAACACAGGGCAAGGAATGGTATCTGGAGTACCACACGATACGGACTTGGTCCGCGATACACACAAGGTTATTATAAGGTAAAAGCGCTTTATTTACAATAAGAATGTTGTGTGTTTTGGCGGGGTTCGTTATACCTTACGATATATGACGGGGTGTTGAGTGTGGATGCATACTTGCACCCCGTTCTTGATTTCTCACGTGGTATCCTTAAGGCGGCGGTATAATCTGCCGCCTTGGGGATATTCGGGTGAGAAATCGGAGTTTTGGCAGACTGCGGTTTTCGCAGTCTGCTTTTTGCGTTCTGTGGAATGCTGATTAAGTCTTCGATTTCATAATAAGCTGTCCTATCGGCTCAGCACGGGGAGAGAGGAAAATGTATGAAGAAAACAATTTTTGCGGCATTATGCGTTTTGACCGTAGTGTTTAGTTTTACGGTTCTTTCAGGCTGCGGCAGCTCCAAGACATCTGCGACAGGCAACAAACCAGCCGACAGCTCGTCGATATTGTCAGATGATGAGCTTTTATCAATATTTGCGGAGATAAATTCCGACGGCGGAATAATACTCGACAAAAACGATGTGACGGAGGAAACTAAAAAAGAAGTAAAAACGAAAGCCGAAACGGCAGACGAGCTTGTGGCAAACGTTTTACAGGCGTTCTGCGATAAGGACGCAGAAACCTTTGACACATTGGCTGCGTCCTGCACAGATAGTCGTCCCGTTCACTATTACTCTGACGTATACAATGCTTGGTGTAAGGCTGCTGACGAGGCAGGACTTGATTGGAAAAGCCTCACCACAAAGCCCGAGGAATGGAAAGCATATCGGTTTGATTATCCTGCCGTGGATTATTTTATTTGGTTTGAGATATATTATCCTCCTTTGTCGGATTATTTTAGACTTTACGTAGGTGTTGATTTATTTGATTACAACACAGAAACATATTCATTGTACTTCGTTAAGTCTTCCGGGGGAAGAAGAGCATGTGAACTTTACGTAATGGATGAATATGTAAATACAGGGGAAAGCGTACCTAATGTCGGAGCGGCAATTTATAGCGTTGACATTGAAAAATACTTAAACTCATCGACAATTCCGTGGACTTCTGCCGACGGAGCTGATGCGATGTGGGGAAATTCAAAAAAAGTAGAAACGAAAACCGAAACCGCAGAAGAGCTTGTGGCAAGAGTTTTACAGGCATTCTGTGAAAAGGACGAAAAAACCATTGACGCATTTGCCTATTCTTGTACCGGAGTAAGTCGTTATTATTCCGATGCATATGATCAATGGTGCAAGGCGGCAGATGAGGCAGGGCTTGACGGAAAAAATCTTGCTACCAAGCCCGAGGAATGGAAAGTATACGGATATTATCCTCAAGACGATGCAGAGTATTATATGCAGGTTATGATGTTTTATCCGCCCTTGGCAGACGGTTTTGAACTTAGTATGGGTATAGATTTGGACAGCAACGCAGAAACATATTCGTTGAGAAATCTTACTTTTTCTTCTATCGGAATGGACGCAGATTCGCTTCAAAAATATGATGAACATGTAGACACGGAGGGGGGATGGCTTTACAGCGTTGATTATGAAAAATATTTGAAATAAAGGCATAGCAATAAGCTGACCTATCGGCTTTGCACGGGGAGAAGGAGAGATTATGAAGAAATTCATTTATGCGATATTACTTATTTTGACCGTGGTGTTTGGCGTGGCGGCTTTCTCGGGCTGCGGCAGCTCCAAGACGTCTGCGGCGACCGACAAAACGGCGGAAAAACCGTCGGTATTGTCAAATGATGAGCTTGTATCAATATTTGCGGAGATAAATTCCGACAACGGAATAATCCTTGACGAAACAAAGGTGACGGAGGAAACTCAAAAAGAAGTAAAGACAAAGTGCGAAACCGCAGACGAGCTTGTGGCAAGCGTTTTGAAAGCATTCTGCGACAAGGACGCAGAAACCTTTGACGCATTGGCTGCGTCTTGTACAGGCGGCAGCAGCACATACATTGAGTATTATTCCACAGTATATAATGATTGGTGTAAGGCTGCTGACGAGGCGGGACTTGATTGGAAAAACCTCACTGTAAAACCCGAGGAATGGAAAGTATGGAGGCTTGAGCATACCACAGAGGATGATGGTCGGATTCAAATGTATTATCCGCCATTGTCAGAAAGCTTTACATTTTGCATTAAGATCAATGACTTTGACTACAATACGGAAACATATTCGCTGAAATATATGTATGCGCTTTCGGACGGAGTAACCGCAGAAAAGCTACAAGAAATTGATGAATATGTAAACACGGGTGAGAAGGCTCCTTGGAGTTTAGGTCATTCCGTGTTAGTATATAGCGTTGACATCGAAAAATATTTGGATTAAGGAGGAACAGACTATGGCAGAAATGACAATCAAAATCAAGACGTTGAAGAAATAATAAAAGTTAAACTCAGTTTTCGCGAAGGATAAAAATAAATTTTAAAATATTTTTCGGTGCTTCCTGCGGCATTGACAGGCTAAATATGTTTTGTTCCCTTGCGGAGCATATTTTATGTTGACGAACCATCATTGCAATGATACAATCCAAGCATATCATTGTAATGATACGGGAGGCGTGTATGAGCACTATTACTTTGTTACACGGGAGCAGTCAGATTGTTGAAGTACCTGTGCTTTTGTCGGGTAATGAGCATAATGATTACGGAAAAGGATTTTACTGCACGGAATCGGAGGATATGGCGCGGGAATGGGCTTGCAAAAGCAATACGGACGGCTTTGTGAACCGATATATATTGGACGCTGATGAACTGAAAATTTTGAATCTTTCGGACGGAACATATATAATTTTAAATTGGATTGCTCTTTTACTGAAAAACCGAACCTTTAAGCTCAGTTCGTCCATCGCAGTTAATGCGCGTGAGTATCTGATCGAGCATTTTGCGGTTGATACATCGCGCTATGATATAATCATAGGATACAGAGCCGACAATTCTTATTTTCAATATGCGGAAGCCTTTGTTGAAAATACATTGCCTCTTCGCGGCTTGAATAGAGCTTTGCATCTTGGAAAGCTTGGCTTGCAGACAGTTCTTGTTTCCGAAAACGCTTTTGATAAAATCAAATTTGTGAGCGCTGAATCAGTGGATAAAACAATATTTTATCCGAAATTTGTTTCTCGCGATACAAAAGCAAGACAAACCTACAAGGCGGAGATTGCTAAAAGCAGAAGTTATATTGACGATATTTTTGTGATTGATATTTTGAGAGGGGAGATGAAAAACGATGACGCGCGCATACAGCGAATACTATTTGAATGATGCCAAAGACAGACTTTCTCAGTTTTTTGATTATATGGTGAATGATTGTTCAATGAAAGCGGACTGGGCATATTCGATATTTGTTTCCTCGGGATATGCCGATCAGTTTGAACGCGGAAATCCGTCTGTATTGGCGGGAATGTCGGGAATAGAACTTGCCAAAGCGGTTGTGCGTAAATCGTACAAAAGCAAACGGCTTGCAAAGCCGCGCTACTCCGAAAATCGTTCTCCCGAATACTGGGCGGGCCGGGCGTTGGCAGAATATCAATGGTATAGCGGGAAAAGGTTTAGAGATATTTCTGAGTGCATAGCTATGTCCGATATTGTAAAAATGTATTCGGTTTACCATGAGATGGATATTTCAAAGTTTATTGAAGCTATGTATACGATATGTGCAAAAAAGGTGTCCGGGTCCAAGCTCAAAAAGCTTCGTGAGAACAGAGGTCTTTCACAGTCAGAGCTTGCAAAAGCTTCGGGCGTGGGCTTGCGGTCGATTCAAATGTATGAGCAGCAAGTTAATGACATAGACAAGGCGCAGGCGCAGACAGTTTATAAGCTTTCGCGCGTTATCGGCTGCTCAGTGGAGGATTTGTTGGAAAATCCTATGAAATAACATTCGGCGATTAAAATCAATCCGACCAATTTATACTTGCCTCTTGAACAACGTAAACCAAATATGCTACAATGTGTATGAAAGCTGAAGCGGTTATCGGTATTTTTGATAAGGGCGGGGAAGCTTATTAATTCGGTTTTAAGGGTTGGGTTGATCATAGATGAAAAAAAATTTCGTGATATTTGGGCTGGCAGCAGCGGTTTCGGTTCTTGCAACGACGGGGTGCGGTGCGGGAGCCGTGCAGTCGTGCAATAAGGGGATGGAATATTATAATTCCCACGAGTATTCGGAGGCGGCTTCGTGCTTTCGGGAAGCGGTCGATAAGAAGTCTGACAATACGGATTACAGAATTTATCTCGGAATGACGCAGATAGAGCTCGAGGATTACGCGGGAGCGATGGAAAGCTTCGACGCGGCGCTCTCTATCGACGCGGACTGCCGCGACGCGTACAGGGGCAAGGGGATCGTTTGCTACAAGGAAAGCGACTATGCCGGCGCGATGGAGCAGCTTAAAAGGGCGATAGATCTTTCTCAGGGCAAATATGACGACATTCATATTGACGCGCTTAAATATTACGCGTCCTGTCTTTTGATTACCTGCGATTACGCGAACGCGGCGGAGGCTTACACGGCGCTTCTTGACAGGGCGGGGCAGAAGGAAAAAGCGGATTTGTATTATTGCAGGGGGACTGCTTACGTTTTTCTCAGAGAGGAAAATAAGGCGGTTCTTGATTATGAGGAATCAATTAAGCTAAACGGCGACAATTATCTGACCTACTGCAATATGTACTCCAATTTTATGGAGGCGGGCTATGCCGACCGCGCGGAGTCCTACCTTAAAAGGCTGTTAAACGGGGAGGACGAGGACAAGCTCCTTTTCGGCAGGACATATTATATCCTCGGGGATTACGAGAAGGCGGAGGAATATCTTGAAGCCGCATATTCGGACGGAGACGGAGATGCGGCTTATTATCTTGCAATGACATACGAAAAGCTTCAGAATTATGCCGAGGCGGACAAGCTTTATCAGGAATATTTGGGCAAGCATCCGAGCGACGCGCATATATATAACCAGTACGGGGCTTATCTGATCAACAGGGGTAATTATGACGGCGCGCTTGCATATATCGACACCGGGATAGAATACAATAATCCTCAGGTTATGAGGGAGCTGTATTTTAACAGGGCGGTGTGCTATGAGTACAAGCACGATTACGCCAAGGCGTTTGAGTATTTCAGCGAATATGTCAAAAAATATCCCAATGACAAGGCGGCGCAGAGGGAGTACGAATTTCTTAAGACAAGGCAGTAAAGGCATAAGGGGATTTGAATGATTGAAACGGGAGAAGCACAGGAAAGAGTTATTTTGGTGGCGGTAAGCTGCGGGGATAACGGCGGCACGGAGCAGTCGCTTGACGAGCTTGAGGATTTGGCGGCTACGGCGGGCGCGGTTTCGGTCGCGAGGATTATACAGAACCGTGAGGCGGTGCATTCGGGAACCTATGTCGGCAAGGGCAAGATAGAGGAGATAAAGGCGGCGATTTACGAGTACGACGCGACGGGTATAGTGTGCGACGACGAGCTTTCGCCGGCACAGCTTGCCAATCTGGAGGAGGCTCTTGAGGTCAAGGTGCTTGACCGTACCCTGGTAATTCTTGATATTTTTGCGGCGCACGCCTCCACAAGCGAGGGCAAAATACAGGTGGAGCTTGCGCAGCTTCGTTACAGGGCGACGAGGCTTGTGGGGCTTCGGAAATCCCTTTCGAGACTCGGAGGAGGAATAGGGACCAAAGGTCCCGGCGAGACAAAGCTTGAGATGGACAGGCGCGTTATTCACGAACGCATAGGGCAGCTTAAGTCCGAGCTTGATAAGGTGGTGATGCACAGGGAGCTGACGCGCGGACAGCGCAAAAAAACGGGAATACCCGTGGCTGCGATTGTCGGCTATACGAACGCGGGAAAGTCAACGCTGCTTAACGCGCTTACTGGAGCGGGAGTGCTTGAGGAGGATAAGCTTTTCGCGACCTTGGACCCGACAGTGAGGAGCCTTGAGCTGGAGGGCGGACAGCAGTTACTCGTGAGCGATACGGTCGGCTTTATCGGCAAGCTGCCGCATCATCTTGTGGAGGCTTTTAAAAGCACGCTTGAGGAGGCGGTATACGCAGACATAATTATTCACGTCGCGGACTCCTCCAATCCCGCCATGGATATGCAGATGCATACGGTATACGAAACGCTTTCGAGCTTGGGAGTCGGCGACAAGCCCGTTATCACCGTTTTCAACAAGCTGGACAAGACGGAGCGTGATATTTCCGTAAGGGATTTCAAAGCCGATTATACGGTGAGGATCAGCGCCAAAACAGGAGAGGGCGTCGAGGAGCTGAAAAGCATTATAGGCAAGGTTTTAAGGGAAAGCAGAGTTTATCTCGACAGGCTTTTCGGCTACGACGAGGCGGGCAAAATAGCGCTTGTCAGGAAATACGGGCAGCTTTTGAGCGAGGAATACGTGCCCGAGGGCATCGCGGTAAAGGCGTATGTACCCG
>JAMPDT010000107.1 GCA_023665525.1 Butyrivibrio sp. | reverse complement strand
ATTTTAAAAATAAGCTTATGGAGGATATTGAGCTTTTGGACGGCGCAAGCGCGGAATTTGATATAGAGGCGGTGCGCGGGGGAAAGCTTTCCCCCGTATTTTTCGGCTCCGCGCTTACCAATTTCGGCGTGGAAACCTTCCTTAAGCATTTTCTTCAAATGACCACCTCGCCGTTGCCGAGAAGCTCCTCGGAGGGCGTTATCGACCCGTTTGCGGAGGACTTTTCCGCCTTTGTTTTCAAAATACAGGCAAATATGAACAAGGCGCACCGCGACCGCATAGCCTTTATGCGTATCTGCTCGGGCAAATTCGAGGCGGGCATGGAGGTCAACCATGTTCAGGGCGGGCGCAGGGTCAAGCTTTCACAGCCGCAGCAGCTTATGGCGTCCGAGCGCAAAATAATCGAGGAGGCATACGCAGGCGATATAATCGGAGTTTTTGACCCGGGAATATTCTCCATCGGGGACACCTTGGAGCTTTCCTCCAAAAAATTCGCCTATGAGGGGATCCCCACCTTCGCCCCCGAGCATTTCGCAAGGGTACGGCAGCTCGACACCATGAAGCGCAAGCAGTTCATCAAGGGAATCAATCAGATTGCGCAGGAGGGCGCGATTCAGATTTTTCAGGAATACAACACGGGAATGGAGGAAATCATCGTCGGCGTTGTCGGCGTGCTCCAATTTGACGTGCTGAAATTCCGTCTTGAGTCCGAATACAACGTCGAGATACGCCTCGAGCCGCTGCCCTACGAATATATCCGCTGGATCGACAATCCCTCCGAGGTCAACCTCGACAGGATCGTCGGCACGTCCGATATGAAGAAAATAAAGGACCTCAAGGACCGCCCCCTGCTTCTTTTCGTCAACGAATGGAGCGTGGGCATGGTTCTTGACCGCAATAAGGATTTAAAGCTCACGGAATTTGCCGTAAATTGACCGTGCGGCGCGCAAGAAATTACAAGCCCCGTCAGGCGTTTGCCCGCGGGGCTTATTTTTCTATCCGTCTATCTGCTGTTCAGATTATTGATCGTTTCCGTCAGGACTATCAGCGCGTCGCTTATCGCCTTGCTTGTCGCGTCCATATTCTGCGCAAGGCGTTCAACCTCCGTCGCCACAACCGAGAAGCCCTTGCCCGCCTCGCCCGAGCGCGCCGCCTCTATATTGGCGTTTAACGCAAGTATCTTCTGCTTATGGCTGTACGAGCTTATCAGCTTTGTATTCTCGTTCGCGACCACGATCTGCTCAGCCGCCTTGTGTATTCCCGTCTGAAGCTCCTCCAAAAGCTTGTCGCTCTCGCTTGCGGTATAGCTTGCCCGCACGAACATATTTATCACGTCGCCCAAAAGATTTGCCGACGCCTCAATCTGCTCCTTTGTTCTGATATTGACCTTGCGCAGCGCCCTTATGTAAATATCCTCGTTGATTCCAAGCTCCCTCGCGGTCTGTCTGAACCTGTCCTCGTCGGGGTTTTCCGGCAGGACCTGTCCGCCTATTACGCTTCCGAGAACGGTTCCGTCGTCAAGCGTAATCGGTATACCGAAATCAACAAGTCCCGCATGGCAGTTGTACACTCCCCTGCCCTCCCTGTCGCATTTTTCGCACCTTTGGCAGCCCTCCGCGCTCCCTCTCGTAAGATCAATACAAAATTCGGTGAAATTGTAGCATTCGCTTATATATTTTCCGTCCGCTCCGACCGCAACCGTCGCAAGTCCCGTGCTCGCAGCCCAGTTGCGCATAATCTCCTCGAATTTCCCCATGTCGCAGAACTCTTCGATTTTAAGCATTCATCCCTCTCCTCCACATTTTATTTAATATTATTATATAGCATTTTCCGATAATACACAACAACCCGCCGAGGGTAATTTTTCATACGCTTACACCACGTCCGCAAATTCCGCCTCCGCGGCGCGCCTCAAATCCTCGGGCTTAAGACGCAGCTGCACGCCCTGTCTGCCGCCGCTGACTATCATATACTCGAGGCTTTTGGCGCTTGCGTCTATCCTTGTAACGTATTTTTTCTTCATTCCGATTGCGGTGCAGCCGCCGCGCACATAGCCCGTCACCGCCGTAACCTCCTTAAGCGGAAGAAGCTCCACTGACTTTTCACCGACGGAATGAGCCGCCTTTTTAAAATCAATGCTTGCCTCGATCGGAATAACGAACACATAATAGCTGCGGCTGTGTCCCACCGTCACGATGGTTTTGTACACCAGCTCGTGCGGCAGTCCCAGCGTATCGGCGGTATGGATCCCGTCGATAAAGCTTTCGCACTCGTAAAATTCCGCCTCGTAGGAAATTCCCTGTCTGTCAAGAAGCCTCATGGCATTTGTCTTGTTGTCCTTATTTTTCGCCATACACGCGCCTCCCCGCCGTATCAGGAACGCTCCGTCACGGGAGCAAGGAAATAAGCCGAGCAGCCCTTCATTCGGAAGCCGCCGTCCATACCGTATTCCTCACTGCTCAAAAGGTCGCGCACACGCGCGCCTCCCGCGTCAAAATAAGCCGTATACTCATTGTCGTCGGCATTTATTGCCACAAACACGCTCTCTCCGCCCGCCGCACGTCTGAACACGCACTGTCGGTTCGTCAGCACAAGCGAGGAAAAATCTCCGTAGTTAAGAGCCGCGCTTTGTTTTTTCGCCTCTGCAAGCCGGGCGATGAAATCCGTCAGCTCATTCTCCTCATAGGAGTCAAAGCATGGACGCAACGCAGGGTCGCCCTGGCTTTTGTCCGCCTTAAAGCCCCACTCGCTTCCGTAATAGACGCAGGGAATACCCGGCATTCCGAAAGCAAGCGCGTAAGCGAGCGGCAGGTGGCGCGGATTCGCAAGCACGCTCGCAATCCTCGAAACGTCGTGGTTATCGACGAAGGAAAGCATATGCTTGCCCTTATAAAGCGTCCACTGCTCGGGTCCGAACTGCCGCATAAGCGAATGCACTATTTCAAAAAGGTTCATGCTGTTAAGCGCGGAATAAATGCCCTTGTAGCATTCGTAATTGGTCGCGGAATGGAGCATACCGTCGTTCACAAGGCGGTTGTAATCTCCGTGAACCGTCTCCCCCAGCAGGAAGAAATCCTCCTTAAGCCCGTCCGTAAAGCCGCGCAGCCGTCTCATAAACTCCTCGTCAAGACAGTACGCCACGTCGAGGCGTATGCCGTCTATATCAAAATATTCAATCCAAAAGCGCACGCAGTCGAAAAGGTATTCCACCACCTCGTTGTTTCGCAGGTTAAGCTTTACCAAATCGTAATTGCCCTCCCAGCCCTCGTACCAAAGCCCGTCGTTCCACGCGTCGTTGCCGCCAAGATTTATGTTGAACCAGCCGAGGTAACGGGAGCCCTCGCGGTTCTCAAGCACGTCCCGAAACGCGAAATGCCCTCTTCCGACATGGTTGAAAACGCCGTCAAGCACAACCCTTATTCCCGCCGCGTGAAGCTCGCCGCACACGCGCTTAAAATCCTCGTTGCTGCCCAAGCGCACGTCTATAAGCTTGTAATCCCTCGTGTTGTAGCCGTGGGTGTCGGATTCAAACACGGGCGAAAAATAAACCGCGTTGCAGCCAAGCTTTTTAATATGGGGAACCCAGTCGATAACCTTAAGTATTCCGTGGCGCTGCACGCCGTCGTTCTCAAACGGCGCTCCCGCAAAGCCCAAGGGATAAATTTGATAAAAAACGCTTTCATATGCCCACATAGTATTATACCTCCGCAATCGACATAAATTTATTGTGCATATCGGGTCTTGAATTCTTTATGCTCATCGGCTTGAAAGTTTCCTTGCCGACAAAGCAGTGCGAGCTTTCTCCCGTGACCAAAAGAGCGCCGTCCGAATCGCGGTGAACCTCGTACGCCATTTCAATCACGATTCCGTTATATTTTTTCAGCGAAACCCTGACCGTCACATCGTCGTCAAAGGTGGCGGGAATCTTGTATTTGCAGCTTACGCTGACCACGGGAATCTGTATCCCCTCCTCCTCCATGCGCCTGTACGACAGATCCGCCTCGCGCATAAATTCCACTCTCGCCTCCTCGAACCATCTGATATAATTGGAATGGTGCACAACCCCCATCATGTCCGTTTCGTAATATTTAACTCTCCTGTGATGCTCGTAAATCATTTGTATCTCCTCCTTTTGAATATATACAGCCGCAGAAATTCTGACGGTAAAGCCCGTACTGTCTTGACAGCTCCACCGACTGCTTATAGCCCTCTTTTTTCTTAAAATCGGACGGCAAATGCCTTACGCCGAACTCCGCGCCGACGCTCTCGCCTATTTCGTTTATTTTCCCGGCGTTTTTGAGCGGGCTTACCGAAAGCGTGGTCGTAAAATAATCAAAGCCGCCTTTCGCGGCATACGCCGCCGCCGCCCTGAGGCGCAGCCTGTAACAGATAAAGCATCTTTTGCCGCCCTCGGGCTCCTTTTCATAGCCCCTCACCGCCTCATAAAATTCGGAGGGCTCGTAGCGTCCCTCGGCAAAGCCGATCGCATTGCGCACGGGAAGCTCATTTATAAGGCGCTTCTGCTCCCCGACGCGCTTTATGTACTCCTCCCTCGGACTGATATTGGGATTAAAATAAAGCAAGGTAATCCTGAAATACTCCGACAGGTATTTAAGCACATAGCTGCTGCACGGCGCACAGCAGCTGTGAAGAAGAAGCGTGGGAACAGTCCCGTTTTTTGCGTTTTCTTCTATTATCGCATCGAGGCTCTTTTGATAATTAATCTTGTTCATAATTTGCTCCCGTTCTTCTTTAAAAGTTCACAAAATATTAATCAATTTAACATAGATTATCTACATCTCAACATTATACTAAATTTGTCGGAAACATTAAAGACATTTTCGAAATTCTTTTTCTTTTTCATAAAGCCCGGCGGTTTATCCGTCGGGCCCTCCTTTTTTATAATGCTTTACGGCTGCTTTAAGCTTTTACCTCGTCAGTCCCGCTTTCCATAAAATGAACCGCGCTCCTTAACGCCTCCCGCTCGTCGGGTCCGTCGCAGCGCACCTCCACAACGTCGCCGCAGTTGATCCCGCTCGCGAGAACATGGAGCACGCTCTTGGCGTTGATTTCGCTTCCGTTCTTGCACACAAAAACCTCCGATTCAAACTGCGACATTGTTTTCGTGAAAAGCCCCGCAGGTCTTAAATGCAGTCCCGCAGGATTCGTTACCCTAACCTTTTGGCTGACCATTTCGTTTACCTCCTGTCAATTTTCTTTAGTTTTGGGATATATTCGATAAATTATTCCCGGCGCGGCGCGCCGTCAAAAATTAATTTGCTCCGCCGATTAATTCCGATAATTGATAAAACAGCCGCGCTGTTATATAATAGCCTTAACGGAGGTAAAACAAAATGGACATTGAGAAAATTTTAACGAGGAGCGAAATCCCCGACGAGTACAAATGGGCGGTTGAGGATATATACGCTTCGGACGAAATCTTTTTAGAGGAGCTTGACAGGTTCCGCAAAAGCATCGAGGAAATCGGGCGTTTCAAGGAGAACGGGCTTTCCGACGCCGCTTCTCTGCTCGAATACTACAAATTCACCAACGCGCTGATTCCGTTTATGACCAAGCTGTACAATTACGCAATGCTCAACAGCGACAGCGACACCTCGGATACGCATTACCGGGACTTCAAGGACCGCGTTATGTCGGCTTATATAAACTACAACAGCGCGACCTCCTTTGTGATGCCGAGGCTTATGGAGCTTAGCGAGGCGGAGCTTGAGCAGTTTTATAGGGACGAGCCCGAGCTTCTGTTTTTCAAGGGCGACATTGACGACAACAGGCGGCTTAAGGAGCATATTCTCGACGAGAAGGGCGAAATGATGATGGCTATGGCGGGCGAAATGATGGATACGCCCGACAATATCTACTCTCTGCTTTCAGACTCCGACCTTAGGTTCGACAAGGTAAGCTATGGCGGCAGGGATTACGAGCTTACGCAAAGCTCATACATCACGCTTATCGAAAAGCCCGAGCGTGAGCTGAGAAAGCTCGCCTTCAAGACGCTCTACAAGACCTACGCGCAGTTCAAAAATACCTACGCCGCGCTTTTGTCCTCGCAGATCAAGGCGCTTGCCTTCAACTCAAGGCTCAGGAACTACGGCTCGTCGTTAGAGGCGTCCCTTGATTCCGCCAATGTCGATACCGCGGTTTATTACAACCTGATCGACACGGTACACGCAAATATGCATTATATGCACGAATACGTTTCGCTGCGCAAAAGGCTGCTCGGCGTGGAGGAGCTGCATATGTACGACATATATGCGCCGCTCGTTGAGGAGGCTAACCGCAAAATCACGTTTGAGGAGGCAAAGGCAAACGTACTCGGCGCAATGAGCGTATTCGGCGACGAATACCTCTCCGTACTCAAATCGGGCTTTGAGAACAGATGGATCGATATATACGAAAATAAGGGCAAGCGCAGCGGCGCATATTCCTGCGGCGACTTCACGCACCCCTTCGTGCTTCTCAACCACAAGGACAGCCTTGACAGCGAGTTTACTCTCGCCCACGAAATGGGACACGCGATGCATTCCTATATGTCAAACAAGCATCAGGAGCCGATATACGCGGAATACAAGCTTTTCGTAGCCGAGGTCGCCTCCACCTGCAACGAGGCGCTGTTAATGCAGTACCTTCTCAAAAAAACAACCGACAAGGGGGAGCGCGCCGCGCTTATCAACTACTTCCTCGAGCAGTTTAAGGGCACTCTTTACAGACAGGCTATGTTTGCGGAATACGAAATGAAAATAAACGAGCTTTACGCCAAGGGCGAGTCGCTTACCGCCGACACGCTCAGCTCGCTTTACAGGAGCATTAACGAGGAATATTTCGGGACGGATATGGTGCTTGACGACGAAATAGAGCTTGAATGGATACGCATACCGCATTTCTATTACAATTTCTACGTCTACCAGTACGCGACGGGCTTTTCCGCCGCAATCGCCCTCTCCACCCGCATTCTGAACGAGGGCAAGCCCGCAGTCGAACGCTATCTTAATTTCCTTGGCGCGGGCTGTACCAAGGACCCCGTATCTCTCCTTCGCGACGCGGGCGTCGATATGGCAAGCCCCGAGCCGGTGCAGACGGCTTTGGAGCTGTTCGGCAGTCTGATCAAGGAAATGGAGGAGCTTACGGCTTAAGCATAATATACGCTCATAATAAAACGCCCCGCGGCGCCGGTACATGCGGCTTTGCGAGGCGTTTTCTAATTCTTTTCTTTTCCGAGGCGCAGACGGAATATTTTTCGCGCCAGCATTTTGCCGTTGAACGGAATAAGCGGATAAATATAGCTTTTTCCCGAAATCGTCCTGTTGAACGCCATTGTGAGAACAAACAAAAGCAGTCCCGCGCCAAAGCCCCACCAGCCGAAAAACCAGCAAAGCAAGAGCAGAAGCATTCTGAAAAACTTTATCGCGTATCCGACCTCATAGCTCGCCTGCGTATAGGTGCCGATCGTGACAAACGCCATATAAAGCAGGCATTCCGCGTCGAACCACCCGGAGCTTACCGCGTATTCTCCTACCACGATACCCGCGATCACGCTTAACGGCGTGCTCAAAAGCGTCGGCGTGTTGACGGCGGCAAGCCTCAGTCCGTCGATACAAAACTCCAGTATAAAAAGCTGCCATATAACGGGAACCGTGGAGGTCGAGGCGGATTCGTCGATAAGAATAAATTTAAGCGACTCCGGCACCATCTCCGGGTTATTCAGGAAAACAAGCCACATCGGCGTCATAATCAGAGCCGCGATTGAAATAAGATACCTCGACAGCTTTATATAGGTTCCCGTAACGGGCGGGAAATAGTAATCGTCCGCCTCTTCGGCAACGTCGAAAATAGACGTCGGAACTATGATTACCGCGGGTGAATTGTCAACGAGTATCACTATATTTCCGTCAAAAATAGCCGCCGCCGCGCTGTCGGGGCGCTCCGAGTATTTGAATTTGGGGAACGGGTTAATATAGGCTCCGGGCAGCAGCACCTCCGCAAGGCTTTCGATATTCATTGTCAGAGCCTCGACCTTGATTTTTTTTACCCTGTCCTTAAGGCTCTGCAAAAGCTTCTCGTCCGCCTTGCCCTGTATATACGCGAACGCGATGTCCGTATGCGACATTGTTCCCGCGTCCATCATCTCGACGCAGAAATCGGGCGTCCTGATTCTGCGCCTTATAAGCGCGACGTTCGCCGCTATGGTTTCCACAAAGCCGTCCCTGGAGCCGCGCAGGACCCTGTTTTTCCAAGGCTCGGAAACGCCTCTTGCCGGATAGGTGCGGCAGTCTATGACAAAGCAGGTCTTAAAGCCGTCAAGGAACATGCACACCATGCCCATAAGCATATCCTTTGCCGCGTCCTCCAAGCTTTCCCTCGGCGTGACCTCGATATACGGAACTATATCCATAAAGCCCTCGGGCGTGTCGGGCAGATCCTCGGGCTTAAGCGCAATAAAAGACTCCAGAAGCTTTTCCATGATTTCGTCCTTAACAAATCCGTCAATCATGTAAAATTCCGCAGCCCTGCCCGCTATCTCGGTTTTTTTGTTTATAATGTCAAAATTGCGCTCCGGCCCCACGATTTTTGCAAAAAGGCGTGAATTTTCTGAAGAGCTTTCCTTCACACTGGTCATAATAATAAATCTCCCGGAAAAATAATTTGTCGCTGTCCGACGGAATTATTTTGTCCGGGAAAAATTTAATTATTCGTATGTATCACTTATCCGTAAAAGTAATATTTACCTTAAGATTCATGCTGTCCGCAATCCGTACGATCATATCCAGCGTCGGATTGTAATTTCCTGTTTCAAGGCGGCTTATGTTAGGTCTCTGTATTCCCGTAATCTTGGAAATATCGCCCTGCGACATCATCTTTGCC
>JAMPDT010000106.1 GCA_023665525.1 Butyrivibrio sp. | reverse complement strand
TGGTCCGCTGTATAGTTATTTTCTTCGCTCATTAAACTGCCTCCTGACATTAATTCTCCCTGCTCACATATCCGTTTGTTACCTTAAAAATCCTGTTCACATCAAATCTGTTATTTATAAATTCGTCCAAACCCGTACAGGTTATAATCGTCTGAACATTATTTATGCTGTTTAAAAGATAGTTCTGCCTGCTGCTGTCAAGCTCCGACAAAACATCGTCCAACAAAAGTATCGGCGTATCGCCGACTGACTGCTTTACCAATTCTATTTCCGCAAGCTTTAAGGAAAGAGCCGTTGTCCTCTGCTGACCCTGCGAGCCGTATCTGCGTATGTCTATGTTATCGGCAAGAAAACAAATATCGTCCCTGTGAGGTCCTGTGCAGGTCATTTTCATTTTTATGTCGCGCTCCTTGGAGCTTTTAAGATTTTTTTCAAAATCCTTCGGACTGACCGACGGCTCATATGAAATAACAAGTCTTTCCTTGCCGCCCGTAAGCCTGTAATGTATTCCCTCCACTATTTCATTAAGTCTTGCGACGAACTCAAATCTTTTTTCAATTATCTCTCCGCCGTATTTTATAAGCTGTGAATCCCAAACGTCGAGAGTATCCTCCAGGGAGGGATTAAAGCTTAAATCCTTAAGCAGCCTGTTGCGCTGCTCGAGAGTTTTATTGTAGCTCAAAAGGCTGCTTACATAAATTTTGTCGAGCTGGCAAAGCTCCATATCCATAAATTTTCTTCTGGAGGAGGGACCGCTTTTAATAATATTCAAATCCTCGGGCGAGAAAAAAATAATATTAACGATACCGTAAAGCTCGACAGCTCTCTTAATCGGCACTCCGTTGACGGCAATTCCCTTATTTTTATTTTTTTTGATGTGCATATCAATTCTGTAATCTATACCTTTTCTGCACATAATAGCCTTGATATGCGCCTCGTTTTTTTCAAAGGAAATAGTTTCGTAATCCTTACAGCCCTTGTGGCTTTTGGTAGTTCCCGCCACAAAAACGGCTTCCAGCACATTGGTCTTGCCCTGAGCGTTGTCGCCGTACAAAATATTGGTTTTTTCGTCAAACTCTATGCTTTGCAGCTCGTAATTTCTGAAATTCTGCAAATCTATGGATTTAATAATCATTCCGTTATCTTAATTTCTTTGCCGTTATACAGAACCGTATCCCCTGCAAAAAGCTTTCTGCCGCGTCTTGTTTCGGCGCTGCCGTTTACACTGACAAGCCCCTGCGCTATAACGTCCTTTGCCTCAACGCCCGATTCGGCAAGTCCCGCCGCCTTAAGAGCCTGCCCCAGCTTGATGTATTCTTCTCTTAACCTTATTGTTTCCATTCAAAAGCTCCGTCCTAATAATTTACAGGGAGAATCAGGTAAATATAGCTTTCCGCATCGTCCTTAACCGTACAGGGCGCTTTTGAATTCATAAAATAAAGCGACACGTTTTCGTCGTCTATTACCCTCAGCGCGTCTATAAGGAATTTGGGATCAAAGCCGATTTTTATATCCTGTCCTTCCTTTTCAACCTCAATATCCTGATTGAAATCCTCCATGCATACAATGCTTATATTCATATTCCCGTCTTTAATATCAAGTATAACGGGCTTTTTATTGCCCTCCCTGATAATGAGCGTCGCCCTGTCAAGACAGTTTACCAATTCCCTTGTATTAACGGTAATCTTAGCGCTGTGCTCCTTTGAAAGCATTTGATTTATTTTAAAATATTCACCGTCAATAAGCCTTGAAACCACAACCGTATTTTCAAACTCGAACATAATATGGTTCGCCGAGAAAAATACCTCAACTTCCTTATCCGTTTCGCCCGAAAGTATCTTGCTGATTTCGCCCAAGGTTTTTCCGGGAACAATGACGCTGATCGGAGCATAGCTGCTTGAAAGCTCTACGTTGCGTATCGAAACCCTGTATCTGTCAAGAGATACGACCTTAAGAATATTGTCCTTTACCTCAAACAATTCTCCCGTCATAATCTTGTTGCTTTCATTGTCGCCGATAGAAAATATTGTCTGCCTGATTACCTCCTTTAAGGTAAACTGGGAAACGGTTATGCTCGATTCCTTCTCAATGTAAGGAAGATACGAAAAATCCTCTCCGCTTCTTCCGGGCTTCTTCAAAACGGTTGATTCGCAGATGATGGTTACATTGTAATTGCTGTCCGTTTCCACCGTAACCTCGTTTTCGGGAAGCTTTCTTACATACTCCGCAAAAAACTTGGCGTTTATCGCTATTTTTCCCGGCTCGATTATATCTCCGTCGATTTTCGTTTCTATTCCAAGCTCCATATCGTTGGCTATAAGCTTGATTTCTCCCTCCGAAGCGTCGATAAGTATGCATTCGAGTATCGGCATCGTGGTTCTTACGGGAACAGCTCTTAAAGCAATGTTTACGCCTTTCAGCAAATCGTTTTTATTGCAGATGATTTTCATTGTGTTGAAAACTCCTTTCGCGTGAAAATGATAATTATATGTATTAAATATATCAGCAGTAGTAGCAGTAGGGGCTGTTAATAAGTTGATAAGTGTCCAAAAGCGTGAAAAGCGGGGACTTTAACAGCTTAATAACCGTGTTGATAATAATCAAAATTGTTCTTAATAAGTGCCGAATTATCAACAAAAAAATAATGCCCTGATATTTGGAAAAAATATTCCGCGCCGTATTAACAGTCTTTAGCCGAATAATCCTCATAAAGCTGTGGAAAACCTGTTTCTACCTATTATAATAACGTATTATCAGGAAGGATTTATTTTCTTCATAATTACGTCGATGGTATTG
The DNA here is from genome assembly GCA_023665525.1 of Butyrivibrio sp. Lineage (GTDB taxonomy): Bacteria > Bacillota > Clostridia > Lachnospirales > Lachnospiraceae > Eshraghiella. Next base: position 6,181 of record JAMPDT010000106.1, on the reverse strand, counting down.
GCAAGACCCGTATCCGATTTAAGCTCCTTGGATATCTTGTCCACGCCGTATTTGACGGTGGAATGATCCCTTTTGCCCATATAGCTTCCTATGGTTTCGTAGGGAACGTCCGTCATAAAACGGCAGAGGTACATCGCAATCTGTCTCGGATAGGCAATCTCGTTGCTTCTTCTTTGAGAAGAAATATCGGCGGTGGTTATGCCGAAATGGTCAGCCACCGTTTGTATAATCAGATCGGGAGTAACCTCTCTTTGAGCGTTCGGGGAAATAATATCTTTCAATACCTCCTCCGCAAACGTAAGGTTTATTTCGCGGTGTGTGAGCCTTGAATAAGCGACAAGCTTGTTAAGCGAGCCTTCAAGCTCACGGATATTGGATTTAACGTTCGTAGCTATATAATCGAGTATTTCGTTATCCACATTGTAGGATTCAAGCTCCTCCTTTTTGTGGAGAATAGCCATTCTTGTTTCGTAATTGGGAGGAGAAATATCCGCCAGCACTCCCCATTCAAAGCGGGAACGAAGTCTTTCCTCAAGGGTTTCAAAATTCTTCGGCGCTCTGTCCGAGGATATGATTATTTGTTTTTTGGCTTCTCTTAAGGTGTTGAAGGTATGGAAAAACTCGTCCTGCGTGCTTTCCTTTCCTATAATAAACTGAATATCGTCTATCAAAAGAACGTCAACGCTTCTGTATTTTTCGCGGAAGCTTTTGTTGCTCGTGTTTTTCTCGGTTCTGATTGATTCTATAAGCTCGTTTGTAAAAACCTCGGAGGTTACGTACTGAACCTTGAGCGAGGGATTATTGTGCATAATAAAATTGGCGATTGCCTGCATAAGGTGGGTTTTGCCAAGACCGACGCCTCCGTAAATAAAAAGAGGATTGTAGACCTCCCCGGGAGATTCGGCAACCGCAAGGGAAGCGGCGTGTGCAAAATTATTGTTTTCACCCACGACAAAGGTATCAAAAGTAAGCTTGGGATTAATTCCGAGCGTGGAATAATCGGTCCGGGCCTTGTCCGTTTCGTTGTCTAATCGGTCCGAAAGCTTCTTTAATTCGTTGGTTGAGATGAATTTTATGTCAAATTCGTGGTTCATAACCTCCGAAATCGTAACCTTGAAAGGGTGCGTGTATTTTTTTTCTATGTATTTAAGACCCGTCTGCTCCTCAGGTACAATAATGCTTATAACGTCCTCTTTGACGGAATATACTTTTAACGGAAGAATCCATGTTTTGAACGATACGTCCGCAATATCAAATTCTTCTTTCATAAGCTTAAGTATTTCGTCCCATTTACCGATAATTTCGTTCAGCATTAAAAATCACCTCAGATAAGCATTGCGCAATTTCCATTTCATTCTACCATTTTTTTGGGGATTTTTCAATCATTTATAAAATTAATCCAAAATATATTTTAGGAGCATTGTGGATAAGCTTAAGGGCTTTATGCAGGGAAAAAAGGGACTTTTAAACAGGTTATCCACAAGTTATCCACAAATTGTTGATAAATCACGATATAATTAATGAAGTAAATTGGAGTAAATTAAATGTTTTGCTTGACTTTGCGGTACTTTTTGAATAGAATAAAAATGTCGTCACAAAACAAATCAGGAGGTGAGAAATATGAAGATGACGTTTCAGCCCAAGAAGAGGTCAAGAGCCAAGGTTCACGGCTTCAGAAAAAGAATGAGCACTGCCGGCGGAAGAAAGGTTCTTGCAGCAAGAAGAGCTAAAGGCAGAAAGGTTTTATCAGCATAGGCCGCAAATTATGTGGCCTTTTATTATCTCTTATTAACGGAGAGGCAGTGAGTACATGGGCGGATATGAATCGTTGAAAAGATATGCCGATTTTCAGAGGGTATACAGGAACGGAAAATCTTACGCCAATAAGTATCTGGTTATGTATGTTTATGAGAACCGAACGGATATTAACCGAGTGGGAATATCTGTGAGTAAAAAGGTCGGGAACAGTATCGTCCGACACCGGCTTACGCGGCTTATCCGCGAGAGTGTCCGGTTAAACAGCGAGGCTCTTAAGAAGGGATATGATATTGCGATTGTTGCGAGAGCTGCCTTAAAAGGAAAAAAATATGCCGAGGCGAGCGGTGCTTTTATGCACCTGTGCGGACTTTGGGGTATTCTGAGGTGACTGCCGTGAAAAAAGCAATGATAGCAATGATTAGATTTTACCAAAGAGTTTTATCGCCGTTGAAAAAACACTCTACCTGTATATATACGCCCACCTGTTCGCAGTACGCTGTTGAAGCCATTCAAAAGTACGGCGCATTCAAGGGCGGATTTATGGCATTATGGAGAATTTTAAGGTGTAACCCCTTTGCAAAGGGAGGCTACGACCCTGTTCCATAGTTACAGAGAAGTAAAGGAAGCTCCTCCCCGAACGGTCGGGGCGGAAAGTTAGGAGTAATATAATGATATTTTTAACACAGGAAACAGGTTTTCTTAAGCCTATTGCTTGGGTTCTCGGCAAGATAATGGAGGGTCTTTTTCATCTGCTGAAGATGATAATGGGTTTATTCAATCTTGACAATCTTCCCTATATTATAGGCTTTTGTGTTATTCTTTTCACAATCGTTGTCAAGCTGATACTTCTTCCGCTTACTGTTAAGCAGCAGAGATTTTCCAAGCTGTCCAATATGATGAATCCCGAAATTCAGGCGATTCAGGCAAAATATAAGGACAAAAAAGACAACGAATCGGTCATGAAAATGAATGCCGAAACAAAGGCTGTTTATGAAAAGTACGGCACGTCCCCAACGGGAGGCTGCCTTACAATGCTTATCCAACTGCCGATTATGTTCGCGCTGTACCGTGTTATATACAAGATTCCCGGATACATTAAATATATCGGGGATATGTACAGAGGTATTGCGGACAAGGTTATGGGAGTCGAGGGCTACGCGCAGAAGCTTGTTGACCTTAATCTCGCCTCAAAGGTTGAAAACGTCGATACCGCAAACGAGCTGATCGACAGAATGTATACCTTTTCAAACGCGCAGTGGGCGACGCTCAAGGAAAATTTCAGCGTTGTCGCGGATAATTTTTCCGCCAGCATAGAAAAGCTTTCCGATATGACGGGCTTTTTCGGGATAAGCCTCACGCAGGCTCCCGGCTGGAGATGGAGCTGGGCGCTTTTGATTCCGCTGCTTGCCGGAGTTACGCAGTGGCTGAGCGCGAAGCTTATGGAGAGCAAGAACAAGGCGCAGATGAACAACCAGCAGCAGGGAATGGGCAATTCCATGAAGGTAATGAATACGGTAATGCCTATAATGTCGGCATTTTTCTGTATTACCTTTCCCGCCTGTATCGGCTTGTACTGGATTGCCAGCTCGGTTGTCCAGATTGTCCAGCAGCTTATAATCAACGCCAAGATGGATAAAATTGACGTTGAGGAAATGGTTCAGCACAATATTGACAAAATGAACGCGAAGCGCGCCAAGAAGGGACTTCCTCCCAAGAAGATTACCAATACCGCGTCGGCATATGCGGAGCAGGTCAAAAAGCAGGAGGAGAGGGACGCCAGAAAGGGCGAGCGCGAGGAGCAGATAAAGAAATCTACCGATTATTACAATTCTTCCGCAAAGCCGGGCAGTCTTGCGTCAAAGGCTAATATGGTTAAGATGTATAACGAGAAGAATAACAAAAAGAATGATTAGAGGGATGTCTTATGGAAAAAATTGAAGTTACGGGCAAAACCGTTGAAGAAGCGCTGACAAACGCTTTGGTTAAGCTTGAAACCACCAGCGACAAGGTTGAATACGAGGTTGTTGAAAAGGGTTCGTCGGGAATCCTCGGTATTTTTAACAGCAAGCCTGCCAAGATCCTTGTATGGAAAAAGGCAGTAATGGAGGACAATGTAAAGGATTTCCTGAACGACGTATTTAACGCGATGGACTTAAAGGTTGAAATCGAAATGTCTGTAAACGAGGAGGAGGAAACGATAGAGATCAACCTTGTCGGAGACGATATGGGAGTCCTTATCGGAAAAAGAGGACAAACCCTCGATTCTCTCCAATATCTCGTAAGCCTTGTTGCAAATAAGCAGAGGGATAAATATTACAGGGTCAAGCTTGATACCGAGAATTACAGGGAAAGAAGAAAGGCAACGCTCGAATCTCTTGCGAAAAATATTGCCTATAAGGTTAAAAGAACCAGAAAGCCCGTTTATTTGGAGCCTATGAATCCTTATGAACGGCGGATCATACATTCGGTGCTTCAGAACGATAAATACGTATCGACCAGAAGCGAGGGCGAGGAGCCGTTCAGACACGTAGTGGTTTTCATGAAGAAATGATTTTAAGGGGCGTGAAGTGAATTTCTTCACGCCTCTTTTAATTATAAAACAGGAGGCTATTTTGAAGGAAACAATCGCGGCAATATCAACGGGTATGTCCAATTCGGGAATAGGAATCGTAAGAATGAGCGGTCCCGAGGCAATTTTAATCGCGGACAGGGTTTTTATGCCCCATAAGGGTCATGCGGCTCTCGCAGACGCAAAAAGCCATACCGTCCATTACGGGAATATAGCCCTTGAGGGTAAAATAATAGACGAGGCTCTTGTGCTTGTGATGAAGGCGCCGAATTCGTATACGCGCGAGGACGTTGTGGAGATAGACTGCCACGGCGGAGTTTACATTATGAAAAAAATTCTCAACGCTCTCATAAAAAGCGGAGCGCGTCCCGCGGAGCCGGGAGAGTTCACCAAGAGAGCCTTTTTAAACGGCAGACTTGACCTTGCTCAGGCGGAGGCTGTAATCGACGTTATAAATTCCAAGAACCGGCACGCGCTTAACAGCTCTCTTAAGAAGCTTAACGGAAAATTATCCGAAAAGATAGCTCGGATCCGTTCGGAGCTTCTTGAAAATATAGCCTATATTGAGGCGGCGCTAGATGACCCTGAGCATATTTCTTTGGATAATTATGGGGACAAGCTTAAAATTATTGTGGATAACTCTGTTAATAATGTGGAAAAGTTGTTGAAAACCGTCGAAAACGGTAAGTTATTCACGCAGGGCGTTAAAACAGTGATCATCGGAAAGCCCAATGTAGGCAAGTCCAGCATACTCAATATTTTGGCGGGCTATGACAGAGCCATTGTAACCGATATTGCGGGAACTACGAGGGACACCATAGAGGAGCAGATTAACCTTGATGGAATAACCCTTAACCTGATTGACACGGCGGGGATCAGGGAGACGGACGACGTGATAGAGGGAATCGGAGTTGAACGTGCGAGGACGCTTGCTTCGGAGGCGGACCTTATTTTATATGTTGCGGATTCCTCTACTTCCCTTGACGGCAGCGATTATGATATACTTGAAATAATAAAGGAGCGCAGGACGGTTGTCCTTTTGAACAAATCGGATTTGGAGCAGGCAACGACCGCCGATATGCTTAATAAGGTAACGGACGCCAAGGTTATATCCGTTTCCGCAAAGGATAACGCGGGGTTTGAGGAGCTGTCGGATTATGTAGTGGAGCTGTTTGCAAACGGAGAGCTTGATTTTAACGATGAAATATATATAACGGGAGAGCGCAATAAGGCGGCGCTTGAAAATGCCTTGGAAAGTCTTAATCAGGTCAGAAACAGCATTGAGGCGGGAATGCCGGAGGATTTTTATACCGTAGATTTGATGAACGCATACGGCGAGCTGGGCAAAATTATAGGAGAGTCCGTTGAGGACGATTTGGTAAATGAAATTTTTTCCAAATTTTGTATGGGAAAATAATCGGAGGAAATAATGAACCTGACAGAAGAATACGATATTGCCGTTGTGGGCGCGGGGCACGCGGGCTGCGAGGCGGCGCTTGCCTGCGCAAGACTGGGGCTTAATACCATAATGTTTACCGTGAGCGTGGAAAGCATAGCTCTTATGCCCTGCAATCCCAATATCGGCGGAACCTCAAAGGGACATCTTGTCCGCGAAATAGACGCGTTGGGCGGCGAAATGGGCAAAAATATCGACAAAACCTTTATCCAGTCCAAAATGCTCAACAAATCAAAGGGACCCGCGGTTCATTCCCTGCGCGCGCAGGCGGACAAGCAGGAGTACAGCCGTGAAATGCGCAGAACGCTTGAAAACACCGACAATCTGACCATAAGGCAGGCGGAGGTCTCCGAGCTTATGGCGGATAACGGCACTATAAAGGGCGTAAAAACCGTTTC
>JAMPDT010000105.1 GCA_023665525.1 Butyrivibrio sp. | reverse complement strand
CTGGAAGGACGTGGGAACTCTCAGCTCGTATTGGGAGGCGAATATGGAGCTTATCGACATTGTGCCGGAGTTCAATCTCTACGAGGAGCTTTGGAAGATATATACCAAGGCGGACGCTCTGCCGCCGCAGTTCATATCTCCGAACGCTTCGATTGAGCGGAGCATAATAGGCGAGGGCTGCGAGATATACGGCAGGATTAAAAATTCCGTCATCGGCGCGAGCGTTACGATTGAGGAGGGCGCGGTTATCGAGGATTCGATAATCATGCAGAATTCCGTGATAGGAAGGAACGCCAAAATATACAAATCAATAGTTGCGGAGAATGTCGAGGTTGGCGAGAATACCGAAATCGGCGTGGGCGCGTATGCGGACAGCGAGCTGGACGCTAAGGTTTACGCCTCGGATTTGGCGACGATAGGTGAAAATTCATATATTCCGCCCAATGTTAAGATTGGCAAGAACACCGCGGTTGCGGGCGTTACGGAAGCGTCGGATTATACCGACGGAATATTGGCCTCGGGCGGCTATATAATTAAGGCAGGTGAAGACAGATGAGAGCAATAGGTGTAATTTTAGCGGGCGGAAACAGCAAAATGATGCGCGAACTCTCCAACAAGAGGGCGATAGCCGCAATGCCCATTGCGGGAAGTTACAGAACAATAGATTTTGCACTCAGCAATATGTCCAATTCACATATTGGAAAGGTTGCTGTAATTACCCAGTACAACGCAAGATCGCTCAACGAGCATCTCAGCTCCTCGAAGTGGTGGGATTTCGGAAGAAAGCAGGGAGGTCTGTTCGTATTCAACCCGACCATCACGACGGAGAACAGCGTATGGTACAGGGGCACGGCGGACGCGCTGTACCAGAATCTTGATTTTCTCAGGAACAGCCACGAGCCGTATGTGGTGATCACGCAGGGCGACGGAGTATACAAGCTCGACTACAACAAGGTGCTTGAGTACCATATTGAGAAAAAGGCGGACATTACCGTTGTCGTTAAGGAGATTGATTCGCCCGAGGAGGCGACGAGATTCGGCGTTGTCAAGCTTGCCGATGACAACAGGATTGTTGATTTTGAGGAAAAGCCCGTTGTGACGGACAGCAGGACGGTATCCACCGGCGTATACGTTATAAGAAGGCGTCTGCTCATAGAGCTTTTGCAGAAGGCTTATGAGGAGGACCGTTACGATTTTGTAAAGGATATTCTTATAAGGTACAAGACGGTCAAAAGGATTTACGCATACAAGCTTGACACCTACTGGAGCAGTATTTCCACGGCGGAGTCCTATTACAAGACCAATATGGACTTCCTCAGGAGGGACGTGAGGGATTTCTTCTTTAAGCAGTACTCCGAGATTTACTCCAAGGTTGACGATCTCGCTCCCGCAAAATACAATCCCGGCTCGAATGTCAGGAACAGCCTTATTGCGAGCGGCTGTATCATCAACGGTCGAGTTGAGGATTCGGTTATTTTCAAAAAAGTTTATATCGGCAATAACTGTACGATTAAGAACTGTATCGTGCTCAACGACGTGCATATCGGGGACAACACATACCTTGAGAACTGCATAATCGAGAGCAGGGATACAATCAGACCGAATACCACCTATATCGGTGAGAACGGCGAAATCAAGATTGTTGTCGAGAAGAACGAAAGATTTTCCATTTAATCGGTAACGGCGCCCGCCAAAGCCGCGAGCCTAGGCGGGCGTAAGGAATAAAAAGGACAAACGCATAATAGGAAGGGGCATACATATGCAGATAACGGACATCAGAGTACGCAAGGTGGATAAAGAGGGCAAAATGAAGGCTGTTGCATCAATCACCATTGACAATGAATTCGTTGTTCATGACATCAAGGTAATTGATGGCGACAAAGGTCTTTTTATTGCGATGCCGAGTAAAAAATCCGCGGACGGCGAGTACAGGGACATAGCGCATCCCATAAATTCCGATACCAGAGACAGGATTCAGAGGCAGATTCTTGAGGCATACGAAAGCGCCGAGGATTAAAGCTGACAATGCCGGCATCAGGCTGAGAACGCCTGATGCCTATTTTTATTTGACAAAACGGGAGATACATACATATGAAAAGGCTGAAAATATGCAGCGAGGCAGTCTATATAATCGCAATGCTTTGCATATCGTTCGCGGTCGCAATGGTGAGCGCCGCGGATTTCGGGGTTTCGATGATAGTCGCCTCCGCTTACGTAATCAGCGAAAAAGCGTCCTTTCTCAGCTTCGGGCAGGCGGAATACATAGTGCAGGGACTGCTCTTTATCGTTTTCTGCATACTTATGAGGAGGGTGCGGCTCGCATATTTCTGCGCCTTCGTCACGAGCGTGCTTTACGGGGCGCTTTTGGATATGTGGCGCGCGGTTATACCTCATTTCAATCCGTCGCGCTTCGCGCCGGGAAGCATGCAGACGGCTGTGAGGATTGCGTATCTTGTGCTGGGAATGCTTATGACGGCGTTCGCGGTCGCGCTTTTTTTCAAAACCTACATATGCCCTCAGGTATATGATTATTTTGTAAAGGCGGTCAGCGAAAAATACGGCGTAAAGCGCACGAGGTTCAAGCTGTGCTTTGATATTGGCTGTCTTGTGACGGCGTGCGCGCTTTCGTTCGCGTTTTTCGGCAGATTGGTGGGAATCGGAATCGGCACGGTGCTTATGACGCTTTTTAACGGAGCGCTTATCGGGGCGTTCGGCAGGCTTTTGGACAAAACGGTTGAGGTCAAGCCGCTCTTTCCCAAGCTGGCGGCGAGATTCGAGGAGAGTATCGTATGAAAAAACGGCGGTTTTTTTCGGAAAATATGTGCGATAAGGAGCGGTAAAGCCGAATGGAAGGGCATAATTACACATATATTGCGGAATGCGCGGACGGCACGCTTTATACGGGCTGGACGACGGACATTGCAAAAAGGCTTCGGGCGCACAACAGCGGAAAGGGCGCAAAGTACACCCGCACGCGCCTGCCCGTGCGCCTTGTCTACCTTGAGGAGCACGCCACGAGGGAGGAGGCTATGAGCCGTGAATACCATATAAAAAGGCTGACGCGCGCCGAAAAGGAAAAACTGATAAAAAATTACGCGCCTCCTGTTGACGGAAAGGGCGTAATAGGATATGTTTAAAGCATAATTTTTGTTTTAATAATAATAAAAGGAGAGGCTAAGCATGAAGGAAAGGCTGATGAGCAAATTTGCCGAGATTTTCGGAGAGGGCGGGGACGTCCGCTCGTATTTTGCGCCGGGGCGCGTGAATCTGATCGGGGAGCACACCGATTACAACGGAGGTCATGTTTTTCCCTGTGCGCTGACAATCGGAACCTATTTTATCGCGAGAAAAAGAGAGGACAGAAAATTAAGATTTTACTCGGAGAATTTTGAGAAGCTCGGAGTAATAGAGGGCAGCCTCGATTCGCTTGTATGGTCGGAGGCGGCGGGCTGGACCAACTATCCGATGGGCGTTATGTGGGCGTTTGGCGAGAAGGGCTATAATATAACGAACGGCTTCGATCTGCTTTTGTTCGGAAATATTCCCAACGGCTCGGGTCTTTCCTCGTCCGCGTCGGTGGAGGTCGGCACGGGAGTTATGCTGAAGGATATGTACGGCTTTGATTTGGATATGATTGAAATCGCCCTTATCGGACAGTATTCGGAAAATAATTTCAACAAGGTAAACTGCGGGATTATGGATCAGTTCGCAATCGCGATGGGCAAAAGAAACTGCGCGATTTTCCTCGATACGGCGGACCTTTCGTATGAGTACGCGCCCATCGTGCTTGACGACGCGAAAATAGTAATCGCGTGCAGCAACAAAAAAAGAGGCTTGGGCGACTCCAAATACAACGAGCGCCGCGCCGAATGCGAGGAGGCGCTTGCGGAGCTTCAAGGCGTGCTTGACATAAAGAGCCTCGGAGAGCTGGACGAGGAGCGCTTTGAGACGCATAAGGACGCGATCAAGTCCGAGGTAAGACAGCGCCGCGCAAGGCACGCCGTCTATGAGAACCGAAGGACGATCAAGGCGGTCGAGGCGCTTAAGGCGGGCGATATAGATGAATTCGGAAGGCTTATGACCGCCTCGCACGAATCCCTAAGGGACGATTACGAGGTTACGGGAAAGGAGCTGGACACGCTTGTGGCTTCCGCACTTAAGCAAAAGGGCGTTATCGGCTCGAGAATGACGGGAGCGGGCTTTGGTGGCTGTACCGTCAGCATAGTAAAAAACGACGGAATCGACGCGTTTATCGAAAACGTCGGCAGGGAGTACAAGGCGGCAATCGGATACGCGGCGGACTTTTATGTGGTTGAAGTGGGGGACGGAGCGGGAACCCTTAAATAATACAAGCAAATATTTTCGGAAGGAGAATTGAAATGACAGTTTTGGTTTTGGGAGGAGCCGGATATATCGGCTCGCATACGGTTTACGCGCTGATTGAAAAGGGCGAGGACGTTGTGATTATCGACAATCTTGAAACGGGACATATGGAGGCGGTTCACCCCTCGGCAAGATTTTATAAGGGCGACATCAGGGACAGGGCGTTCGTGGACAGCGTTCTTGACAAGGAAAAAATCGACGCGGTAATCCATTTCGCCGCCAATTCGCTTGTGGGCGAAAGCATGACGAACCCGCTCAAATACTACGACAACAATGTAAACGGAACCAAGGTGCTTTTGCAGTCCATGGTGGCGCACGGCGTGGACAAAATCGTATTTTCCTCGACTGCGGCTACCTACGGCGAGCCGGAGAGGGTGCCGATTATGGAAACGGACAGAACCGAGCCTACCAATCCCTACGGCGAAACCAAGCTTTCCATGGAAAAAATGTTTAAATGGACGGACAGGGCGCACGGCGTAAAATACGTGTCGCTCAGATATTTTAACGCCTGCGGCGCGCATATAAGCGGCGAGATCGGCGAGGCGCACAGTCCCGAAACACATCTGATTCCGCTTATACTTCAGGTGCCCTTGGGGCAGAGGGAAACGATAAGCGTTTTCGGCGACGATTATCCGACGAAGGACGGCACCTGCATAAGGGATTACATTCACGTCACCGATTTGGCGCAGGCGCATATTCTCGCGGTGGATTATCTTATGAAGGGAAATGAGAGCAATATTTTCAATTTGGGTAACGGCGTCGGCTTTACCGTAAACGAGGTAATCGAAACGGCGCGCAGGGTCACGGGACACCCGATTCCCGCGGCGGTCGCTCCCCGACGCGCGGGCGACCCCGCGCAGCTTATCGCCTCCAGCGATAAGGCGAAAACGGTACTCGGCTGGAAGCCCGAGCACGCCGACCTTGAGGAGATTATCGCAACCGCGTGGAAATGGCACAGCACTCACCCGAACGGCTACGCAAAATAACGGAGGAACACAGGAATGATATTTTCTTCAATAAAAAAGCTTGTCGCCTACGGTATTGAAACGGGGCTCCTCCCCGAGGCGGAAAAAATATACGCGACCAATCTTCTGCTCGACGCGCTTAAGCTCGACGAATATGAGGACGACGGCAATTCCTATTCCGACGTGTGCCTTGAGGAAACGCTTAAGGAGCTTCTCGACTATGCCGTCAGCCGGGGAATAATAGAGGACGGCACCGTGTACAGGGACCTTTTTGACACAAGGCTGATGAACTGCCTGATGCCGCGCCCCAAGACCGTAATCGAGCGCTTCAAAGCCGAATACGCGAAATCGCCCGAGGCGGCGACGGATTATTTTTACAAGCTCAGCAGGGATTCCGATTATATCAGAAGGTACCGCGTCAGCAAGGATATGAAATGGGTTACGCCCACGGAGTACGGCGACATAGACATTACGATTAATTTGAGCAAGCCCGAAAAAGATCCGAGGGCGATTGCGGCGGCGAAGCTTGCAAAGCAGAGCGCGTATCCGAAGTGCCAGCTTTGCATGGAAAACGTCGGCTACGCCGGACGCGTCAACCACCCCGCGCGCGAGAATCACCGCGTGATTCCCGTGACGATAAACGGCGGGGAATGGGGCTTCCAGTATTCGCCGTATGTGTACTACAACGAGCACTGTATCGTGTTCAACGGACAGCACACGCCCATGAAGATTGACAGGAGCGCCTTCGTGAAGCTTTTTGATTTCGTAAAGCAGTTCCCGCATTATTTTCTCGGCTCCAACGCGGATCTGCCGATTGTGGGCGGCTCCATACTGTCGCACGACCATTTTCAGGGCGGCAATTACGAGTTCGCGATGGCAAAGGCTCCCACTGAAAGGAGCTTTACCGTGAAGGGCTATGAGGATATAGAGGCGGGAATCGTGAAGTGGCCGCTCTCCGTAATAAGGCTCAGGTGCGAAAGCACGGAGCGGATTATTGACTTGGCGGATCATATTCTCGGAAAATGGCGCGCCTACACTGACGAGGCGGCGTTTATTTTCGCGGAAACCGACGGCGAAAAGCACAACACGATCACGCCGATCGCACGCTTCAAGAACGGCAAATACGAGCTTGACCTTGCTCTGCGCAACAACATAACCACCGACGAGCACCCGCTCGGCGTATATCACCCTCACGCCGAGCTGCACCACATCAAAAAGGAGAACATCGGTCTTATAGAGGTCATGGGGCTTGCGGTTCTTCCCTCAAGGCTTAAGGACGAGATGGCTCAGCTCGCCGACTGCATTGTAAACGGCAGGGACATACGAAGCAGTGAAACGCTCGCAAAGCACGCCGACTGGGTTGAGGAATTTTCCACCGCATACGGCGGGATCAACGCGGACAACGTCGAAGAAATTCTCCGCACGGAAATCGGCAGAGTGTTTGTCAAGGTTTTGGAGCACGCGGGCGTATTCAAGCGTGACGAGGCAGGCAGAGCGGCGTTTGACAGGTTTATCGGGAGGCTTTAGAATTTCGATATATTTTGATATGTAAAATATGAACCGCGAAACGGGAGGGCGCTTTATAAGTAGGCTCTCCCGTTTCGCGGTTTAACAGCATTGCTTATGTTTATACGGATTTAGGACGGTGAAATCAGTTGCTTTTATATACATTGTAATAAGCGCCGCCATAAAAAATCATCATATCGAATAACGGAGCTTCGTAAACGCCGCACTCACCAAGCTTTGACACGGTCTGAATCGACGTGACGCTCATTCCGTGTGAAGTGGCGATAAGAGAATGCAAGGCGTTAGTGGTTCCGCCGGAACCGTCATTAAATGTATCGCTTGCTCTGATAATAATTTTGTCTTCGGCGTTGGCACTGCCGTTTTTTCCATCGCAGTCAAAATATTTGCTGTTTGCATAGTAGTCGGGATTATTCAGCCAATATCTGTTGCTGCTATCGGTGCTGATCCATGCATATGAATGGCAGTTGTATCTTGCCGTGGCAGATGATATTTTGGTCCATGACTTATGAGCGTTCGACAGACTTGTATCTATTTCCTTAATTTCCCCGTCGGAATAATCGCCTGATTTGTATCTGAGACAAACAGGGGCGCGATCATATTTCATATATGTTCCTACTGTGTAAATAACGCCATTTGGAGAAATGTAGGTTTCATTGCTGCTTACAAATCCTATTGCGCCGGAATAGACAGCGGTTGGCTCAAACAAATCGGATACATTTTCGGCAATGATGTAGGCGGGCACATAATTCAAATCTTTTTGTATGAATCGGTAAAACAGCATACTTGACGAAAAATTTTCGCATATGCCTTCTTTTGCCGCATATTTATCGTTTAATATTTGCTTGAGAATCTTTACATCTTGATGGTTCAAATCTTTTAGGCAGTAAGCGAAGTAGGTTTGCAAAAAAAGCTCCTTGATGTATCCGCTGTCTTCTAAAGGATTGTCGGAGGCAACATCAGTCAGCAGCTCATACTCCACATTTAACAGCTCGTATTTCTTGAGCAAAATTTCTTTGGAATCTTCTCTCGAAAAAAATTCCTTAAAGATATTGGAAGTATCGGATAAATGTGTTATAGCCTGCTCAGCGTTGTTGAAAACCATTATGTCGCATAAAAAAGGGTACGTCAGCACATATTCTGCCAAAATCTCTGTACTGCTGTTTTGCAACAGATCATCGGGCATTTCGCAGGCTTCAAGACATTCAGTATATGACATGGAAGCCCATTCGGGGCTTTTTGGGGTAAGCGGGTATTCTCCCGCAACGCTCCAATCGGCAGTTTCATAACATGATGTAATTTTATCGGCGGCATATACATTGATTGCAGTTGCCGAAAGAACTAAAGCAAGAAGAACTGCTGTATATTTAAGTATCTTTTTATTCATTTGTATGCCCTCCATTTTATATGTTTACTCGTCAAGCTGCTCAACAGGAACAAAGCACACATCGGTATCTTTAAACAGCTTTTCAAAATTTGCCGTAGATTTAATAATATTAAGGGAAGAAGATATGTCTTTGTTCAAATAAAGCTTATCCTCGGACAGGGTAAGCACAAACATATCGTCTGATTCGTCGCACAGCAAGGTTACGGTATTTCCTTCTACGCTGTATTTGCCGTATACGCCCTTGTCGTCTGCAAATAATATTGAGCACGCGGGGTCGCTGAAGCGAAATTGACCGTTTTTAAATGTCAGCGACAAAAAATATCCGTTAGACGCCGTTGCCTGATAAAGCTTGTTGTCCGATGACGATTGATTTTCGGAACCTGCTTTGCTTGACGATTTTTGCATAGAGCATCCTCCAAAACAAGTAATCGCAATAACGGTAAGCGCCAGCAGTGCGTAAATAAATGCACATCGTTTTCTTTTTTGGGGTTGTTTGATCATAAGCTCCTCCTTAAATTTTTATGTTATATTTTATGGTACTACTTCAACAATGAAACCGATTATTTTAATGTAAATTTGACAAAATGTGACAAAGTCTTTGGTGTCAGAATATAATCAGGCAAGAATTTATTCTAGGGGTGTAAACATTATTATAGCACAACTGCAAATAAAGTCAACATTCGTATCAAAAAAACTTGATATTTTGTAAAAATATTATAGCTGCACATTTGGGATTTTCACCGCAGCTTTCCGCAGTCGCAATAAAAAACTGTGACCTTTTGATTTAAAAGCTCTCTATATTATCGGAACGGGAAATTTTTATGAAAATTCTG
>JAMPDT010000104.1 GCA_023665525.1 Butyrivibrio sp. | reverse complement strand
ACAAAAAGCAATGTTCTATTTACAGCAGGAAAATGAGAGAAAAGGGGCATTAAATAAAGAATAAAATAATAGCAATATGAAGAAGGATATTCCGAAACGGAACCTAAGAGAAATGGCACAGGCAGTAAATGTAAAATTCCGTATGGACACAGAACTAAAAAATGGAGCAGGCGGATTGATGAAACTAACAGATTTGTCTATCTGGTTAAAATGGTGTATTAGAGATTTTGTCTTGCCGTGGACATTATGAAGATTAAAACTAAGACTGAATATGACAGGACTTCTCTTTTGAAAACAGAAGCAGCTACATCATCTACATCAAATTCCACATCATTTACATCATAACGGCACGGGCAAGTGCTGAAAATTAGGTGTAGCGAAATGTGAAAAAAGAGGATATAAGAAAGATTAGGGCATTTTAGCAGATTATATCAATCTGTCCGATTTCGTCCCGACAATTCGAGCCAAACAAATATCATACAAACATATCCGTCGGTGCCGGCATAACCCGTTTTTCTCCGACACTCAATCTCGAATGCAATATAAGCGATATAAAAATAATCCTGTTGCAAATGTCGGCGGGAGCAAATATAATAAGGTTACTGGTATTTTGAAGCAGTAATAAACTTAAGGAGAAGCGAAATGATTATTGGAGAAAATCTGCCTAATATCCCGTGGGAGGACCGCCCGCAGGGGTGCGGCGACGTTGTGTGGCGTTACAGCGGCAATCCGATTATTAAAAGGAATCAGATTCCGGGAGCCAACAGTATTTTTAACAGCGCGGTAGTTGCAAAGGACGGCGCTTTTGTGGGAATTTTCAGAAGCGACGACACAGCTATGGAGCAGCATTTGTTCCTCGGGAAGAGCGACGATGCGATAAACTGGGACATTGAGCCCGATCCGCTGCCGCTTTACGACAAGGACGATAAGCCCTGCGGCGTGGCTTGCGGCTACGATCCCAGAGTTTGTTGGATTGAGGACCGCTATTATGTGACTTGGTGCACGCAGTACCACGGCGCGACCATCGGAGTGGCTTATTCTTACGATTTTAAGAAATTTTACAGACTTGAGAATGCATTTTTGCCCTTTAACAGAAACGGAGTGCTTTTTCCCGAAAAAATCGGCGGCAAGTTCCTGATGTTCTCAAGACCGAGCGACAACGGACATACGCCCTTCGGGGATATGTATTTAAGCCAAAGCCCCGATATGGAGCATTGGGGCTATCACCGCTTCGTTATGCAGGCTCAGGGCTGGGCATGGACGAAAATCGGCGCGGGACCGATACCGATTAAGACGGACGAGGGCTGGCTCTTGATTTTCCACGGAGTTGGAACTACCTGCAACGGTATGATTTATTCGATGGGCGCGGCAATTCTCGACCTTGACGAGCCCTGGAACGTAAAGTACCGCTGCAAGCCTTACATATTCCACCCGACCGAGCTTTATGAGTGCGTGGGCGACGTGCCGAACGTGACATTCCCCTGCGCGACGCTCTGCGACGCGGCTACTGGAAGAATCGCGATTTACTACGGCGCGGCGGACACGGTTGTCGGACTTGCGTTTACGCAGGCTGACGAGCTGATTAAGTTTATAAAGGATAACGCCTGCTAGGATTGCTTTTCGGTTAAAAATTATGAGGATTCGGTTTTTTGCCCTGATACGGATTTGGGGCAGAGAATCTAATCCCCTTTTTAATCTACGGAATAGACCTTAAAAGAGGCGCTCGCGATAACGGCTCCCTCCTCGGTCTTTTCTCCTCTTTTTCTGACCGTGATAATTATTTCGCGCGGAAGCTTGGCGAGATCGCTGCTTAAAATCATTATTTCGTTGTTCGCTTCTCCCGTGCTTTCCAATGCGTTGTTTTTGCCGTAAACGTATTTTACGGTCATATCGGTGTCCTCGGGGAAACTGTCATCGTATTTTATGTAGCATATATACTTGGGGTAAAACGTCGCTTCGTCCGCGGTATCGTATTTGCTTTCGGCAAAACGGAAGCGAAAGCCGTCGGCTTCGTCCGTGTATATTTCGTAGAATGTCTGTTTGTCAGATAAAAGCAGATCCCTGTAATGCAGATACGGAGATTCGCTGTCAAAGTCCGTAATCAAGGTGATTTCGCCGCAATCGTCCTGCACCGTCTGCTCCTCGACGCGGCCGATTCTGTAAGTGAAAAGAAAGATGATTATCAGTGAAACGGATAAGATAACGGAAAGCAGGATTATCCAAACAATTCTCCAAATTTTTCGCGAGCGCCTGTTCCTGACCGCTATCTGTTCGCTGATGCGTGAAAGCTGCTCCGCAATTTCGCCCGAATCCGTTTTGGGTTCAACCGTTTCACCCAAGAGCGTGCTTACGTCGGTTTCAAGAATCTCGGCGAGCTTTTCCAGTAAAACGGCGTCGGGGACCGACAAGCCCTTTTCCCATTTTGATACGGTCTGACGGACGACATTCAGGCGAACCGCCAGCTCCTCCTGCGTCATACCCTTGTTTTTTCTCAATATCCTGATATTTTCTGTAAGCATATCCGTGCCTCCTGTGCTTTGATGCCCTGATTATACCTGCAAAAATACCGTTGCATCAAGCAACGCGGATTAACATGATGCCTTTATCACCTTTTTGTAGGTTATGACAAAAAGAATTACGGCAAGCGCGGTGGCGAGATAGTCGGTTATGGGCTGTGCGAGCGCGAGGGTTCTTGCCGTGTGGAAAACCTTGTCCATTGTAAGCAGAATCGGAAGGTATAAAAGCCCCTGCCTGCTGACCGACAGAATCAGCGACGGGATTGCGGCTCCCGTGGACTGGATCGCGTTAATAAACACGAAAAGAAGTCCGAGAATGGGACCTGAAAGTATATAAACTCTCGAAAACATAAAGCCGAAGCCGAAGGCGTCGGGATTGTCGAGAAACGCGGTTACAAGGGGCGCTGCGCCGAAATAGCATATCGCGCTCATGACAAGGCTTAGGCAGAGAGCCAAAATAACGGAGAATTTGAGCACCGCGAGATAGCGCTTGCGGTTGCGCGAGCCGAAGCAGTAGCCCAAAAGCGGCTGTATGCCCGTTCCCAAACCGATTAAAAGCATAACCGCAATCATATTTACCTTCATGGCGACACCAAGACCCGCTACCGCCATATCGCCGTGCGGCTTCATTTTATTGTTGACTATTATGTTGGACACGCTCATAAGCATACTGTTGAGGGAGGCGGGAATGCCTATGGCGAGAACGTTTGCCGCGATGCGGCTGCCTGCCTTGAAGTCCTTGGGACTTATCGAGAGCATGGATTTGGAGGAGAGCAGATGTATTACGTAAAACACGCTTGCGAATACATTGCCGAGCACCGTTGCGATTGCCGCGCCTGCCACGTTCCAGCCCAGCACAAGAATCATAACGGGGTCCAGCACTATGTTAATCATATTTCCGATTATCATACCCGCCATTGCCTTCTGCGCCTTGCCCTCGGAGCGGATTATGTTGGAAAAGGAATTGCTGACGATAAGAAAGGGTATGCCGATTGCCACAATCGTAAGGTACTGCTTTGCGTATCCGACGGTGTCCTCGCTCGCTCCCGCGATACGGCAGACGGGCTCCGCCAAAAACAGAATCAGCACCATGGATATAATTCCTATCGAAAGCCCCATCCAAAAGCAGAAGGAGGAGGCGTTTTGCGCCTTTTCGCGTTCGCCCGCGCCGAGCATACGTGAAATAAGCGACGTGCCGCCGATTCCGAAAAGCATTCCTATCGCCATGAAAATCAAAAATACGGGCGTGCTTACGGAAACCGCAGCCACCATATATGCGTTTTTGGTTTGTCCTATAAAAAACGTGTCGGCGAGATTGTAAGCCAGCACCATAATCATACTTATAATCGAGGGTATTACGTTGGTCAGCACCGCCTTGGGGACGGGCGCGTCCCTGAAGATTGCCGAGGTTTTGTCCTGCTTGTTCTGCATTTTATTTCTCCTTTGGCGTTCCCGCGAGGCTTTCTTTGCGGACGGGATTTTTTTCATATCATGTTCATAAGCTAGATATTAACGCAACGCGCCGAATAATGCAAGGCTTGGATTTTGTTTTTATTTTTGTAATGAATAAGAAACAGTGGCAAAGTACAAAAGAAAATGTTAAAATAAATTAACTCGTAAAAACGACGGAGGCTTGATAAGTGGATAAAATTTGGGAATTTTTTGAAAATATGAACGAATACGTGTATGTCAGCGATATTGACAGCGACGAGCTTATTTATATGAACAAAAAGGCGAGGGATACCCACGGTATCGAGAACTGTGAGTCGCTCGCGGGCAAAAAGTGCCATGAGGTTCTTCAAAACAGTCTTGCGCCCTGCTGCTCCTGCAACAAATGCGAGCTTAAGCAGGGATATTTTAAGGAATATCCGAATTACAACCCGATTTTTAAGAGGCACCTGCTTGTTAAGGATACGCTGGTCGAATACGACGGCAGGCGCTGCCGCCTTGAGCTTGCCGTGGACGTTACGGCTCAGGAGATGCAGGTCAGCATGGTGCGCGGCTATCAGAACCTTGAGGAGCTGGTGAACGAGGGCATAAGGCTTGCCTTGCAGACACCCACGCCGAACCAGTCGATAGACGTGCTGCTGGAATATTTGGGGAAGGCGTTAAACAGCGAGAGAGCCTATGTTTTTGAAAAAAACGAGGACGGAAGCGACGACAATACATACGAGTGGGTGGCAAAGGGAGTGACGCCCGAGAAGGAAAATTTACAGAACGTTCCCCCGGAGGTGTGCGCGGACTGGTATGAGAGCTTTGACAAGAATATCAGAATTATGATTGACGATATAGAAAATATCCGCGAGGACAACCCTTTGAAGTACGAGACGCTGAAAAGACAGTCTATCCGCTCCTTGGCGGTGGTCCCGCTTTACGACGATATGAAGGCGATCGGCTTTTACGGAGTTGATAATCCGTCCGTCGGTTCTCTTGAATACGCGTCGAATATGCTTCAAATTATGGGGCATTTTATCGTTTCCGCGCTCAAGAGGCGTAACCTTATGAGGGAGCTTGAGGATATGAGCTTTCACGACCAGCTTACGGGACTGGGCAACAGGCATGCCATGAACGTATATACCGAAAATATGAGCGCATGGAAAACGCTCGGCGTGGTATACTGCGATGTTACGGGACTTAAGTATGTAAACGACACAAGGGGACACGGAGAGGGCGATAAGCTGATTATCAATGCCTGCGAGTGCCTCAAAAGAGTGTTCGGCGGCTGCGGACTGTTCCGTATCGGCGGCGACGAGCTTTTGGCTCTGTGCCCGCAGATAGACAACGCGGGACTGAAAAGCAGGATTTCGGAGCTTAAGGAGGATATGCGCCGTAATTCGGTTTCCATGGCGGTCGGCGCGGTATGGGAGAGCAATGTCGGAGAGGACATTGATAAGGTGCTTGTAAGCGCGGAGGCGCTTATGTACGAGGACAAGGCGGCGTATTACAGGGCATCGGGCATAGACAGAAGGAAAATATAAACGGCGTACCCGTCCGCTAAAATTTTCTTGCGGATTGGCGGCGCATACGTTATATTTATCTTATACAAAAAGCATTGCTGCATAAGCAGAACGGAGGAAAATATGCATAAGGAAAATTTATCCGCATCGGAGGCGTTGCAGAAATTAAAGGACGGAAACAGCAGATATTTGTCGGCTTCGTCCAATCCCGGGGATATTTCTCCCGCGATCAGGCAGAAAACCTGCGACGAGGGACAAAGCCCGTATGCGATTGTCGTTGCCTGCTCGGATTCCAGAGTAATTCCCGAGAGCATTTTTTCGGCGGGTATCGGAGAGCTGTTTGTAATCCGCGTTGCGGGAAACGTCATTGACAGACATCAGCTCGGAAGCATAGAGTATGCGGCGGGACATCTCGGCTGTAAGCTGGTGGTGGTGCTCGGACACGAGCATTGCGGCGCGGTCGGAGCGGCGCTGCAAGGCGGAGCGGACGGCTTTGTGAAGTCGCTGACGGACGAAATCCGTATGGCAATCGGGGAGGAAAGGGACGAAATCCGCGCCTGCTGCCTGAATGTAAAAAGAGCGGTTTCGGTGATTAAGGACAGTCTCGGAGTTAAGGACAACGACGGGGACGGACTTAAGGTGTGCGGAGCGTTTTACCGTATCGGCAGCGGAGAGGTAGAGTTTCTCGATTAAAACCAAGCAGTACATAAGCGGCTGTCGGCAACGGCAGCCGCGTTTTTATACTCCGGGCGTCCCAATGCTGTAAAAAACCCTCCGCGCACGGGCGCGCTGCGCGGGGAGCGGCGGACGGAGCAGGTAAAGCCGATAACGATAAGGAGGGGCGGATCTTGAAGAAAAACAGAATAGCGCTGCTCGCGGTCTTTACGGCGGCGGCTCTTGTTGCAGCCGGCATAGCTCTGAGGGATACGCCGTTTCTGCAAGCCCTGCAAAGCGGCGCGCGCGGAGACGTTTTTGCTACCGACACCCCCGAAGCCACGTATCCTGCCGAGACTGACATAAAAGCCGAATATTCGGGCGCTCCTTACGAGGAAATAAACGGAAACGTTCCTTTTTTTGAAGAGGAGGAGTATGTATGCAGCTCGTTCGAGAGCTACTCGCCGTTGGACGGCTTGGGGAGGTGCGGCGCGGCGTGCGCCTGTATAGGAACGGACATAATGCCGACGGCGGCAAGGGAGCCGATCGGAGCGGTTACGCCCTCGGGCTGGCATACCGTAAAATACGGAGAGCTTATAGACGGCAATTATCTGTACAACAGGTGTCATCTGATCGCCTTTGAACTGGCGGGAGAAAATGCGAACGAGAGAAACCTGATTACGGGAACAAGATATATGAACGTGGAGGGAATGCTGCCGTTTGAAAACAAGGTGGCGGCATATGTGCGCAGCACGGGCAACCACGTGCTTTATCGGGTAACGCCCGTTTTTTCGGGTGAAAATCTGCTTGCCGACGGCGTGCTTATGGAGGCTTGCTCCGTGGAGGACGGCGGGGAGGGAGTACGCTTCTGTGTCTATGTTTTTAACGTCCAGCCGGGTATAAGCATTGATTACAAAACGGGTGAGAGCCGAAAAACGGAAGCCTTGGAAGCCTCGGAAAGTGAAAATTCCGAATGACAGTAAGGTTCGTTGATGATATAATAATCAGCATGGAATATGTTGAAGCGGACGGACAAATTATAATAAGAGGCGGCTTTGAGAACCGCGGCATAATAGAGGTTCCGGGACAGGCGGAGGGCTTGGCGGTGACGGAGATAGACAGCTACGCCTTCGCGCACAGGCTTGAGCTTACAGAGGTCATACTTCCGCCGTCGATAAGGCGCATAGGCGCTCATGCCTTTTATAACTGCAAGAATCTGAGGCTTGTCGAGCTTTATGACGGAATACGGGAGCTTGAGGACGGAGCGTTTAAAAACTGCCACAGCCTTTTTGAAATTAAAATGCACTGCCGCGAGGGTCGGGAGGGCTGCATAAGAAATCTTCTCGACGAAAATATTCAGGAGCTTTCCTTGGATATTGAATACGGCAGGGGAGAGAGGGCACGTCTGTTTTTTCCGTCATTTGAGGACGATTATGTTGAAAATACTCCCGCGAGGATTTTTCGGGCGGTGAGTTACGGCAGCGGCGGAGCGTACAGGCAGTGTATGCAGGCGGGCAGCTTGGATTACCGCGCCTATGACGGGCTTTTTGCAAGGTCGGTAAGGGAGGACAGGTTCGAGGCGGCGCTTTTTAACTGCATGGGACGGCTCGCCTGTCCGTATAGGCTTTCCGCTTCGGCAAGAGAAGCCTATACTTCGTTTTTGAAGGAAAACGGAGGGCGCGCGGCGGCGTGCTTTATCGCGCGCAGGGATACGGAGGCGCTAAGCTTCTTGTGCGGGTTTGACGCGCTCGGTGAAAACGAGGTCGGTGAGGCGCTGGAGGCGGCAGCCGGCACGGGCAATCCGCAGCTTATCGGTATTTTGCTCGATTATAAGAGCCGTAATTTTAAAACAAAGAGGAAGAGCTTTGATTTATGAGTGCAGACAATTATGCCGTAAAATCCGAAATAGGAAACAAAATCCTTGCCGCGGGGCGCAGCAATCTTTATTTTGCGATGCGCTTTATGGATACGGCGCTCTGCGCCTTTGAGTACAGGGCAAACGAGGGCAATCATTATGCGGGAACGGACGGGAACGTTATATATTTTGCGCCCGACTACCTGATGGATATATACGAACAGGAGGTCAGTCTTGTAAACAGGCTGTATCTTCATATGACGCTGCACTGCGTATACAGGCATTTGTTCAGGTGCGGCGGCAGAAGCAAAAGGCTTTGGAATTTGGCGTGCGATATAGCTGTCGAGGCAGTAATAGACGGGCTTGAGTATTCCTGCGTGAAAATGCGGCTCCCTGCCGTGAGAGACGCCTGCTACCGCCGACTCAGGAGTGATTGCAAAATATTAACTTGCGATTTAATTTATGATTATTTAAATAAAAATACTCCCGAGGAGCGGGAGCTTGCGGAGCTTGAGAACGAATTTCTTGCGGACGACCATGAATACTGGTATCACAGCGGCGATAAAAAAAGCCGTTCGCAAAGCGAGCGTAAATGGGAAAATATAAGCAGCAAAATGCAGACCTCCATGGAAACCGTGGAAAAGGGAGCGGGAACCGAGAGCCAAAGCCTTTATCAAAGCATCGAGGCGGAGAACCGAGGACGTTACGATTACAGGGAGTTTTTGCGCAGATTCGCCGTGTACAGAGAGGAAATCCTGCTTGATCCGGACGATTTTGACTATACAATATATACCTACGGGCTGTCGCATTACGGGAATATGCCCTTGATTGAGCCCTTGGAGCAGAGGGAAATCAAAAAAATACAGGATTTCGTTATCGCCATAGACACCTCGTTCTCCTGCACGGAGGAGCAGGTCAAAGGCTTTCTTGAGGAAACCTGCCGCATACTTTTTACCTCGGAGAGCTTTTTTCAAAAGGTGAATATACGGGTACTGCAATGCGACAACAGGATCCAAAGCGACGACAGGCTTGCGAATGCCGCCGAAATGGAGGATTATATCAATCATCTTGCCGTAAAGGGTAGGGGCGGCACGGATTTTCGACCTGTTTTT
>JAMPDT010000103.1 GCA_023665525.1 Butyrivibrio sp. | reverse complement strand
AGAGTCAGGTGCTCTACCAACTGAGCTAGCGGCGCTTATGATTGGGAATTGCCGTCGGACGGTTTCCCTATTTTAAAGTGTCCTGCGGGAGCACCGCTCAAACACTTTAGACAGTATATAATTAAAAAAAAGATTTGTCAACACCTTTTTTAGATTTTTTTGGCATATTTTAAAAAATCCGCTGCGGCTCGCCGCCGGGCTTAAGGCAGCTGTAAGCCGCGCGCGTTTCCTTATATCGCTTTCGGAGCGCCCGTCCCAATTCTGCGGACAGGCGCTCAAATAAAACCGATTTTTTATCTCCTGCCCGACGGGCAAAAATGCCTGCTCATACAGTCGAATGCCCTTTTAAGCCTCAGGACAAACTCGTTGAGCTTGCAGTTCGCCGCGGTCGCTTTATATATTTTGGAACACAAATCGCGCTTCATAACGCTCACCCCCTAACGGACGGCAATAAATTTGTTTATCGGCGTTCCCAGCTCCGAGAATCTTATCTCGTACTCCGTCATCACGTTTCCCTCATTCATTTCGGAGCCGTGCAAATCGTATGTAATTTTATCGAGCCGCCAGCCCGCTTCCTTTGCCTCCTCAACGGAAAAGTCAAACAACGCCCTGTTGTCGGTTTTAAATTCCACCGCTCCGTCCTTTTTTAATATAATGTCGTATCTCGCTAGGAACTGCCTTGACGTGAGGCGGCGCTTCGCGTGCCGCTCCTTGGGCCACGGGTCGGAGAAGTTCAGGTAAATTCTGTCGATTTCTCCCGCTTCAAACATATCTCCGATATTTTCCGCCTCTGCCCTTATAAAAATAACGTTCGGAAGGCGCAGGAGCCGCTGCTTTTCCAGCGCCCTCAGGAGCACGCTGGAGTATTTTTCGATGCCGATGTAATTTATTTCGGGGTGGTTCTGCGCCAAGGTCATAATAAAGCTGCCCTTGCCGGTACCTATCTCAAGGCGAATGGGATTTTCGTTTCCGAAAAACTGCCGCCAGCCGCCCTTGTTTGCCTCCGGCTCATTGACGGTAAATTCGCTTTCAAGCATCATCTCGCGCGCGCCCTTAATATTCCTAAGTCTCATTATAAAACTCCTCTTTTATCGCAATACTTGTGTTATAACCCTTGCAAATGGATTTTACAAAGGATATTATATAATCAGCGACGCACATTGTGCAACAAAGGATTTTTATGAAGCTCAGAAAATTTTTTACGATACTGATAACAACCGCATTACTGCTTTGCGCTTTTTCGCCCGACGTATACGGCGACGGCAGCGATACTTTGAATCTGCCTGATTTTCCCGCGCTGGTGTCACGTAATATCGTGCTTATGGACGCCGACAGCGGGGAGGTTCTGTTCGGCTCCAACGCGGACCTGAAATGCGCGCCCGCGAGCACCACGAAGCTTATGACCGCGCTGCTGACCGTGGAGAACTGCGCCCTCACGGACACCGTTGTCTTTTCGCAGAACGCCGTGGACAGCATTGAATACGGGGACGCCAACGCCTCAATCTCGGCGGGCGAGGAGCTTACCGTCGAGCAGTCGCTCTACTGCCTTATTCTGCGTTCAGCCAACGAGGTTTCCTACGGGCTTGCGGAGCATATGGGCAAAACGCTTTCCGCCTTTGCCTCGATGATGAACAGCCGCGCGCAGGAGCTTGGCGCGACGGGTACGCATTTTTCAAACGCCAGCGGGCTTACCGATGAATTTCACTACACAACGCCCTACGATATGGCGCTGATTGCCCGCGCCTGCTTCAACAACAAGACGCTTATGCGCATAATTTCGTACTCTGACCTTTATACCATAGGACCTACCAACAAAAGCAATTTCACACGGTATTACAGGCACCGCTACCAAATGCTGCCGGGCGGCGATTACGCCTACCAATATTCCTGCGGCGGCAAAACGGGCTACACCGACGCGGCGGGCAACTGTCTTGTGTCCTTTGCCCAAAAGGACGACCTGCGCCTTATCTGCGTGGTTATGAACTCCACGGACGAGGGGCGCTATACGGATACCATCGCGCTTTTTGACTACTATTTCGACAATTACCACAAGCTTTATCTTGAGGATTACGAAACGGGAATCACCTCGGGCAGCATTGATATTTTGGAGCTTATGAATCGCATAGACACGGACGCGGATATTTCGATAGGCTTTAAAAGCGGCGCGTACCTGCTCGTTCCCAACAACGTATATTTGCCGCAGCTTACGGGAATCGTTACCTATTCGGACAACCCCGCTTACGCGGGCGAGGAAGACGGCTTTGCCTGCATAAGCTATTTTTACCGAAATATTAATGTGGGCAGCGCCACGATTTTTGTCAGCTCCAAGGAAAACGACGGGCTGCTGCCGGGACAGAACGGCGTTTTGCCGATTTCGCTCCAACGCCCCGAGCCTGCCGAAAGCTTTACCTATATTAATATATGGTATATTTTGGGAGGCGTTCTTGCTCTTGCGTTTATTTTCGGACTGATTGTGCTGTTTTTGCGCCACCGAAAACGGCGCGGCAGCCGCAGCTACAAAAAGCTCCGCTTCTGACGCCGAATCGGCGCTGTCAGCGGAGCTTTTCTTTTTCCCTATAACGGCGGTTACGCCTTTTTTGTCTTGCCGAGATTTGTCGCTGCCTTACCTTCTGCGCTCCCGCCTCGTCGGTCAGCTTAAGTATTTTTACCGCGTAAAACAAATCGTCATACGACCTGCGGATTTTTATTTTACCCTTTAAGTATCCGTGCTCCTCGCAAATTCCGAGATTGTAATACATCTTTTGGTTCGCGGAGAACCAGCGGATTTTTTTACGGACGGATTTATTGCAGACGTAGCACCTCGTGGCAGTCACGTTCGCGTCGCGCATAACCGAATCCCTGTCGGCAAAGCCTCTCGACACGTATTTGCTGTAAGTCCCGTAATTGAGCGTAAATTCCTCGCGCCTGCTTTTGGGAATTTCAAAGGTATCCACCGAGGTGTACGCGCTCACCTTGTCAAAATCCATACCCGCCAAAATACGCGCGGTGTACTCCGCGTCGTATACCGCCGAGTGAAAAGGCGCGTCTTTTTTTATCCCAAGCTTGTCCACCACGGTTTCCAATGCCTCGCGGGATTTGCCGTTGTCACAGCAAAGACTGTACAGCTTCTGTACGTCGTAGTAAATAAAAGGCGTCGGAGCCTTGTATTCCGCGTTAAAATAGCGGCAGTTGCGCTGAAGCTCCGTCAGATCCATGGAGCCCCATGTGCAGAAAATATAGCTCTCCGACTTATTGCACCATTCCAAAAACGCCTTCATCGCATCGGCAAAATCAGCCCCGCGGTCCAGCTCTTTGATCGACAGCCTTATTATATCCTTGGTAATTCTGTGCAGCTCCCTGTAAACTCTCGGTGAAACAAGGCATTGGAACCTGTCGGAATATTTCCTGCTGCCGTCAAGCCTTACCGCCCCAATCTCCACAATTTCAAAGGGAAGCTCTTTATCCTCTTCATCCTTGCCGCTCGGACACTGATTCCATTCCAAATCAAGAACAATGTAATCCATAAGTACCTTCAAAATCTTTTCTACATTATATTATATCCTTACAAAACAGCAACGTCAACCGAATACGCGCGCAATTTTACAAACATACGTTCGATTTTTCCTTGACAATTAATATGTTTGGTTATATAATAATGTTTGCAACAATAATTGACACCTGCTAATCCGCCTGCAAACAGGCGTATAAGGGGGATAGAACATATGAAATATTATACTTTTTGCAGCGACTGCGGTCATATACTCGGTCGCTCGTCGGCGGGGACGGCGACGGAGCTTAAATGTCCCAAATGCGGCGCGGAAATAGAATATGCGGTAGAGGACAAAAAGGTTACCGTAACCATTCTGCGTCCGTCATCCAAGCAGCGGACGGAACGCCCAAAGCACTGCTAAACAAAATAACAGCCCGCGCGATAAGAAGCGCTGAACACGACAGCCCTTACGTTACCTTAAGGGCAGCGCATCGTGAAGCCCGCCGTTTCGCGCCGTTATAATTTATCGAAGGAATTGAACCTGACAGTCCGTATACCTCGTATTCGGACGAAGCATCACTACAAAACCGGTAAATAAGCTTTGCCATATCAAGTTTTGATTGGCTTGGCTTATTTGCCGATTTTTATTTTCAAAAAATTTTATTGCCTGATATGCATTAAGGGCAAAAAAGGATACCGACAGCCTTGCTTTTCTCCGTAAAAAGCAGGAGCGTGACCTTGGTACTCTTTCCTTTTTGCGCCCTTTTTTCAGGCACGGTAAGGCGGAGCGCCGAAACGCGCCGTCCTCCTGTCCTTTTTGCCCCATTTGCCGCTTCGGGCGGAAAGGACAAAATCATGAAAATTTCAGTTTACTGTGAGCGCAAGGACCGCGTTACCGTTCTTGAGGTTCCGAGCGGCGAATGCGCACGCTGGGAGGAAAACGACTATCATAGGAGGCTCGCCGCTGCCGGCGGCAAGCTCTCGGTTGAGCGGCGGACGGCGCAGCAGATTATGGACGAGGATTTCAACAAGCCTTCCTTTAACAGACATCAGACCGAAACACGCCGCCATGTGCTGCTCTCCGCGCTTGACCCCGAGGAACGCTACTTTTCCGACGAGCACGAGCTGCAATCCGAGCTTCTTTTAAAGGAAGAGTACGCCGAGCTGCACCGCGCGCTTAAAGAGCTTACGCCGTCTCAACGGGAGCTTCTCCGCCGCGTGTATTGGGAGGGCGCAAAGCAGGCAGAAATCGCAAGGGAGCAGAAGGTTAGCGAGGCGGCGGTTGCCCGCAGAATGAAACGAATCTATTCCGCCTTGAAAAAGCTTTTGACGCCGTAAAAATTTTTTTCGGAAAAACCGTTAAGTTTCGTCTTTCCCGTGAGCTATATATGAGAGGACAAAAATTCCCTCGCAAAATTTACAAAGAAAGGTTGTGTTTAACATGGCAAAAATCAACGGAACTTATGTTTCACTTCACGAGGAGGGCGGCGGCTCCCCTTATTACACGGAGGGTCTTGAATTTGAACATACCCTCTGTCTGGCGGACTGTTTTGAAAAAACAGGCGGGCTTGATCAGTCCGATACCTACCAATTCAAGGGTATTCCTTTTGAAAACAAGGAGGCGTCCGAGGCAAAAATGCGCGAAACCGAGGCGTTGTTTGACGGAAAAATACCCGCTAAGACGCTGCTTTTCACCGAGAGCAACAGCGCGCACCACCTGACATATTTTTATGTTAAGGAGGCAAAAAAGTCTTTATCCGACAACGATAAGCTTCTTGTCATCAATTTCGACCAGCACCTTGATACGGGAAGCAGCGACAGCGCCTTCTATTGCGGCTCATGGGGCGGAAACAGAATCTGCCAAGCCGTCGGCTGCGACTATTTGGCAGTCGGTCCCAAATATATCGGCAGAACCGATTTCGGCAGCCTTGCGGAATATTTTGAGTACAAAAAACAGAATGCCGGAAAGCCCGCGCACCCTTATGCGGTGAAGCTGTATACCTCTGACGGAAGCGTTGTAAGCTGCGAGGCAGCTTCTCCGCAAAGCCTTTACGACAGATACGACAAAATCTATGTGACGGTTGACATGGACGTTCTGACCTGCGGCGAGGATTTGAAGCGCACCAACTGGGGCTCGGGAAATATGTCTTTAAACCAGCTCAAAAGCTTGCTGTCAGAGCTTCCCGCCAACAAGCTTATTGCCGCCGATATTACAGGCTTCCCGCCCGTAAACTCCGAAAAAGCGGAGAATTTCAAGGAGCTTCTCAGCTCCTACATAGACGAAATCCGCGAGCTTTCGGAAATTCTCCGCGCGCATTTGGACGCATAGTCCTCAAACAATTTATTTATAAAAGGAGGTTTTAATTATGCCATCGGTAATACCCTACGACCCCTCGATAGCCTTGGGCAACATCGTTGATCCCGCCAAGCTTGAAAATCTTGAAAAAATAAGCGAGGCGAACGCGCCTATCGACGTGGCTGAAAACAAAATGAACGAGCTTATCTCTCTTAAGCGCAGTATCGACAACACCATACAGGAGCTTGGCAGTATGCACATAAATACCGACGAGCTTTATGAGGAAAGCAGGGAGGTAGGCAGACAGATAGAGGAGGCGGCGGTAAGCTATGCCAAAACCAAGCTTGAAGCCAAAAAAAACATTCTCGAAATAAAATCCGCGTCCACAGTCAATGCAAGCTGGGAAAGCCCTCTGGACTATACCCGCACGGAAATTAAAAAAATGCCGCTCTCCGCCGATTCCATGAATATGAACGTACAGTATTTTTCGCTTGAGCAAAACGCACAGAGCGCCAAAACCCAAAGTGAAAATATCCGGTCGTTCATCAGCGGCGAATTTAAGTTTTTGGGCAATGATTTTGCCGAGCAGGCAAGCAAGGCGGCGGCAAGCCAGCTTAACAGCCAGTATTCCCGGCATGATATAGGCGGAACCCTCGTAATCGCGGCAAGCTGCACGCACAAGGACGCCGCGCTCCTCGCCCCGTGCGTAATTGACGTTGACAAGGCAATCAACATTTGGAACGCTATGTACTCGGACGATACGCTTAAGCCCGACGATCCGTTAAGCATTATTCGGACTGCGTCCGAGGCAAACACCGCGAATGAAAGGTCAATGACCATTGTTTCGGGCGCAACCTATGGCTCCTGCTTTGTCGGAATGGTGCATATTCTCAACACCGGCGTCACCATGTCGTTCGAGCAGATGACCTCCGTTGTTGACAAGGTTCAGGAGCAATGCAAAACAGCTTCATGGTTTGCCGGTATGTCGGGCGGCTTCGGCTTGGACAGCCAGTTTGCGCGTGACATCAAAAATCTGTTAAGCACGCAGAACATCTCCTCTCACTGCACCATTACGACCAAGGGCTCCATTCCCTTGATTAAGTCCAACAACGTCAAAATGGCAGTAAAGGAATTTGCGCAGTTTGACGGCGCGTCCGCAATGGAAAAAATAGCCGCGCTCCAAAACGCGACAGGCAGCGCCTGCGATTCCATGGACAAGTCCGCCCAAAGTGCAAGGACGGGTCAGCAGATGGTTTCCCTGCAAACCGCTCAGATACAGGGTGTGCTCTCAGGTCTGAAGGACATCGACAGCGAGGGCAACAAGATCATTGATATTAATTCAATGATGAACGCCCTTGACGATTACGTCTCCAAGGCTCTTGCGGGACAGCTCGGAATGCCCATAAACTACTATCTCAAGCCGATTACCAAATCCCAGCTTGCGCAGATGTGGGTAAACAAATACTTCCCCAACAACTTCCTCAAGCTGTCCAGCGCGGAGGGCGAAGAGAACAATAATCAGGCGCAGTAAGGACTGCCGCAATTTGGAAAAACCCGTCGGAGGGGTAAGCCCTCCGACGGGTTTTTCTGCGTCGCTTCTTATTCTTGTCCGTACTGTCCTGCGTCAGCCCCAAATCACGCTGTGAGCAGCATTCTTTTTCCATAATTACTTCCTTAGAACTACTTTACAAGCGTAGACAGCGCTCCTATCAAGCAAGCTGTCAGCGCCGCCGCTATAAGTACAAGTAAAAAAATTCTGACTACGTTATGTTTTTTAGACTTCTCCCTTATCTGTCGGTCGATTTGAGCATTTGACACATAACTTGCTCTTACAGTTTTATTTTCCTTATTCAATTCCGCCAATGGGTCAGTCTGATTTATAATGCGATTATAAAATCCCCGAACCCAGTCAATATCTGTCTGTGTACAATCTTCGTCGTCAAAAGCATTTTCCTCGTGTGCCATCTTATTTCTGATATGCCGCAACCGAAGCAACTGATTTAAATCACTGCTCCACCCTTGAATATTATGGCATTCAGCAAATGTCCTAGACTTCATATCATCAATATAATGTGTAATTCCTTGCTCTGTTTTATAAATTTCTCCACATAGTTTGTCTAAATGCTTAAATTCTTCAAAAAACTTGTAGTTCAAACTATTCATTTGAAACTCCCGCCTTTCTAATGAAAATTTTTCATGCAATATTAAAT
Source organism: Butyrivibrio sp. (assembly GCA_023665525.1). Classification (GTDB taxonomy): domain Bacteria; phylum Bacillota; class Clostridia; order Lachnospirales; family Lachnospiraceae; genus Eshraghiella. The sequence continues at coordinate 1,204 of JAMPDT010000103.1, read as the reverse complement.
ATTTTTCGAGGATTGATTTAACATCAATCTTCTCAGCCTTTTCCGGCAATGGTTTATCTGAGAATCTTCCAATAACCGTTTGCGTCGTTGCCTTCCCGTTCGACATAGCCTTTCTCTTTCAAGCCTTTAATGGCTCTGTAAGCTGTTTTCTCTGACCTGCCGATTTTTATTGCAAGCCGGGCTATTGTCAGATAGTCGCATTCCTTCAGGTGTTCGTAGACAACCTTTTCGCTCTTGGTCATCTCTTGGACATTTTTATGTCCAAGAGGGCGGTGGAATACAAACTTAAATCCTGTTTTGGTGTTTTCATATTCATACTCTACACCCGCACTTTGACAAGCGGCAAACGTCCTCTCATATCCTGTGCCAAAGGATTCAATAACCGCTGCCTTAAAAAGTACATTGACAATCTTCGGATTCAGCATAATCGGCTCCGCGGCATTGTTTGCAAAATCTTCCGGCGTAAATCCAAATGGAAAATTTCCTGGACTGTATATCATAACCTTGTCTCTGAACACTTCAACGGCAAATGTCGTGTTGGTATAGTAGCACCCATGAGCAAATGCATTGACCACCATCTCACGAATGGCTGCCTGCGGAATTTCCGGTTCTTCATTCCGTTTGGAATTTCCGTTAATGGCAACATTCCAGTTGATTGCAGACATAATGAATGAGATTCCCTCATCTATACATTCAAATATATTCCCTTCAAAATGATTAAGTTTGATAAAGGTATCCTTCGTTTCCGTGGCATAAACCGCCGTTTTCAACAAAACAGGATGATTGGAGGAAAACAGCGTCTTTCCGGCATTTGTCAGCATATCCGTTGCAGTGTTATACAAACCGAGTTTTGACAGAATGGAGGCTACGTCGGTATATTCGTACTTGATTCTACCACTTTCATTTCCGTCTGCAATGACTTTTTTCAGGAGGTTTTCATCAACATCTGATACCGTTTCGGTGGAATCGGCGTTTTCCCATTCAGAATAATCCTTTTGTCTTGCCTTGAACAGACGCTCCAATTCGGAATCCAATATTTGCTTATCTTCATCCGCAAAGCGCTGATAATATTTTCCATATGCTGAATACGGAGAATTTGAACCGTTGAAGATAATTTCAATAAAACTCTTGCCATCATCTGCATATTTTGTCTGTATCTCATACCATATGGACGGCTTGATATTATCGCTTATGTCCCTTGATA
>JAMPDT010000102.1 GCA_023665525.1 Butyrivibrio sp. | reverse complement strand
CCCCTTTTAGCTTTCCTGCCTTTGCCTGCAAGGAAAAATAACACCGACATATTTCCTCAAAGCGATGAGAAATAAACGTGGTCAAAGACGGCTGCACGTATTCGTCATAGAAAGCTCCTGCTCCCAATACCTGTAACGCACTCTTATTTTTATAAACAAATGCGTAATAGAAGCGGAGCAGATTATCATTCATTTCATAGGCTGTCTTTTTGCTATCGTGCGGTCTGTTGATCGGATATGTCTTCGATATGATCTCCATCCTGATAAGCGATGCCAACTGCTTCGACAAAAGACCGTTGTTTTTCATTCCAAGCTTGTCTTCTATTTCACTGTATTTTTTCTTTCCGTTTGAAATAGCGTAAAAAATACGCTCGGCTCCAATCGCATTGGTAAAATCCGAAATCAAAAGCTGCTCGGCATAATGATAAATCGGATGTGAATCGTTTAGGATCGTTTGCGTAATATTTTCCCGCAGAGTCTTATCCGAATCAATGAAACCATTTACATAAGGCGAGCCGCCAAAAACAGAATAAAATGCAATCTTATCATACACATCCTTATCCCGATAAAAAGCCGATACTTCTTTATAATTCATCTCTTTAAGCTGAATGGTCAGGGAAAACCGACCGTACAGGGCGTTTTGTTCTTCCAGCATATCTCTCATCATACCAACGTGAGAACCGGAAATATAGATACGGATATTGCCAATATAATTGTCTATGATTGTCTGAAAAATTGAATCAACCGTTTCCGGTCTAGTGCACATTTTCAGATATGGATACTCGTCAATTACAATATTGAAGGTCTTGTCCATTGTATTAAGATACGCAAAGATGTCTGCAAATGATTTAAATGCCAAAACGACCGGCAAAACCTTCTCCCGCACAAGGACAGTTACAAAATTTTCAACATTGTCCTCCATGGTAGACTTCATGCACTCGTAGTAAATCGTCTTATCCGAACTTTTCTTCAAGGCATGCGTAATCAAGGTGGTTTTCCCTACCTTTCTTTTGCCGTATATCATCACACTGCCTGTGGGCTTCTCCAAAATCCCGTCGAGCAATTTAAGTTCCTTCTCACGAGCAATAAACATAACGATGCCTCCGCATAATGAATTTATTTTCAATGAATTTATTTTCATTATGTTATCAATATGTACAAAAGTCAAGTTTTTATAATATTTTGATTGTCAAAAATTATTGGTTACGCTAACTGCATAACCTTGGCTTCAATCTCCTTCAATTCTTCCCAACAAGCTATAATTTGACAATACCTTTACACTGTTCAAAAACCAAAAACAGACTTAAATACATCTTACCTGTTGTTGGTTGTAACACTGCCCAAATCCGGCGCGTCTGCCGGTTCCGCCATACCCGCATATAAATTTTTTGCAATTCTACACATTCTCAACAATAATCATAATTAAATTATATCAGATTTCAACAAGCCATTCAAGCATAAATACCATTTTTCAAATCAAGCAAAAGTTCCTTTTTAAAGAATATTTCTTCACACATAAAATTCAAATGATCCATTTTTCCAAATAGGCGGCTACACCGTCCTCCTCATTTGAAAGTGTTATGGCGTCTGCGGCATCTTTTACCTCTTGTATAGCATTACCCATTGCTACGCCAGTGCCGCATAGCTGCAACATTCCTATATCCGCATAATCGTCTCCAAAAGCAATGATTTCCGATACGTCTGCATGGTAAGTTTCACATATCGCCAAGATTGCCTTTTCCTTTGTAGTTCCGCTTTTCGTAAATTTATACCAATCACCGTCTGAAAAGCGCTTACTGTCAAGCTCGGGAAAACACTCGCTTAATTTTCTCGCTAAGCCGGATTGAGGTATTTCAACACATATTTTCAAAGCCTCACAGTTAAAATCCGAAAAATCCGTATATATGCTGTCGCCCCAACTGTTATCCTGTTCTTTCGGATCGGTTTTATAATTCCAATAATGTGCGTCTAATGTGTCAACCGTAATTTCGCAATCCAAACCGCATATATTTTTCGCTGTTTCAATAAATATTTTCGTTTCTGCTGCTGAAAAAGAAGACGCATAAACAATTTTTCCTTCTGCCCGTACTAATGCCCCGCCGCTGGATATTATAATATCCGATTTCAGTTCTCCTAAAAATTTTAAACAGTTTAGCTCGCTTCTGGAAGTAGAAACGCCAATTAGGGCGCCTTGCTCTTTGCATTTGGAAACAACTTCCAAAGTATGCCGGGACAGCGTTTTATCATCTCTCAGCAAAGTGCCGTCCAAATCAAAAAATAATATTCTTTTTGAACTTTTCATCTAAAAAACCTCAAATTTTATAAACAACCGGTCGCATATCTCGGCTTGTCAATCAAAATATTCTAAAATTCTGCTGCGAAAAAAATAACTCCACTGTTGTATCACTGCCCAAATCCGATGCGTCTGCCGGTTATGCCATACCCGCATATTAAATTTTGCGCCCATATTTATCCGTTTGATAAATTGAATTCAGCATTTTAAAACAATCCCCATAGCTTCATTTATAATGTTCTCAAGCTCTTTTGCGCCGTTAATCACATAATCATAATCAGAAGTTGATTCTTCCGACATTTGAACATAAGCAGCTCTTGTATGTTTCAAATATGTATCCATCTCATTACGAATTTCGTCTGCCGTAGCCTCTTTCATATCCCTAAGAATTCTTCGAGCCATTGCTATATCTAATGGCGTATCAATAAATATGCAGCAATTCAAATAGTCCTTAATCATTTGATGCCGGTATGCAAATGGATAGTCCAACAATAGATAGTCATATTCTCCGCTGCATATAATCCTCTCAATGTCCGCTTTTAAGGGAGATAAATCCCATACATTAGCATCTGCACCCTCTGATACCCATTTGGGAATGTCTTCAACTTCTCCCTCAAATGAGTAGTCGTCAAAGTGAAGTGACGCTGTTCTTGGCAGCCGTTCTTTAATTGCATTTACAACTGTTGTTTTTCCGCCTGCTGTCACAGCTCCAATCGCAATTATTTTCATAGCAAAGCTTTTCCTTTTCCGTATTTTGCAGAAATCCGCCGCTGTTCCAACAAAGAATCGGCTTATATCCAAGCTTCATGTACCAATCTGCCAAATGCGTATAGTGAATCCATGAGAGGTCATAGCCGTCCCGTTTAAGCGTTTCGGTCGCCAGCCGCACCATTTCCAAGCCTATACCCCGTCTGCGGAATTCGGGTACCGTACCGACACAGCCCGGATCGCCGATATGAAAGCCCCGGATCCGCCCCATATCGGCAAGACCGCAAAAAGCGGCGATAGTTTCTCCCGCAAAGGCGCAATAAAATCTATCTCCCTCATTAAAATACCGCACCCAGTCTTCGTCCACCATACTAACCGCGTTCCGAAGCGCCGCAAGCTCTCCGTGATACTCGCCAAAAGTAATACCGTTTGGGGAGTCGGGAGTCACAGCTTTCGGCAAATCTTTGCGCAGATCCATGAGCAATTCCGTAAAGACCCAATTCTCGGGCATAGTACGAATACTTTCCTCTTGAAAGAACCCCGGATACAGGCTGTTAAACAGTTCCGCATAATTCATTGGTTCATCTCCCATTGAGCATTATCAACAAATCTCGATTGTGACTTAATGATTTTCAAAGAAAACAGCATCTGTTATATTCTGCTTTTAAAATCTCCGCTATCCCTTGAAAACACTAAATTTACCGCAGTTGAGCTTTCCCTTATCGCTTCCTACAATATTTCCAATAACTCATATAAATTACCGATACTATCTCCATTTTTATTTGTACGTTGTATCCGAATAAATTTGCAATCAGCATTCAATGCTGTTTTTCGGTCTTTTTCTTCATCTCCGATAAAAATCAATTCTGTAATCGAAGTGTCGAATTTTTCAGAAATCATTTGCAGCCCCCTGCAATTCGGCTTCCTATATCCTGCAACAGCAGACGAAACATAATAATCAAAATAATCCAACAGTTCTGAAATGTCCTGTTTAAAAATTTCATCAGGCATTGCACAGGGCAAATCAGTCAATGCTGCTATCGCATAACTCTTTTCCCTGAGTGTTTGCAGTACCTCCTTTACTTCCGAATATATTTCTGCCTGTAACTGCAATCCGCTCCAGAAAGTTTCTATACAACTTTGGACAGAAATTTCCATATTCCAATCTTCTAATGTTTTTGTAAAAATATATTCTGCTGAATATTCAATCTCACGGTAATTAACTCTTGGATTAAATTCTTTCAACATCTGAACCGATTTTAGAATAACTTCTTGTGGGATACGAGCTTTGTATTTCTGTATAATTGTTTCAAATCCTTTATAATAGAAATCCACCCATGAATATGGCATTCCTACATACTCAATTAATGTCCCCCCTAAATCAAAAACCGCAACTTTCAAAGTTATATGGTATCTCCTATTCTCAATTTCTTCCAAACAAATGTACAGCGCCTGCCTGCCCGCTTTACATTTGCTGTTCAGACAGTTCAATATCTCTGTATACGGAAAATACCTCTATTCCTCGTTAAGAGCTTCATAAAACGAATAATCAACAAGACCGTTCATTTTATCAAGCGCCCCCGATTCCAATTCCTTGATCATCAGACAATCGGGGGAGGGAAGCTTTATATTCGGACCGGCATTTATATCAAAGATATAGCTTGCCGCAAACCCTCTTGAGCTATAATTCTTCGGGTCCCCTTCAACAAGCACAGCCGTAAACCCAAGAGCTTTTGCTCTTTCAAATCCGTAATCCAACAATTCCTTTGATATATGCTGTCTTTGCAATTCTGTTTTTACGGCGACAGGGGTCAAAAGCAGCAGTTCGTTTTCGTATCGTCCTTCAATGTGGAACCTCGAAAACATTGCATATCCGATAATTTCATCTTCTTCGTTTACCGTAATCAGTTCCAGCTCAGGAATATAATATTTCTTTGCCCGAATTTCTTCGACCAACCGCCTGACAATCCTGCCCTCTTTCGGATCGGTCCATTTTGCAAAAACGGCTTCAACAAATTCCAATGAAGGAATACGGTATTTATTTTCCATAGCCTTGATAACTCGTTCCATTTCAATATCCTCTGTCCGATTCGCAAAAGAGCGCCCCGGCAGTATCGCCGCCTAAAGCGCCTAAAGCCTCTGTATCGCAAGCATTATGTACTCGGGCGCGCCCTCCGCGTCGTATTTGACGGGAATGCAGCCGATACGGCAGGGACCGTTTGTCCTGCTTGTGAACTCGCAGATAACAGGCTCCCCGTCCTTGAGTCTTTCCTTTAACGAATCCACACCGATGAACTCCAAAAGCGGCGCAACGCTCTCATTGTCCGCGAAGGCGAGCATCGCCTTTTCAAGGCTCCCCGTAATTCTTCCCGTGTAGCCCAGCACGCGGTGTATCTCGGGAACCGCGCGGTATTCCTGATAGGTGTCCTCCTTAATGTTCAGTACATGGACGGAAAGATAAGCCTCCGTTAAGGAATTAATGATCATCTTGTCGATATTGAGAGTGCATTCCGCCTCCGTAAGTCCGGAGGCTGCGGGATTCCCGTCGGGCGACTCGGCGTTGCTCTCGAGTATTTTTTCAAATTCCTCCTTGCAGATCGGCTTTGAATAATAATAGCCCTGAAGGTAGGTCGCGCCCATTCCGCGCACAATCTCGTCCACCGTTTGGTTCTCCACGCCCTCGACGACCACGCCGCAGTGCATACGCCTGCACAGAAGCATTATCGCCTCTATGATTGCAAAATCCACCTCGTGCCCCGTGCGCTCCAGTTCTCTTACAAAGCCGTGCTCGATTTTGATTTCGTCGGCGGGGAGCTTTTTAAGAAGCTCCATTGAGGAATAGCCGGTGCCGAAATCGTCAAGCGCGATTTGGAAGCCGTGCTCGCGCAGCTTGCCGAATATAACGGCGAGGCTTTCGGGCGTTTCCACGTCGCAGCTCTCCGTAAGCTCTATAACCATATTGGACGGGGAAACGTTATATTCCCTTGCGGTCTGCACCACCTCCTCGACATAGCCGACCTCAAGGAACTGGCGGTAGGAAACATTGAAGCTGACCTTAAAATCCCCGTATTTTGCCTGCCACTCCTTTTGCTGCTTCATCGCCTGCTTCATTACCCAGCGTCCGACCTTGATGATTCCGTCGTCCTCCTCAAGAATCGGAATAAATTCCACAGGTCCCGCGTTCTTTATCTTATCGCAGCTCCAGCGAAGCAGAGCCTCGCAGCCGCGAATACTTGTACCGTTAGCGTCGATCCAAGGCTGATAATACAGCTCGAAGCCCTCAAAATTATTGGCGATGCTTCGCTTAAGCTCGTTCTTTATTGTGATTCTCCGTATCTGCTTTGCCTCTATCTCGCCGCTGTAAAACGCCATACTGCCCTTATTCACGCGCTTGACGTAATCCATCGCAAGCTCCAGCCTGTTGATAAGCCCGCTCCTGTCGCCGTCGGGAATAGGATAACAGTCCGCTCCCGCCGAAATGGACAGGTTGATCGTCTTGCCGTCCTTCATATGCAGGACGCATATGTCCTCCCTGAGCTTGTCAAACACGCGCACTGCTCTTTCCCTGCCGTCGCCCGGCAGCAAAAGCATAAACTCGTCGCCGTTGAAGCGAATCGCCTTCTGACCGTTTTCACAGCAGCCCTCAAGCTTCCTCGCGAACTCGACCAGCACCTCGTCGCCGTAGCCGTACCCGTAGGCGCTGATAAGCTTGCGAAAGTCGTCTATCCCGAACAGCATAACCACGCCGCTTTCGGAGGTAAAATCGTATGTATAAAACTCGTTTTTGGTAAGGATCCCCGTAAGGCTGTCGTACATGCTCTGACTGTCAAGCCTCGTCATCATGCCCGCGAAGATCTCCTTATTGCCGTCCGCGTCATAAATCATCGTGCCCTTGCATTCGAGCCATACATATTGTCCGTAACGGTTCAGCGCGCGGTACTGGCAGGAATGATGATTTGTTTTTCCCGAAAAAACCCGCTCTATATCCTTAAGATAGCTCTCCCTGTCGTCGGGATGAATTTTTTCGCTCCAAAGCATTCCCGGCTCCTGCATATATTCACCCGGCAAATCGAAATATCTGACCGCGCTCTGCGACCATCTGGCAAGTCCGCTGGTCATATCAGTGACATAAATATAGACATTGTCGGACGCTTCTGAAAGCGCTTCGTATATACTGCTTTTTAAAATATCCTTACCCTCGGACGCCATATTTATCCTCCCTCGAATTTTATAAAAAGAAACTTTTTCCTTATGTTAAATTATAATACAAATCCGCCGTCAATACAACAGTAAGCTGACAAATAAATTGTTAATTCATTGACAAGCGCAGACCTATAAAGTAAAATTAAAAGCGGATTCAAAGTATTTTACCGACGGAGGGAATTTGAGATGTTTGCTGATGAGAACATGATAAAAATCAAGCACGACGTTCTGTACGAGGTCGCCAAGCTTGCCTTTGCGGGGGAGCTTGAGGAAAAAAGGGACAATATTCCCTTCGCGCTTATTCAAGGCCCCAAGCCGCAGTTCCGCTGCTGCATATACAAAGAAAGGGAAATTATCCGCCAGCGCGTGCGCCTCGCGGAAAACAAGGCTCCGGGCGCGGTTGACGACGGCAATATCGTTCAGGTCATAAGCTCCGCCTGCGAGGACTGCCCCATTTCCAGCTACATAGTTACCGACAACTGTCAGAACTGCCTCGGCAAGGCATGCATAAACGCCTGCCACTTCGGCGCAATCTCCATCGGCGAGAAGCATTCCAAAATAGACGCGACCAAATGCAAAGAGTGCGGTCAGTGCGCAAAGGCATGCCCCTACAACGCAATCGCGCACCTTAAGCGTCCCTGCAAATTCAGTTGTCCCGTTGACGCGATCGCATACGACGAAAACGGCATTTCGGTAATCGACGAGGGCAAATGCATACGTTGCGGTCAATGCATACATAGCTGTCCCTTCGGCGCTATCGGCTCCAGAACCTACATAGTCGATGTGATCAAGGCGATAAAATCCGGCCGCCCCGTATACGCAATGCTCGCTCCCGCCTCGGAGGGACAGTTTGGCGCGGACATCACCATGGCGAGCTGGAAAAAAGCCATGAAGGAGGTCGGCTTCACCGATATGTTCGAGGTTGGAATGGGCGGCGATATGACCACCATGAGCGAGGCTGAGGAATGGGCGGAGGCATATAAGGCGGGCGAGAAAAAAACAACCTCCTGCTGCCCCGGCTTTGTAAATATGATACGCAAGCATTTTCCCGAGCTGGCGGAGCATATTTCGACCACCGTATCCCCGATGTGCATGGTATCGAGAATGATTAAGGCAAAGGTTCCCGGTGCGTACACCGTTTTTATCGGTCCCTGTATTGCCAAAAAATCCGAGGTGCGCGACCAGAAAATCGAGGGCAACGCCGATGCCGTCCTCACCTTCAGCGAGATCCGCGCCATAATGAAGGCAAAGGACGTACAGCTTAAGCCCTCGGAGAATACATATCAGGAGGCGTCCGTATTCGGCAAGCGCTACGGCAATTCCGGCGGCGTTACGGAGTCCGTTCTCCAATATCTTAAGGAAACCGACAACGAAATCGACGCCAAGGTTTACCGCGCAAGCGGCGCCACGGACTGCAAAAAGGCGCTGCTGCTTATGAAGGTCGGGAAGCTGCCCGAGGATTTCATAGAGGGAATGGCGTGCGAGGGCGGCTGCGTAGGCGGACCGAGCTCGTTCACACCCCAAAATACAGCCAAAAAGGACCGCGACGCCCTTATCGGCTGCGCGGACTGCCGCACCATTTTGGAAAATCTTCAAAAAATAGATATGGGAGCCTTCGAGCACCACAGATAATTTTCAGAGCCTTAGCTGCCTGCCTCACCGAGCAAGTGACGCAGGCAGTTATAAATAATACGGCTGTTACGGCAGCCGCTCATTCAGCTCGTCCAGCAGGTATAAGGTCTTGAAGGTTTTATCGCACCCTTTGCACTGCCAGTCGCAATTACTTTTCTTTGCCCCTTTATGCAGCAATTCAAGTTCCTCTCCGCACATCGGGCAGGCGGTCCGTTCCTCATTCCACAAACGCTTAAGGAACCGCAGTACCTCGTCTCGGGAACGCATTTTCAATTCATTCAGCCTAACCCTGTCCATACGGAGTTTCCTCTCTATCATCTGTATTATACATTAAAACAAATCAGGATGTGTTCCTGTACGGAATAAGAATAATTCAA
>JAMPDT010000101.1 GCA_023665525.1 Butyrivibrio sp. | reverse complement strand
TATCGAGCAGCTCCTCAAAAAGCTCGCGACCATCGACTACATCAAGCCGGGAGAATTTCCGAACATTGATTTATATATGGACCAAGTGACCACCTTTATGAACGCTCACCTGTCGGATTTCAAGCTTAATCCCGACGAAAAAACGCTCACAAAGACAATGATCAACAACTACGCCAAGAACAATCTGCTTCCCCCTCCCGTGAAGAAGAAGTATTCCAAGGAACATATGATTGTGCTTACCTTTATCTATTATTTTAAAAATATCCTGTCAATCAGCGAGATTCAGGATATGCTCACTCCTCTCACGGACAAGTTTTTCGGTCCCGAGGGAAATTCGGGCGGACTGAGCATGGAATATGTTTACAACGAGGTTTACTCGACCGTAAAATCACAGCTCCGCACGGTAAGTCAGGACACCTCAGCCAAAATAAACGCCTACTCGGAGCATTTTGAAAAGGTAAAGGACGAGGACGACCGCGAATTTCTGCAAACCTTTTCGATGATATGTATGCTCGGCTTCGACGTCTTTCTCAAAAAACAGATTATCCAAAGCCTGATTGCCTCAATCGCCCCCGAAAAGGACGAGCCAAAAAAGGAGCCGCCCAAGAAGGAGACGAAAAAGGGCGAATAGAACACCCCTCAAAAAAGCCTCAGCCCGCCCCTTACAGGCTCGCTCGTCACGTCCGTCCCCAGCCTTTTCAAGGTGTTTTTGTCTATCTCCGAGAGCATAACCGAGGCATGGACCTGACAGCCGCGCAGCTTGGGGATCTGCTCCATCGCGAGCTTGGCTTTTTCGTCGGAAACCGACGCAAGGGCGAGCGCAATCAGCACCTCGTCCGTGTGCAGGCGCGGGTTCCTGCCGCCCAAAAAGCGCACCTTTAAATCCTGAATCGGCTCTATCGCCTCGGGCTTTATCAGCTTCACGTCATGCTCTATGCCCGCAAGGTATTTGAGGGCGTTTAAAAGCAGAGCCGCCGACGCGCCGAGGAAGCTTGAGGTTTTGGAGGTGATAATCGTCTTGTCGGCAAGCTCTATCGCCGCGCAGGGAACGTTCTCCTCCGCTTCGCGCTTCTTTGCCGCGACCGTCACCCTCCTGTCGTCGGTCGTTATTTTCGCCTGCTTCATCAGAAGCTCTATTTTGTATACCTCGCTGTCGGATATTTCCTCCTTGGCAGCCTTAACAAGCGCCGTATAATAGCGGCGTATTATTTCCATGTCGGACGCCTCGCAGCATACACCGTCGTCGATAATGCAGTTGCCCGCCATATTTACGCCCATATCGGTGGGCGATCTGTAATAATTGTTCTCGCCGTATATGGCTTCAAAAATAGCGTTGAGGACGGGATAAATTTCAATGTCGCGGTTGTAATTGACGGTTGTTTCGCCGTATGCCTCCAAATGGAACGGGTCAATCATATTCACGTCGTTCAAATCGGCGGTCGCCGCCTCGTAGGCAAGATTAACGGGGTGCTTTAGGGGAATGTTCCAAATGGGAAAGGTTTCGTATTTCGCGTAGCCCGCCTTCACGCCTCGTATATTCTCGTGGTAAAGCTGGGAAAGGCAGGTTGCCATTTTGCCGCTGCCCGGACCCGGAGCCGTAACCACGACAAGCGGTCTTGAGGTTTCTATATATTCGTTCTTGCCGAAGCCGTTTTCGCTTATAATAAGGGGAATGTTGGAGGGATAACCCTCAATGGCGTAATGCCTGTACACGCGGATATTTTTTTTCTCAAGCCTCTCCTTGAATTGCAGCGCCGCGCCCTGTCCCGCGAAATGAGTGATAACGACGCTCGAAACGTACAGTCCCTTTTTTTCAAATTCATAAATAAGACGAAGCACGTCTATATCGTATGTGATTCCCAAATCGCCGCGCACCTTGTTTTTAACTATGTCCTCGGCGTTAATAACAATCACGATTTCCGCCATATCCGCAAGCTGCATAAGCATTTGCAGCTTACTGTCGGGCTGAAAGCCGGGAAGCACGCGTGAGGCGTGGTAATCGTCAAAAAGCTTTCCGCCGAATTCGAGATAAAGCTTGTCCCCGAACTGCTCAATCCTCTCCTTTATGTGTCCCGACTGTATTTTAAGATATTTATCGTTGTCAAAGCCTATTTTCATATGTGTATCCTTTTCTTACTCATTATCCGTAATATAAAAGCCGTCTTTTCCCTTTTTCTTAACCTCGTAGAGAGCGTTGTCCGCGCTGCGGTACAGCTCCTCATAGCTTGCCTCCTCGGACACGAACACTCCGCCTATGCTGACGGAAAGCCCCTGCCCGCTGTACTCCCCGTCAAAGGAGGAATGGAAAATAGCCGTGAATTTCTTGAGCATAGCGTTGGTTTCCGCCGCCTTTATCGGTCGTCCCACGAACACCGCAAATTCGTCGCCGCCGATTCTCGCCACAATATCCTTGTTCCTGTTGAAATATTCCTCCAAAAGCGCCGCAAAATCAACCAGCACCCTGTCGCCCACGGGATGCCCGAGCTGGTCGTTTATCAGCTTGAAATTGTCCATATCCATAAACAGCAGGACGCCCTGATTCGGGTAAAGCTTGAGCGCGCTAAACATACGCTCCCTGAAGCCGTCTCTGTTCAAAAGACCCGTAAGAGAATCGGTTTTCGCCCTGAGCCTGCTCTCGCCCATCTCCTTTGCAAATTTTATCGTAAGAAAAGTAAGCGCAGCCACCGCCGCCGCGGCTACAATAAGCATAATCGCCTCAAGGCGGTGCAAATCCCGCAGAACGTCCTTTCGGCTCATCAGCGTAACAAAATACCAGTTCATATTTCCGATTTTGTTAATATCGGCAAAATAACTCCCATTTTCCCCCTTAATGACGCTCTGCCCCGTCCTGTCCTCCTCCAAAAGAAGATTTACGCTGCGGTACAAAAGAGGGTTGTCCTCCTCCGTAAGCGACTTTCCGACCATCTGCGAATCCGCGTCCGCAACTATAATTCGGCTGCCGCCCGTCACGAAAAAGGCGTTTTCAATACTCCCCGAGGTGATTTCCTCCACAAGCCTCTGCGCGTAATCGAAATACACGTCCGCGGACAGCACGCTCACAAGCGAATCGCTGTCAACCCTTGACGTAACGCTTATACAGGTTCCTCCCGTAAAAGCGTCCCCATACGGCTCGCCAAAAACAAACTCGTCATGCTCAAGCCCCTCGATATACCATGTGCGCTCGGCAACGACATAATCCTCCTCCGGCTCCCAATCCGAGGAGTCGAAATAATTGCCCTTCTCGTCGCCCCAATAAAGTCCGTAGGGATACGCCTCATGCGCCCCGCAGCTCGTTTTGAGCATCTCAAAGGTCCTGTAATCGTCAGTCCCCATTTCCTCGACAAGGCTCTTGTATATATCCAGCTCATTAAGAATCTGCTCCGCCCACGTGCTCACGTCAACCGCGTAATTTTTCGATTCAAGCGCCAGCTTCTCCTTGGACAGCTCCACTATTTTGTTTCTCGTTAGAGAAAGAAATATAAAAATCATTAACAAAACTATCGGCACCACTGTGCCGACAATTTTAATCTTTATTCTGATAAATCTGTTTTTGCCTACCTGCTTCAAACCCGTCCTCTTTCCAACTCTTTAGTCCTTATCTCTATAAAAATCATATAATATGACAGTTAAATTTTTATTGTTTCCGCAAGCTCCTGAAACCACCGCGCTTTCAGACCTTTCGCGGTTCCGAAAATATTATGCTTTCCGTATATCTTGCATATCTCTGCATAAATCCGCACAGCGTTACAGTAAATTGAGGTGTATTCCGAAATCAGCTACATAACAGTCCTCCTCTACTCCAACCTCTTAACTTTTTCCCTTGCGCTGCCAAAGCTTATATGCGTGTATGTGTTCAGAGCAGTCGCCACATCACTATGCCCCATTATGTATTGCAGAATCTTAGGATTCATACCCGATTTTGTCATACGTGCAAGGAACGATTCCTCTGTTTAGATCGTCTTTAATCTGTTTTTCTTTTTCCTCGAGAGATAAATCCCCACGATCGCCGACGGCAGCTTATCTGCCAAAAGCGTTCGTATACTGATATGTATATCTCCCGTCCTTTAAAACTCTTCCTTTACCGTCTTTTCCTTTCCCATACAAAAAAGAACATTGCAATATAAATATAACATAAACAACGCTCCATTTCTATAAAAATTCTGATTTTCTTTCGCCTAAAATAATTCTTTTAACTATACAGCATCCGCGATTTGCAAATATTTTTTAGAAGTACGACGTTTTATAAGCGTTCCTGTCCCGTTTTTGTGTATTATTCAACATATTCTATTATTTTCAATGGCTGCATAAACTGTCTAATGTTTTAATGCCTACCCTTTCGCATTGTCTGATATGCTGTATTGAGCCTTCGTTTCATAGTTTGTATTGTATCCGAGTTTTTAATTCTTTTAGAACGTATATTTGTTTATTATCATTTTTTATCTTCTTATTTATACAATGCACCTTGTTGCGTTCGGCATTGCTTTTTTGTTTTTGTAATATTACAAAACTTGAAGACAGACTAATAAAAACCACGAAAGCAGAAAAATATTCTTGACATTTCAAGTAGTTGAAAGCAAACTATATTACAACCATTTTTTATTTATGATAACTATTTATAAATATTATTTGTAATTATATTATAGCTTATCTTGCTATGCCAAGTAACATTTGTTTATCATCGGAAATATTTTCGCGTCACAACATAAAAATATATAGATATAAAATCTTTATTTGAGTTATAGGGATAAAGCAAATGACACAAGCGTATAAATGAATCCAAAATAAAATTTGAAGTATCCCCCCTGTCAAGCAGACAGACAAAAATATAGTTTGAAAAGGGGCTGTAAAAAGAGCAAAAAAAGGTTACAAGCCTGCCTTTTTCGGTATTCTTGTAACCTTTTCTTTTTGGAGCTGTTTTTTATAGCCCCTTTCGTGTAATAATATTCGTATTTTAATACTTGCTGAAATCTCCGTCAAGCGAGATTACCGGCTCGTTGCTGCTGTAAGAGGGACCGTTATCGGCAAAGGAATTGCCCATGCCCATACCGCCGCCCGAAAGCAGTCTGTACTGTCCGATAAGGTTCTTGAGAGTGGACGCCTGATTGGAAAGCTCCTCACTGGCAGCCGCGCACTGCTCGCTGGTAGCCGCGTTGGTCTGTACAACCGTCGAAACCTGAGCGATAGCCTGATCAATCTGAGAGATTGCCGTTGACTGGTCGTTGGAGGATACGGCGATATTGCTGATCAAAGCAACTATCTCGTCGATGGACCTTACAATCTCATCAAGAGACTTTGCGGTTTCCTCGGCAATCTTGGTGCCGTTTGCAACCTTGTGGATCGAATCCTCAATTATCTCGGCGGTTTCACCTGCCGCAGAAGCACTCTTTGCCGCAAGGCTTCTTACCTCCTCGGCAACTACCGCGAAGCCCTTGCCGTGAACGCCCGCTCTTGCAGCCTCGACAGCCGCGTTAAGAGCAAGGATATTGGTCTGGAATGAAATATCGTTAATGGTCTTAATAATCTTGGAAATTGTTTCGGAGGACTCGTTAATGCTGTCCATAGCCTGCATCATGTGCTTCATCTGCTCGTTGCCGGAAATTGCCATTTCCTTAACGTTGCTTACAAGCACGTTAGCCTTGCTTGCCTCCGTAGCGTTCTCCTTAGTACGCTGCGTAACCTCGTCCATGGAAGCCGTAACCTCCTGAAGCGCGCTTGCCTGCTCGGTTGAGCCCTGTGCCAGCGCCTGGCTTGCGTTTGCAACCTGCTCCGAGCCGACGGTAATCTGCGCTCCCGCCTCTTTGATGTTGCCGAGGGTTGCGTTCTGATCCGCAACCATACGCTGAATTGCCTTTCCGAGAAGGTCTCTGTCGCCTCTGGGCGATACCTCCATCGACAAATCGCCCTTTGCGATAACATCGGCGATTCTTGCCTGCTCCTTGGTTGTGTTTACCATAATAGCGAACTCGTCCAAAAGCTCGCCGAGGTCGTCGTCGTTAATCTTATGGCAGTCAACGTCAACGTCGCCGACAGCAAGCTTCTTTGCAGCCTCCGAAAGCTTCGCTACGGGCACCGTGATCGACCTGATCAATACTGCCGCATACAAAATAGCAAGTATGAACGCCAGCGCCGTTACTCCTATAAGCACGCCGGTGAGAATCGTGTTCTCGGTTTTAATGCTGTCATTCTCGCGCTGTACGTCCTGCTCCATAAGCGTCAGCAGCTCCTCCAACGCCTTATCCGCCTTCACCGCAGCCTCTCCTCCTGTGCCGTTGAGGTCGGTTATCGCGTCCTGAACATTGCCGTTTTCAACCATTGTAATCTGAGATTCCATTGAGGTCATCCATTCGTTTATGGCGTCCTCCACCTCCTGGTACTTCGCAGCCACGTCGTCGTCAAGCGAGGGAAGCCTGCCCTCAAAGGTATCGAGATACTGGCGCAATGCAGTCTCATAGCTCGTAATATTCGCCTTTTCCTCCTGAATCTTTGCCGGCTCCTCGGGATACATAAATATAATATTTCTGATATGCGACCTTACATTGGCGAAATTGCTGAACGCTCCCATTAAGTAGAACTCGCCTCGTGCGTGGTTATCATAAAGAGCGCTGCGGCTCTTGTTGATGCGGTTCGATGAAATAAGACCGACAACCGCGACAACTACCATTAAAATCAGCATCATAGCGCTGAAGGTCGTAATTTTTGCCTTTACGGTCATGTTCTTGATTGAAAATTTTTTCTTCATAGCAGTAAACTCTCCTTTTTATGATTGTTCTTTCTCTTGAATGTCTTCAATTGCATTTAAAGTATCTTGCTTAATCAGCTTTTCCGGGTCCAACAGCAGCTTAACCGTATTTCCCGTCCTCGCCAATCCGTACACATATTTCCTCTGCTCGTTGCTATTCTTGCCTAAACTGGGCGGAGGAGCAATGTCGTCGTCCAGTATCGTGTCCACCTCCGCGATTCTTTCGACAATCAGACCGAGCACCGTTGATTTTACGTCAATCACGATAATGCACGTCGTGTCCGTATATTCCGTCGGCTCCATCTTGAATCTGACGCGGACATCAATTACGGGAATAATTTTGCCTCGGAGGTTTATCAGACCTTTTATGTAATCTTCCACCTCGGGGATCGCAGTTATGGGCTGCATGGTAATTATTTCTTTTACATAACTGATGCTGATACCGAAGTATTCCTTTCCTGTCTGGAAGGTCATAAACTTTCCCGTCTGTGAATCCTCCTCGACCAGTTCTTCAATCACTTCTTCGGCCATGTGCTATCTCCTTTCCTCGTCAAGAATCAATCCGGCAATGTCCAAAATCAACGCGATACTGCCGTCGCCGAGCTGTGTACAGCCGGAAAGCCCTCTAACCTTCTTGACGTAAGAAGGTATCGGCTTAACTACTATCTCCTGTTCCTGAAGCAGCTTGTCAATCAAAATACATATCTGCTCGCCCTCATGCTCCAATACAACCACTATTCCGTCCTCGATATTGCATACCGAGCCGGGCAGATTGTATTTTTCGTTGAGACGTATGAACGGATAGGCTTCTCCGCGGAGAACTATATATTCTTCCCCGCTCGGCTCCTGTATGAGCGCGTCCTCTCCCATTCTCACAAACTGTTTGATTGCCGCCGTTTCAATCACAAACGAAGAGTTCCCTACCTGTACCACTATTCCATTAATAATAGCCAATGTAAGCGGTATTACAAGAGTCATCTCCGAGCCCTCGTTCTCCACGCTCTCTATGTCAAGTCTGCCACCGATGGATTGAATGTTCTTGACAACGACGTCCATGCCGACGCCTCGTCCCGAATACTCGGTAACCTCCTCCTTGGTGGAAAAACCGGGCAGCGTAATAAATCTGAAAATTTCCTTTTCCTTAAATTCACTTATGGGCTTATTTTCTATAAGTCCCTTTGCCAGCGCCTTCTCGTACAGCTTTTCCTTTTTGAGGCCCTTGCCGTCGTCCTTTACGCTGATATAAACCTTTCCGCCCTCGTTCTTGGCTTCAAGAGTAATCGTTCCCTTGGCGGGCTTGCCGTTTGCGGTACGCTCCTCGGGATTTTCCTCTATTCCGTGGTCAACGGAATTTCGCACAAGGTGCATAAGAGGGTCGGTGATATGCTCGATAATATTTTTGTCAACCTCGGTATTCTCGCCGATTACGTCAAGCTCGATGTCCTTTCCAAGCTTCCTCGAAACGTCAAAAACGATTCGCTTCATCTTTTGGAAGGTATTTGTCAGGGGCATCATTCGCATTGACATTATCACGTCCTGAAGCTCCGTGGTATTCTTGGAAAGCTGCGCCGCCGCCTTATTGAAATTCGAGAGGTCAAGCCCCGGAACCCTTAAGTCGGGGTTCTGCAAAACCGTCGCCTCGGCGATTACAAGCTCTCCGATCAAATCCATAAGAGCGTCCATTTTTTCGACGTTGACGCTGATAATCTGCTGCTTCGGCTGATTTTTCGCCAGCGTCTTGCCCTTTCCTGTTTCCTTTGTCTTTACGACGTAATCTCCGGGCATGGGCGGCGCGTCGCTCTTCTCGGGCTTTTTGTCGTCGTCAAGATTGATGACAATCGGCGCGCTCTCGCGTCCCAGCTCGGCAAGCGCTTTGCCGTACTGCTCCGCGTTGATCTCCTCAAAATCTATATGCTCCGCCTCCGCACTGTCAATCAGCTCAAGAATCTCCTCCTTGGAGCTCTTGGTCTGAATGAGCATATAGAAGCCCTCGGCAAGAATCGTGTCCGCGCTGCCCTCGTTGGAGAGAATATCCTCAGGCGTGTACAAAAGATCCTCCGCCACCTCCTTGAGAGCGTATGTAGCCGAATATGCGCGGATATTGCTCATCTGCGTATCGTTTCGGTAATGAATGACAACCTTGTAAAAATGACTGTCCTCGCTCGCCACGGGCGCAACGTAAAACTGGGTGGGCTCTTCTTTTTTGTTTGCCTTGGGGAGCCTGATTCCCTGTTTCTTTATTTCGCCCTTGATACGGCTCAGAAATTCGTCCAAATCCTTGACAAGCTTGCTCTCGTCCCCGTCGGGCGTATCGCCGTTTTTGATTTTATCCAGCTCGCCGTTTATGAAATCCGATACGGCAAGCACCTTCTCCACCAATTCGAGATGGGGTACATTCTCGGGATGCGATTCTCTCAGGTAATAAAAAACGTCCTCCAGCTTGTGGGAAACCTTGGTGAGGTTTTCATACATCAAAACTCCCGATGAGCCTTTAATGGTGTGCATACAACGGAAAATCTCATTGATGTCGGCATCGTCGAAGCATTCTGCATCTTGTTTCTCTAATATTATGCCTTCCAGTTTTTCGAGAAGCTGACCGCTTTCGTACAAAAACATGTCAAGCATACTTTCCGTATTAAATTCTTCTGCCATACTTCCTCCAATCTTCAGAATTTTCTCTTGCTCCGCCTTTAAATCAGCTCCAGCTTTTTGAGTACTTTTTCAAATTTTTCCACATCTATCGGTTTGCCCGCATAGGCTTCAC
>JAMPDT010000100.1 GCA_023665525.1 Butyrivibrio sp. | reverse complement strand
ACATGGAGCAATTTAGCATACTCCATAAGTCTGGGCAGATTCTTTTTCCCATTCAAATATTCTCTTACAGCAAATTGTTTTTCCTGCATTTCTGTGTCTGTTCTGAAAATATCACACAATGTTTTTTCCGCATTATAGCAGGGAACCGTATGTCCGTATGGCGTGACTGCTGTGCCAATTCCCATAGGATAATATTCTTCAACTGCCGTTACTTTCTTAAGAGGACTTTGCCCCTTATAATTCACTTTATATCCTCTTGGAACAGTAACGGTAAAGCAAATCGGCTCCCGTTCCGATAATCCGAGCAGGTAAAGGGCGGTATCGTGGGAATAGACAATTTTCTTATATTGCAGGGAAATAATGTACAAATCATCCTGCCATGCATCCGGTGCCAGATATACGCCTTTTGCAGCCCTTTCATAATTTCTTTCCTGCAAATATTTGATTGCGTACTGCTTTGAAATGTCTTCTGCAACAATGTCGGCAATTTGGATAATTCCCTGATTTTGTAAAATTTTAGCTTCAATGATTTCTTTTTTGTTGACTTTCATACTTCATATTATAATTTTGTGTAGTGTAAAAGTCAACTTTGATTTTACATAATGTGACTTTGCCGCTTGTGGGAAAATTTTCCTAAAAGCAACAAAGCTTTAAATATAACATTCGCTTGTTATTCGTGCCGAAACTTCTCAAAAATCATCATTCTTAGTAAAAAATCTTTCATAATTTAAAACATACCGTAAATTCAGCATTTCCCGCTTTTTGTGACATTATTGCCGTGAACGGATACGACAATAACCTTAATATGCTTTGGGACTGCTTTGTTTTGTATATTTTCGGGGAGGATACGGAGGCGATAGGCTATGCTTATTTATGCGGCGGGAAGAAAGCCCGATGAGGAATTTATTATGGTCCAAAGCGTTATTGATATTAAAGAACGGCGTAATTGCATTTTTTCCGAATTTGTGGTAAACTATCTATAGGAGTATGCGATAGGTGCGGTATGGAACAGATTAAGGAACTGACGAAGCGTTTGATAGCCAACAGCTTTAAGGAGCTGTTGCAGCAGGTGCCGTTTGAGAAAATTACAATAAAAATGATTACGGACCATGCCAATGTAATCAGACCTACCTTTTACAACCATTTCCACGACAAATACGAGCTGGTTGAATGGATTGTGCGGGAGGAGATCCTCGACGGGGCGGCGGTAAAGCTGCACGACGGGGACGGCAGCGGCGCAATCCGTATGATTATAACGGGATTTTACGAGGAGCGTGAGTATTACCGAAGGGCGTTCGACATAATAGGACAGAACGGGTTTGCCGAAACGCTTTCGGGGCAGCTTAAGGAGATGTTTGAGAAGGCTTACAGCAACGATAAACGGCTTGAGGCTCTGCCCGTGGAGACGGGGCTGGCGGCGAGATATTATGCGAACGGCATAATAACGGTTATCAGGTACGCGCTTTTTGAGGCGGGCGACAGCACGCTTGAGGAAATCATAGATATGTATATCTACCTTATGAAGCACACGATATTTGAGCTTTTGGACTGACGACTACATTTTGACAAAAATGTAGTCGATTTTTACATTTTGGGGAAATTGTAGCCGAAAAATACACGAAATTCGATTTGTATATGGATTTTGCGTATTTTTTTTTATAAAATTCAGGAGTATCATTCAAGGATGAAAGGCTTTGATTAAATGGATGTCTTAATGATTTTACTCATAGGCTTCGGGCTGGCGTTCGACGTGTTCGGTATTGCCGTGTCGCAGGGCTCGGTGCTGGGCAGCGTAAAGTCGCGCGGAATCGTTCTTATGTGCCTTATGGTATGCGCGTGGCAGGTGGTCGCAATGGCGATCGGCTATGGGATCGCGTCGCTTCCCCATGTTGAGAGCGCGTCCGAGGGCGTGCGAATGGTTTGGAGCATACTTTCCGCTCTCATACTGATTGTCCTCGGGGGCATAAAAATCTTTTTAATTTATTTTAAGAAGGCGATACCCGAGGTGCGCTCGGACATAGATTTCAAGAAAACCTGCAAAATAGCGTCGAGCACGAGCATATATACTCTTTTCGCGGGGATTGCCTGCGGATTTCTTATGCTGAACCCCTTTTATGTCGGCGGTATGATATGCATACTCACAATCGGAATTGTGATTGCGGGGGTTTATGTCGGCTACCGCAACGGCGAGCTTGACAAAAGAGTGTACTGGACGGGCGGGATTCTTTTGATAATAGCGGGGGTGCTTACGGTGATGCAGTATATCGTATGGCAACTGCACGGTTAAAGGGAGAGGCTCGGAATGCTTGATTTTTTACAAAAGGCGGCGGCTAAGGCGGGCCGCGGGCTTATGACGGCTTTCGTGAGAATCGGATTCAGACCGAAGGTCAGATACATAGATAAGAACAGGAAGAAAAACAGATACGGCGAGCCGATGATTTTTGTCGGCAACCACACAAGCCATATGGACGGACTGCTTACCTCGGTGGTTTTCGCGCCCGCCAAGGGCTGCATACTTGTGGCGAAGGACTGGTACGAGAAGCCCAAATTCAACTGGTTCCTCAAAAACAACAGGTGTATTCCCATGGACAGATTCGGTCTTGACACGGGCTGGCTGAGGCTTTCGTCAGCGGCGATGAAGAAGGGCGAATCGGTTATTATCTATCCCGAGGGGCGCACGGGCAAGGAGGAGGAGCCGAGGGAATTTAAATCGGGCTTCGTAATGCTGGCTGTGATGAGCGGCGCCAAAATCGTTCCGTATGCCGTTGAGGGGAATTACAAAATACTTTTCGGCAAAAGACAGAAAATGCTGATCGGCGAGCCCACGGAGCTTACGCCGGAGGGGAAAGGGCTTAAGCCCGATTACCTTGAAAAAGAAAGCGAACGTTTCAGACAAATTGTAATAGAACTTAAGCATAAGATTAAGGAGGAACTTTAAAATGATTTACGATAAGCTTTTGGAGATATTCGCAAACGTTATTCCCGAGGTGGATCCCTCGGAGATTGTCGAGGAAAGCTCGCTGACCGAGGATCTGGGTCTTAATTCCCTCACGATGATGCTTCTCGCGGTGTCGATTGAGGACGAATACAATATCAAATTCGAGGGAGCGGGAGAGCTTAAGACGGTTAAAGACGTATGCGCCTACATAGAAGAAAAAACGGGGCTGAAATAGCGGACGCGGACAGAACGCGTATCTGCGGCGCAAGGAGAGTTTATGGCTAAGACAGGTTTGGTATTGGAGGGAGGAGCCTTCAGGGGTGTTTTTACCGCGGGGGTTCTGGACGTCCTTATGGAAAACAAAATAGAATGCGATTATGTGGTCGGCGTGTCTGCGGGCGCGGGCAACGCGATGGGCTATCTTTCCAAGCAGCAGGGAAGGACGCGCAACGTAATTAAGCCCAAGGACCACAGGCAGAATTATTTCGGCATAAAGCACATACTCAGGCACGGCAGGTTCCTTAACCTTGATATGATGTTCCTCGAGTATCCCTACAATCAGTTTCCTTACGATTTCGACGAATTTTTCAGATGCAGGACAGAAAATGAAGTCGTTGTGACAAACTGCGAAACGGGTAAGGCGGAATATTACGACGAGAGAAGGAACATTGAGAAGCTTCTCAACCTCTGCAAGGCGTCCTGCTCGGTTCCCATTATGTGCGCGCCTGTCAAAATAGACGATTATCATTATCTTGACGGCAGCATATGCGATTCGATTCCGATTGAGAGAGCGCGTGCCAAGGGCTGCGACAGGCTCATAGTCGTAATGACGAAAAACAGCAAGGAAACGCCGACGGACTACGGCAGGCTCAAGGCGCTTCTCAAAATGCGCTACAAGCGCAAATATCCGCGCTTCTACGAGGCGCTTCTTAGGAGAACAAGCGTCTACAAAAAACAGTTAAATCAGCTTGAGCAGCTTGAGAGGGAGGGCAGCGCGCTGGTGCTTCGCCCCGATATGGAATGCATACATAAATTCGAGCAGAAGGACGAACGCGTTGAAGCGTTCTACCAAAACGGCAGGAGCGTCGCCGAAAGGAACCTTGACAGAATTGCGGAATTTATATCGGGCGCAGGCGGGACCCTTAAGGTAAGCGGAGGACGGGAGTGAGTATGAAAACCCTGATTATAAACGGAAGTCTTAAGGGCAGTGCGAGCCATTCGATGATGGTTGCGAGGAGCTTTGCGGACGGACTGCGCGAGGCGTCGGGCTGTGAAACGGAGGAGTTGGGGCTTGACGGGCTTGAGATAAACCACTGCACGGGCTGCTTCTGCTGCTGGAAGGTTACGCCGGGACAGTGCGCGATCAAGGACGATATGGAGCTTGTGCGCCGCAAAATAATGGAAAGTGATGTGATAATCTTAAGCTTTCCGCTGTATTTTTTCGGTATATCCTCCAAAATGAAAACCATGCTCGACAGGCTGCTGCCTCTGAAAATGCCCTACAAGGGCAGGCTGGCGACCGAGGAGAATCCGATAATAATGGATTTCAGATACGATTTGAGCGGCAAAAGACTTGTGCTGGTATCCTCGTGCGCGCACGCCTCCTCGGACATCGTGTACGACGCGGTCACAAAGGAATTTGACCTGATATGCGGCAAGGGAAATTACACCACGGTATTCTGCCCCCAGGGAGAAATCCTTATGCTCGACAAAATGAACGCGATACTTAAGAATTATTTGGGAAAGGTCAGAGCGGCGGGAGCGGAATTTGCCGAAAACGGCTGTCTCTGCGAAAAAACGCACAGCGCGGTATGCGCTCCGTTAATCCCCGTCAGGGCAGTGGAGAAAATGATGACGGGCTACTGGGAGGACTATCCTCAGTAAGCTGCGCCAATGAAGGACAGGAAGGATAAAAGGATGGGAATGCTTAGGTTTTACTATGTGGCGCTTTCAAGCCCGCTGTTTGTTACGAAAACGGTATTTAAATGCAAAAAGGTTATGAAGCACCCGGAGGAATACACCGAGGAGGAACGCTACCGTATGGCACAGCATATTATGGAGCATATGAGAAGGCGCGGCAGAGCGACCACCAAGGTTTACGGGCTTGAAAATCTCCCCAAGGAGGGCGGCTACATAATGTATTCCAATCATCAGGGCAAGTACGACGCGCTCGGGATACTGCTCAACCACAAGGAGCCCTGCTCGGTGCTTATGGAAAAGAACCAGTCGGAGAAAATACTCGCCAAGCAGGTGATCGACCTTGTGGGCGGCAAGCGGCTTGATTTTAAAAATCCGCGTCAAATGCTTACGACGCTCGGAGAACTTGCGGCGGAGGTCAGAGAGGGCAGGCGCTACCTCATTTTCCCCGAGGGCAAATGGGGCGACAACAAAAACACCTTGCAGCAGTTTAATTCGGGGTGCTTCAGGTGCTCGCTTGAGTCGCGGACCCCTATCGTCCCCGTGGTGATCATAGATTCCTACAAGGCGCTGAACGGCAATTCGTTCAAAAGGGCAGTCACCTATATGCACGTTCTGCCGCAGATTCAATACGAGGCGTATAAGGATATGAAAAAGACCGAGATAAGCGCGATGGTCAAGTCGCTTATCCAGGAAAAAATAGATTATGAGCTTGCGGCGCGCAGGCAAAACGAGAGAGAGAAAAACAATGGTTAATTATTCGTCGGAGCAAAAAGAATATTTTGAAAGGCTTATAGCGCCTGAGGATTTGGCAAAGCTCCCTCTGTACGGCACCTTTTGCGAGCTGCTTGAGAACTGCCGCGAGAAATTCGCGGACTGTCCCGCGATCAGCGATATGGTTAATACCGTGACCTACCGCGAGCTTTATGACAGAATCGCGGCAAGGCGGGATTTCATATATTCCGAGGGCTTCAAAAAGGGCGACAACATAGCGGTGCTTGCGCCCAACGGACTTTCCGCGATGGAGCTTTATATGGCGATTCCGACGGCGGGCTGCACCGTGCTTATGCTTCCCGCCGCGCCGAATGCGCTCGGAAAGGACGAAATCCGCAGGATAGCCGCGAAATTCGACATCAAGGCGATTTTTACAAATCCTGAATTTGCCGACGCGGTATCGGAGGCAGGTACGCGCATATACGATATAAAGGCTACCTCCGACAAGGCGGCTCCGATGGCGGAGGTTTCGCCCGAGGATACGGCGGTAATCTGCTTTTCGGTCAGCAGCGACGCGGGGGACCCCTACGGAGCTATGCTTTCCCACAGGGCGATTATGAGGGCGGCGCACAACGGTCTTTTCGTGCCGGGCAGACCCTTTAACCAGCGGACGGTCGCGATCCTGCCGCTGTCCCATGTGTTCGGGGCGATACGCGGGCTTCTGACCTGCATATATACGGGGGCGCTTGTATACGCCTGCGAGGATATGAGCAATATTGTTTTTGACATACCCAGGATGAAGCCGACGATCCTCACTCTTGTTCCGGGGCTGGCGGAAATGGTGCTTTCGGTCGCGAGAATAAAGGGAAAGGTTTTTTTGGCGGGAATCGAAACGATTATCTGCGGCGGCGCTTATGTCCAGCCCAAGCTTATAAAAATGGCGGGCGATTTGGGAATAACGCTTTTTTCGGGCTACGGTCTGACAGAGGCTTCAAATATAGTGACGGGCAATGTGGATACGGATAGGATCCCCGATTCCATCGGAAAGGTTTATCCGGGAACCGAAGTGCGCATAATAGACGGAGAGATACAGGTTAAGGGCGACGTTGTGATGAAGGGCTATTACAACGACCCCGAAAGGACGCGCGAGGTTTTCACCGAGGACGGCTGGTTAAGGACGGGTGATCTTGGCGAATTTGACGGGGAGGGCTTCCTTCACATAACGGGACTGCGCAAGAACCTTATAATACTTCCCAACGGAGAAAACATTTCCCCCGAGGAGCTGGAGCGTTATTTCGGAAAGCTGCCAGGCGTCGAGGACTGCCTTATAAGGGAGGGCGAGCTCAGGGGCAGACCGCTTCTGGCTGCTGAAATAAAGCCCGATATGGAATATTACGCGGGAAAGGACGCCAAGGAAATCGAGGCGGACATCAAGGCAAGGGTGAGGACGGAGAGCGAGAAGCTGCCCTCCTACAAAATGGTGACAAAGACGGTCGTGAGCTACGAACCTCTTGACCACACGCCAAAAGACAGGTATTTTAATATTATACGGTAGAAGCAGCAGGGCTGTTCTATATAAATTTTTTAAGGAGTGTTAAAAATATGGACGCAAAGCAGACAGAAATTGCAGAGAAGATTAAAGGAATCCTCGTAGAGAATCTCAGAATCCCCGCAGAGGAGCTTGACTATGAAATCGAGCTTTTCGGGGACGGGATAGGGCTTGATTCAATCGACTCACTTGAAATCATTGCCGGAATCGATCAGGAATTCGGCGTGCAGATGACAGGCGTTGCGAGAGAGAACTTTTTTAACATCGAGGCTCTCAGCAAGTATGTTATGGAGCATTTGGAGGCATAATTCCGTAAATACGGAATTGCGTTCTGCGGGTATACGGAGAGAAACGTCACGGAAAGGCTTAAACCGTATCCCGCGGCATTAATGCCGCCGCACGGTATTGGGACTTGCGGCGGGCTTTGACTGTATGAGGTAAAAATAATGGCAGATAATCAAAAAAGATGCGTGATTACCGGACTGGGAATGATCAACGCAATCGGCAGTACCGTTGAGGAAAGCTGGAACAACTGCATTAACGGTGTATCGGGAATTAAAGAAGTAAGGTCGATAGATACGAGCGGGTGCTATGCTCATATGGGAGCCGAGTCGGCAGAGCATTTTGATGCGGACGCAGGCGAGGACGCGGACAAAATGGACAGGGTTTCGCTTTTGTGCGTGAAGGCAGCAAGAGAGGCACTTGCCGATTCAGGTATAGAGATCAATGAGGACAACGCCGACAGGGTGGGCGTTATTATAGGAAGCTGCGTCGGCGGCGCTGTGAGCATTCAGAAATTCTTCACCGAGAGGGAGGAACAGCCCGACGGCGGCAGTCCCGACGACATCGTCAAGATGTCCATAGGCGTTATCGCGAACAACGTGGCAAAAATAGCGGGCGCAAAGGGCGTCGTTACCAACGTGGGCAACGCCTGCGCCGCAAGCACGATAAGCATAGAATACGCGTGCGACCTTATCCGCGCGGGAGTGGGCGACGCATTTATCGTCGGCGGCGCGGATTCGTTTTCGGCGCTGGCGTTCGGCGGCTTTACGGCGCTTCACGCGCTTGATACGGACCCCTGCTCGCCCTACAACAAGAGCAAGGGAATAACGCTCGGAGAAGGCGCGGGCGTTCTCATAGTCGAGTCCTACGAGCACGCGAAGGCGCGCGGCGCAAAAATATACTGCGACGTGCTGGGCGGCGGAATAAGCTCCGACGCTCATCACATAACCGCTCCCAGACCCGACAGCGAGGGACAGATGAACGCTATGAAGCAGGCGCTTGAAAACAGCGATATGCAGCCCTCTGAAATCGACTATATAAACGGACACGCGACGGGAACGCCGCTTAACGATTCAACGGAGATACAGGCTATGCAGACGATTTTCGGTGATAACGAAAACACCTGCGTCGATTCCACCAAGTCCATGGTAGGGCACTGCCTCGGGGCCGCGGGAGCGGTTGAGGCGATCTATACGATCAAGGCGCTGGGCAGCAATACCGTGCCGCCCACGATCGGCTATTCGGACGAGGACCTTGATAACCTAAAGGAGAAAGCGGGCAAGCTTGATTTTGTTCCCAATGTAAAAAAGGAGCACGAAATCAAGTACGCCATGACCAATAATTTTGCCTTCGGAGGAAACAATGCGAGCGTTATTTTCGCAAAGGAGCCGAGAGATATAAAGCCGCTTCAAAACAACAGGGTATTTATCACGGGTATCGGTCTTGTAAGCTCCGCGGGAAACAGCGTTGAGGCGTATATCGGCGCGGCTGATGAGGGCGTTATGGCGGAGAGCGGCTCTCTTACCGCCGAGGTCGGCGCGGAGGACTTTAAGGAGCATGAAATTAAGCTTGCCTTTTACAGAAAGCTTGACAAGCTCAGCCAAACGCAGGTGGTGTCGGGACGCGCCTGTCTTAAGGACGCGGGCGTTACGGTGAGCGCCGACAACGAAACCGACATAGGAATGATAGTCGGAACGGCGGACGGTCCCGCGACCGAAATCATCAGCTTCCACGAGGGTCTTATTAAAAACGGACTTCACGCGGGCAGTGCGTTTATTTTTCCCAATACCGTATACAACGCGGCAGGCGGCTACCTCTCGATAAATTCGGGAATAAAGGGCGTGAACGTAACGCTCACAAACGGTATGCAGGCGGGGCTTCAGAGCATATGCTACGCCTACAACACGGTGCGTGACGGAGCCGAGAAGATGATGCTTGCGTGCGGAATGGACGAAAACACCGAGATAACGAGGCTTTTGTACGGCAAGCTCGGGTATCTTTCGGAGGGCGGCACAAAGCTTTATTCGCTTAAGGACAAAGCCTTTGCTCTCGGAGAGGGCAGTACCTCGGTAATGCTTGAAAGCGAGGAGAGCGCCGATAAGCGCGGCGCGGTCAAATACGCCGAAGTTGCGGGCTATGCCATGACGCACGAATCGGTTACGGTCGGAACGCTGGCAGGCTCTGACGCGGCGCTTGACCGCGCGATAAAGGAAGCCTGCGCAAGCGCGG